>SXTL01000026.1 GCA_005790965.1 Burkholderiales bacterium | reverse complement strand
TGGGTCAGGCGGGCGGTAATAGGATCGCCGGCCAGGGTGGCGGCCGCAACCTTGTCGCCGGTGAGTTTCTTGAACGCGGCCTTTTGCTCGGGCGTCGCGGGTGCGTCGATGCGGAGGTAAGCCGGGGCGCCGTGTTCGGCGACCAGCATCTGGTAATACTGGCCGGGGTCCTGGCCGGTGACGGCAAGGATTTCAGCGGCCAGCAAGCCCAAAATGATGCCGTCCTTGTCCGTGCTCCAGACGCTACCATCGCGGCGCAGGAAGGAGGCCCCGGCGGATTCTTCACCACCAAAACAAACGCTACCTTCAAAGAGGCCTGGCGAGAACCATTTGAAACCGACCGGCACCTCGACCAGGGTGCGGCCGAGTGAGGCAACCACCCGGTCAATCATGGCGCTAGAGACCAGCGTCTTGCCGACGGCCGCGGTGGGCGACCAGGCCGGGCGATGGGTAAGCAGGTAATGAATGGCAACGGCGAGAAAGTGGTTGGGGTTCATCAGGCCGCTGGATGGCGTGACGATACCGTGCCGATCGACATCGGCGTCATTACCCCAGGCAATGTCGTACTGGTCCTTCAGGCCAACCAGCGAGGCCATGGCATAAGGGCTGGAACAGTCCATGCGTATCTTGCCATCATGGTCCAGCGTCATGAAGGCGAAGGCCGGATCGACCTTGGGATTGACCACGGTGAGGTTCAGCCCATAACGCGCAGCGATCGGCTGCCAATAGGCCACTGCTGCGCCACCCATGGGGTCTACGCCGATGCGCAGGCCCGCCTTGGCGATGGCTTCCATATCGATGACATGGCCCAGATCATTGACATAAGGCGCAACAAAATCCTCGGCATGGGTCGTCGATGCAGTGCGGGCCTGTTCGATCGGTAGCGACTTAACACCAGCACCTCCTTCCACCAATAGAGCATTGGCGCGTTGCTCGATCCAGCCGGTGGCATCGGTGTCGGCTGGACCGCCGTGTGGCGGGTTGTACTTAATGCCACCATCCTGCGGTGGATTATGCGAGGGGGTGATGACGAGGCCGTCGGCGCGCGGCTGGCCGGGATCAGCGTTCCAGGCCAGGATGGCGCGCGAGATCACGGGCGTAGGCGTAAAACCATCGCCGGCCTGAAATCGAACATCCACCCCGTTGGCGGCCAAGACCTGCAAGGCACTGCGCTCGGCCGGAGCCGACAAGGCATGGGTGTCCTTACCCAGATAAAGTGGGCCGGTGATGCCCTGGGCCGCACGGTATTCGCACACCGCCTGAACGATGGCCTCGATATGCGCCGCGTTAAAGCTTCTGGCAAAGGCATTGCCGCGATGCCCACTCGTGCCGAAAGCGACCCGCTGGGTCGAGACGCTCGCATCGGGGCGATCGTCATAGGCTTTAAGCAAGGCGGCGATATCAGTGAGAGATTCAGCGGGCGCGGCTTGGCCAGCAAGGGGGTGAGCCATGATGCACTCCAGATTAAACGGATATTGCTGTCATTTTACGCCGATCGCGCGTTTTATCATGACACTTTAATTAGCGTTTCGGCCCTTATGAACCGGTTTTTCGGCCTCTTCCAATGCCGCCTCGATACGCTCGCACAGCGTGGTCAGCACCTTGATGCGGGCAAAGTATTTGTCATTCGCCTCAACCAGCGTCCAAGGCGCGATCGTTGTCCCGGTGCGCTCAACCATATCGCAGACGGCCGCCGCGTAGTCATCCCAGCGCTCGCGGTTGCGCCAATCCTCAGGTGTGATCTTGTAGCGTTTGAAATCGGTCGCCTCGCGTGCCTTGAAACGAATCAGCTGTTCATCCTGACTGATGGCCAGCCAGAACTTCACCACCACAATCTGGTGCCCGGCCATCTGTTCTTCAAAGTCATTGATCTCACCGTAGGCGCGCTGCCAATCGACCTCGGCGCAATACCCCTCGACGCGCTCGACCAGAACGCGGCCATACCAAGATCGGTCGAAGATCGCAAAATGCCCGCGCTGCGGCAAATGGCGCCAGAAGCGCCACAGATAAGGGTGGGCACGCTCTTCATCGGAAGGCGCCGCGATAGGAATGACATGGTACTGGCGGGCATCCAGCGCCCCCGTGATGCGCCGTATCGTACCGCCCTTGCCGGCGGCATCGTTACCCTCGAACAGCGTAACGACCGCCATGCGCTTGAAGGCCTTGTGCCGGGTTAGCAGATTGAGCCTTCCTTGCAGGACCTCAAGTTGCTGCAGGTAGGCAGGACGCTTGAGCCGTTGCCCCAGATCCAAGGCATTGAGGATATGACGGTTATCCAGCCCGCCCGGAGGCCTCAATACCGCCGGGCGAGGGACGCTCGGCACAGATGCCTCGGCCAAGCGCCGTTCTAGGACCTCCAGCAGGGCGCGGCCCATAGCCAGGCTGCGGTAGCGCCCCTCACTGCCATCAATGATGGTCCACGGCGCATGGGCCCGACTCGTCATCCGGATGGCCTGCTCGCTGGCCTCATGAAACCGGTTGTAACGGGAAAAGTTCCGCCAGTCCTGCTCGGTCACCCGCCAGCGGGTCTTGGGATCGGCCTCAAGGTCCTCGAGCCGGGTGCGTTGTCGGTCTTTGGAGAGGTGAAACCAAAACTTAATCAGCAAAACGCCTTCGTCGCACAACATACGCTCGAAGTGTTCAATCTGCTCGACCGCCTCGTGGTAGCGCGCCGATCCGATCCGGCCATAAGCCCGGTCAAGTAAAGGCTGGGTGTACCAGGTACCGAGAAAGATGCCGATCTCGCCACGCGCCGGCAAACGCCGCCAGAAACGCCACATGGATGGACGCTCGGCCTCCTCATCCGAAGGGTTGCCCATACCATGCACGCTGATGAAGCGCGGGTCCATCCAGGCATTGAGAAGGTTAACCGCCTCACGGCGGCCCGCCCCGTCAATGCCCGCCGACAGGATCACAACCGAAAAAGGGCGGGTCTCACCGAGCGCGTACTGGGCACGCAACAAAGCCTCGCGCAAGGCCGGCTCGGCCCGTGCATACTCCGCCTTGCTGACACGATGCCCAAGCTCGGCGGCCTCAAACATGGCGGACCCTGTTCGCGTTCGCGACTACATCACGGATGCACGCGATCGATCACCAATTTAACTCCCTTGGCGCCCACCTTGACCGCAGACAACTTGCCTTCCAGATCCCCTGCGGCCGGTTTGGGCTGACCGCTCTTGCTGACCCGGGCCACCAGCACCACTTCGGGCACCTTGGAGAGCGCCATATCCGGTGTCATCGCCATGCTGTCATCGAGCACAAAGACCAACGGCAAGGCACTTGCCCGCGCCTTCATCACGGCCAAAGGCGGGCCATTCTCGCCCGCACGGGCGAAAAGAAAAATGGTGTCCTCAGGACGAACCTTGTCCTTGAGCGCAGCCGCCAACTCAACGCGACCCTCGATACGGGGGCCGGTTGAGGCCTTGGCCTTGGCCTTGAGCGGCTCTTTGCCCGGTTGGGTCAGGCCAGCCAAACCGGCTTCAGCCTTGCCACGCGCCTCGCGTTCGGCCTCGGCGATATTCTGACCATAGGCCGACTGCTTTTCCTCATCACTCATCTGCTTGATCAGGCTCTTCCAGTAATAGGCCGCTTGCGCCCAATTCTCCTTCTGGTAGGCGTGGATACCAGCCAGTTCTAGCGCCTTGGGCTCAAGCGGATTCAGCTCCAAGGCATGCCGCAGAAGACGGATAGGCTCACCTTCTAGGCTTCGGTTACCGGCCAGCGCGACGGCCTCGGCGTAATGGGCCCAGACTGCAGATTCCTTGGGCAACAACTCCGTGGCCTTCTTCAAGGCCGCTACCGCCACCGGGAAACGCTCCATGGCCAAGTTGGCCATACCCCATTTCAACCAGGCCTGACCATTCTTCGGGTCTGCCTCAGCCGCTTTTTTCAGCTTTTCGAGCTCCGCCTCGATCTGTGCCATGTTAGCCGCCATATCGCCGCGACCCGCATGAGGATCCTGTGCCGCCGGGGCGCTAGCCAGAGCGGGCTGAATCAATACCTCAGGGGCACCCCGCACGACATAAAGGGCGATGGCCAGAACCGGCAGTACACCGGCTACGGTCCAGCCGACCCAGCGCCCACCCCGATCGCCCGCTGCCGCGACGGCCGCCTCTTGCAGGGCATCCTCGCTCAGACGATCTTCCAGTTCCCGCTTGGACTGTTCGAACTGCTCGACAGACAAAGCTCCATTGTCGCGCTCGGATTCGAGATCCTTGAGCTGATCGCGGTAGACCGCAATGTTCATGGCCCGCCGCTCGGAGGCGTGCGACTTGGGCGTACGCAACAAGGGTGGCAACACCCACACGAGTGCGATACCCATCGCCAATACAGCGACACCGACAAAAATCCAGAGATTCTCGTTCATTCCGATTTTCCTTCCAGAATACGCGCCGCTTCGGCCCGTGCTTGAGTATTCGCCATCCCTTCCGGTTGGGCCCGACGCCGCTTCAGTACCGTCCACCAGGTGATCCCACCCACCAGCAGGAACACCAGCGGGCCTAGCCAAAGCACCAAAGTTAGAGGCTTGAACGGCGGCTTGTAGAGCACAAAGTCGCCATAGCGCGCCACCAGATACTCGACCACCTGCTTGTCATCTTTGCCCTGCTTCATCTGATCGCGAATCTCGCGGCGCAGGTCTTCGGCCAGCTCGGCATGCGAACCCGCCAAACTCTCATTTTGACAGACCAGGCAGCGCAGATCCTCGGCCAGCACATTGAGACGCTGCTCAATCTGCGGATCTTCGCCAACCGGTTGAGCCTCGCCCGCCAAGACCTGGGTGGCCAACAGCGTGACCCCTATCATGAACAACCGCTTCATCGCGCCAACTCCTTCAACATCGGTTCGAGTTTTTCCTTCCAGACCTCTTCGCTAATCGGCCCGGTCTGCTTGAAGCGGATGATCCC
This sequence comes from Burkholderiales bacterium, assembly GCA_005790965.1. Classification (GTDB taxonomy): domain Bacteria; phylum Pseudomonadota; class Gammaproteobacteria; order Burkholderiales; family Thiobacillaceae; genus QYQG01. Next base: position 12,221 of record SXTL01000026.1, on the reverse strand, counting down.
GCCCTTGTCGATGACGAAGGTCTCTGGCGTTCCGGTCACACCATAGTCGATGCCGACGCGGCCATCCAAATCATCCACTGTGCTGAGGTAAGGACTACCCAAGCGGGCCAAAAGCGCCGCGGCCTCGCGATCCTTGTCTTTCCAGTTGAGGCCAACCAGTTTGACACCCTGTGCCTGCAGCTGCATCAGCACACCATGTTCCTGCCGACACGACACGCACCACGGCGCCCAGACATTGAGCATCCAGACCTGGCCACGCATCTCTTCCGGGCCAAAGGTCTGGGCCGGGTTACCGACTTCCGGCAGACGGAAGGCCGGGGCGGGCTTATCGATGAAGGGCGAGGGAACCTCACGCGGGTTCTTGGTCAGGCCGATGGCGAAAAAGACCGCCAGGACCAGGAAAACAATCAGGGGGATAAGGCGCTTGTTCATGCGGCCGCCTTGTCTTTTAGGGCAATACGGTAACGCCGGTCAGAGGCCGCCAAAGCCCCCCCCAGAGCCATCAGCGCCGCCGCAAACCACAGCCAATCAATGAAGGGTTTGTAAAACAAGCGGATGGTCCAGACCTGCGGCTCGATCTCTTCGCCCATCGCCACATAAATGTCACGCAGCACGCCGTAGTTGATGCCAGCCTCGGTCATCGGCATGCCCCCAGCGTTATAGAGACGCTTTTCGGGGCGCAGAGTGAATTCCGAACCGCTCGCCGATTTGACCACCAGATGTCCGCGTGCCGCGTGGAAATTGGGACCCTCATAGGCCTCAGCGCCCTTAAAAGTGAAGGTATAGCCGGCAAGCTGCGCCGTATCGCCGACCGCCATCTTTACATTGCGTTCGCCCTCATAACCGGAAACCAGCGCGATACCGACAATGCCGACGGCCATCGACAAGTGGGCGAGTTGCATGCCCCAGAAACCCCGCGGCAGCGCCAACAGATTACCGCCATGTTTCAGTCGATCGGCAAAACCCAGCGCCACGCCGTAGACAATCCACACCGCTAGGCCCACGCCCAAGGCCACCCAGGGCTTGAACTCGCCCGCCGCCAGCGGGACTGCCACCGCCGCGATCACCGCCACGGCAAAGGCCAGCCGCAGACGCACCACTATGTCAGGCAAACTGGCGCCCTTCCAACGGGTCAGCGGGCCCACGGCCATGAGGAACAGAACCGGCACCATGAGCGGCACGAAGACGGCATTGAAATAGGGTGCGCCCACCGAGATCTTGCCCATACCAAGGGCATCGAGGAAGAGCGGGTACAGGGTGCCCAGCAGAACCGAACCCAAGGCCGAGACCAGCACCACATTGTTGGCCAGCAGCAAAGACTCCCGCGAAAACGCCGCGAAGCGCGCACTGCCGAGCATGGTCGGGGCACGCAGGGCGTAAAGCAACAAGGAGCCGCCAATCACCAGCGCCAGGAAACCAAGGATAAAGGCACCGCGCGCCGGATCAGTGGCGAAGGCGTGCACCGAGGAAAGCACCCCGGAACGCACCAAGAAGGTCCCCAGCAAAGACAAAGAGAAAGCCGTAATGGCCAAGAGAACGGTCCAGGACTTGAAGACCCCGCGCTTCTCGGTCACCGCCAACGAGTGGATCAAGGCCGTACCGGCCAGCCAAGGCATGAACGAGGCGTTTTCGGTTGGATCCAAGAACCACCAGCCGCCCCAGCCTAATTCGATATAGGCCCACCAACTGCCCAGCGCAATACCCATGGTGAGGAAAGTCCATGCCACCGTGGTCCATGGCCGCGACCAACGCGCCCAAGCCGCGTCCAGTTTGCCGGAGAGAAGGGCCGCAATGGCAAAGGCAAAGGCCACCGAGAAACCGACATAGCCCATGTAGAGCATCGGCGGGTGCAGGACCATGCCCGGATCCTGCAACAACGGATTCAAATCACGCCCATCCGGCGGGGCCGGCAGCAGGCGATCAAAGGGGTTGGAGGTAAAGAGCAGGAAGGCCAGAAAACCCACCGAGATTAGACCCATGATGCCGATCACGCGCGCCGCCATATCTTCCGGCAGACGGCGTGACAGGACGCTGACCGCCATGGTCCAAAAGGCGAGGATCAGCGCCCACAGCAGCATGGAGCCTTCATGCGAGCCCCAGGAGGCCGTGAAACGATACACGGCCGGCAGTTGCGAGAAGGAGTTCATCGCCACATTGCGGACCGAGAAATCATTCTGCAGAAAGGCCGTCACCAAGCAGGCGTAGGCCAACACAACAAACAGAAACTGCGCCTGCGCCGCCGGTCGGGCCACCGCGAGAAAACGCGCGTTGCCGGTCTGGGCGCCAATCAACGGCAGGACGGATTGAACCAACGCCAAGAGCAGCGCCAGGACAAGGGCAAAATGGCCAATTTCAGGGATCATTCTTTACTCCTTCAAAGTGGCTTTCGCCTTCTGCGCCTGCTCAATCGCACTCGCGGCCTCGGGCGGCATATAGTTCTCATCATGTTTGGCGAGCACCGTCGTCGCAGTAAAGCGGCCGTCTGTACCGATGCGGCCTTCGGCCACGGCCCCCTTGCCTTCCTTGAACAGGTCCGGCACGACTCCCTGATAGGTAACGGGAATGCTGTTTGCCGTATCCGTCACCTTAAAAGTCAGCGTCATGCCGTCCCCGCTGCGCTGGATACTGCCCATTTCGACCAAACCGCCAATCCGGAAGGCGCGATCCTTGGGCGCTTTTCCTGCCGCCACCTCGGTGGGCGAAAAGAAGAACACCAGATTGCTCCGAAAGGCATTGAGCACCAGCATGACCACAATACCCAACACGGCCACGACCACGCCGATCGCTAATAATTTTTTGTGCCGGGGTTTCATTGCGCCTCCCAGCGTTGCATGCGCTGCAACCGGTTAAGCAACGACCGTTGCCCACGCCGCAACAACCAAACTTCCAGAGCCACACCCAACCCCGTTACGCCGAACGAGCCCCAGACATACAACCCATATCCGCCCATGGACCAGAATTCAGTCCCGCTTTGCCACACCATCATGCCTCCTTCAGGGCCTTCATGGCCTCTTGCGCCCAATCCGTATGGCGTTCCCGTTCCAAAATCAAACCCCGCACCCGCACTAAAGCAACCGCAATGGTATAGAGCCAGGCCGCAATGGCCATCACTAGCATGCCCACCAACATAATCGTCGCCATGGAAGGTGCCTTCGTGAGGTTGATGGACGAACCCTGATGCAAGGTGTTCCACCACTTTACCGAAAAATAGATGATCGGCACATTAACAGCACCGACCAGAATCAAGAGCGCCCCGGCACGATCGCCGCGCTTCGGGTCATCAATCGCAGCCCACAAGGCCATGATGCCCACATAGAGAAAGAGCAGGATCAGTTGCGAGGTCAAGCGCGCATCCCAGACCCACCAGGCGCCCCACATCGGCTTGCCCCACAGGGCACCGGTCCACAGTGCCAGAAAACAGAACAGCGCCCCAGTCGGAGCCAGGGCGCGTGCCATCAGGAAGGACAGCCGGGTATTGAAGGCCAAACCGATGGCGCACCAAAAGGCCATGACCAGATAGATGAACATTGACATCCAAGCGGCCGGGACATGGATGAAAATGATGCGATAGGCCTCGCCCTGCTGAAAATCGGTCGGTGCAACGAAGAAACTGATGTAAAGGCCGATGCCGGTGAGAAGCCCCGCGCCCCACGCAAACCAAGGCGTCCAGCGTCCGGCTAGGCGATAAAAAGTCGCGGGGGCTGCGTAGTGATATAGGTTCATGCAACTCAATCCTTATTTATCTTCAATCCACCGAGACCCGCAGGGCCGCCCCGGTCACCCAAGGCGCCAGCAACAGGCACAGGCCCATAAAGGCCCCCAGCAGCGAAAGTTGCGCCTCGGCACCCAACCCGGCCAAAACCCCGTCCACAGCCCCGGCCCCAAAGATCAGGGCTGGAACATACAGGGGCAGGATCAACAAGGTCAACAGGGTGCCGCCCCCACGCAAGCCCAAGGTCAGCGCCGCTCCCACGCCACCCAGCAAGGAAAGTACCGGGGTGCCGATCGCCAACGCAATCACGAGCGTGCCAATCGCGTCTGGTGGCAGGGCAAACTGCAGCCCCAGCAGGGGCGCGATCACCAAAAGCGGCAGGCCAAAAATCAGCCAATGTGCAATCGCCTTACCTAGTGCCAAGATCAGCGCCGGCTGGGGCGACAGCAGCATCTGCTCGAGGCTGCCATCGCGATGATCATCGGCATAGAGCCGCTGCAGCGACAGCAAGCTGGCCAACAAGGCCGCCACCCACAGCACCCCGCCCGCTACCCGGCGCAACTGCTCGGGGTCAGCCCCAATGCCCAGCGGGAACATACTCACCACCATAACAAAGAAGAACTGCGAAGTCAGCCAGTCGCCCTTGCGGCGCGCCGCCAGAAGGAGGTCGCGACGAATAACGGTAAGCAGGAAGCGCCACATAACCTATGCCGCCTCATTCGCAGGCGCAGACACCGAACCATCGACCTGCATGACCGGACCGATCTGCAACATTACCGTGTCCACCCCCTGCAAGCGCAGCGGCTGGTGTGTGGTCATCACCACCATGCCACCCGCCTGCACATGTTCGCGTAGCAAGGTCTCTACCTCCGCCACCCCGCGTACATCCAGCCCGGTCAACGGCTCGTCGAGAATCCACAATAGGGCACCGGAAACCAGCAGACCGGCCAACGCCACCCGACGGCGCTGACCAAAGGACAAAACCCGGGCCGGCAAATCCAGGCATGCCGCCAATCCCATGCGAACCAAAACCGGCTCTATCTCCGCCGGCACCCGCTTTTGGCCCCGCAACCCCGCATAAATCTGGACATTCTCGACCGGCGTCAAGTCGTCCTTGACCCCGTTGGCATGTGCCAGATACACCATGCTCTGCTGATAGGTCTCGCGAACCCGGTCGATGGATTCACCGTTCCAGCGCACCTCCCCCGCCTCAGGTTGCGACAATCCACTTAACAGCCTAAGAAAGCTGGTCTTTCCACGCCCATTTCCCCCCTGTACCAGCAACAACTGGCCGGCCTGCAGATCCATCTGCAAGCCTGAAAAAAGCAGCCGATCGCCGCGTTGACAGGTCAAATCATGAGCCGAAAGTTGCATCAACCAAGGGTTAGAGAATAAATGTTCGTGGAGGATAACCGGAAACCGCATGGGGCTCCATGTATTGTCTCAAACAAGCGACTAGGGCCGCCCGGGTCTCTCCCGGCAGACGCGATCGCCGCTCAAAAAAAGAGGCCGGTCATCGACCGGCCCCTCACACTAGCTAGCGTTTACTTCTTGGCGGCCATGGCCTCCTTCAGCATCTGGATACCTGCCTTCGAGGCATCCATCGACTTGGCCAGCGAAGCGCGTGCCATTTCCGGGTTATGGAAGCCATCGGAATTTTCGGCCGTCCACCATTCCCAGTACAGCGTCGCGTCATACTGGTATTCCTTGGCCTTGGCCATGGTTGCCTCATCCACGCCCTTGTCCTTGGCCTTCAGCATCTCGTCGATGAGTTGGGCCAACCAGAACTCGGCCTTGGTCATTTTGCCGCGAATATAGTTCTGGATCGAATCGATCTGGTACTTGGACTCTTCAACGGTCCAGCCCTTGTGACACTTGGCACATGTTTCCTGGGTCATGTTGCGCGCACTCTGCTGACCGTGCCAGGTGTAGGGCTTGGCATCGGCCGAAGACTTGGTCTTGGGCATATGGCAATCCTTACACTCGACACCGGCACGCTCATGCTTGGATCCCCATGTGGTCTCCATTTCCGGGTGCTGAATCTTGGGCAACAAGGCCGCCGTGCTGGCATGCTTGAAGTCCTTGAAGTTGTACTGCTTGGTCATCACCTCCTTGTAGCCCATGACATTGGTCCACGGGAACAGGTTGGTACGCGGGTCAGACATCTTGATGTACTCGGGCGCCTTGCCTGTCGCTGCATCACCCAGATCAAAGCCCGGGCCACAGTTATATTCCACATGGCACTGAGCACACATCACATTAGAGTCCGACTTGGACAAGAGGCCGATCGCACGGAAATCCTTGCCATCGCGCTGGAACCAGACCTTCTTGATCGTGCTCTGGGCGCTCTTGGCCGGATCGAGCGGATAGGTGCCCAGTTTGCGATCCACCACCGCATTGATCAGGCCATCACGCACCACGCGCGGGGCCGCCGAGTGCGGGTCATGGCACATGAAACAGTTCAGCGGATGCTTCAGGTCACGCGCAAAGTCGACCACCTTGGAGGTGCGATCCCACTTGGCCTTCGGATCCTTGTCACCCATGTATTTCCAGTCGAGGATATGGTCTTGGGTCTTGCAGGTCAGACATACCGGATTGCCGGCGGTTACGGTCTGGGGCATGAATTTCTTCTGCTCCGAAGTGGCCGGTTCCTTATCCGTCAAAATACTCCAGGCGCCCTTAACGGCCCCATCAGCATCACTGACATGCATCCAGTTCTTAAGCTGGAAGCGGCCACCGTAAGCGCGGTCCACGATCAAGTGATCGACCAGCATAAAGGCGTGCGAGCGCGGCTCGTTGTGCTCAATGGTAAAGCCGTAACCCTCCATCAGCTTGTCGAACAACGGCGAACGGCTCTTGAAGGCGGCCTTCTCAACCCGTGCTCCGGAGGCATGGTTGACCTTGACGAAGGAATTGTACTGATCGGCGTGACAGGTGGCGCAAACCTGATGGTCGGTTCGGGTCACGGGCCGTTTGCCCATATCCTTTTCCTTCGCGCTCTTCAGGTGATCCACGGCGTCATGGCAAGCGGCACAGTTCACCGTGGCATGCCGACCGCCACTATGGAACTCCTCGATATTGTCGTGGCAGGAATAACACTTTCTTTCTTCGATTGGGGCAATCGATTTGGCGGCCTTGGTCGCAACTGGCTCAAAGTCACTCGGCTTCAAGGGGGCCGAGACCCCTGCGTGTGCCGACAAAGCGAGGAGACATGCCCCCACCCCCAGCACGCTGCGTGTAATCCACTGCGTAATGTTCATGATATTGCTCCTCTTGGTTGCAGACACCCCGGCAGGGGCAGGTTTATGGGTCATCCGTTCATTCATCATCGCCTCCGGACTCAGGCAAAGGCGTCAGCCATGATGTTGTTGAACCAGCCGTTGGCATACTCTGACTCCAACTTCCGGGTGATCGGCGCTGCCTGAATCGGCGAGATGCCGCCGGCCGTCTTCACATAGATGAATTTGTTGTCTTCTACCTTGTACACATGCACCACCGAGAAACCATAATCCGGTGCCACCAGGCTGTAACAAGTGTTGACATAAAACGGCTCGGGGTTGGGCAAGCCGTGGAGTTTGGCGATGATGGCCCCCGCTGCCACCTTGGCCTGGGTAACGGCCATGTGCGCGGACTTGGGCATGTCATAGACCGGCAATTCGCCGGCAATACAGCAATCGCCCACCGGATAAATATCCTTGTGCACGGTTGATTCCATGGTCATCGGTTGCACCTCGCACCAGCCCTGGGCATTGGCCAGCCCGGCATCGCGCGCAATCTTGCCGGCCTTATGGGCCGGAATGATGTTGACCACAGTCCCCTTGTGCTCGCCGAAAGTGGTGTAACAGGTTCGCGTCTTGGGGTCGATCTTCACAACCTTGCCGTCGTCCTTGCCTGGAACCCATTCAATCATGCCCGGGTAAAGCGCCTTCCATGCCTGCGTAAAGAGCCCTTGCTTGGAGAAGGAGTCATTGGGGTCCAGGATCAGGATCTTGGACTTACCCTTGCCGTGATGCTTAAGGTAATGCGCAATCTGCGCCGCTCGCTCATACGGCCCGGGCGGACAGCGGAAGGGCTTAGGCGGCGGGGCGATAATGCACACCTCACCATCCTTCATCGCTTCAACCTGTTGCTTCAAGAGCAGGGTCTGCGGACCGGCCTTATAGGCATGCGGAATCTCTGCCGACACCTCCGAGGTATAGCCCTCCACGGCCCCCCATGTGAAATCTACACCGGGAGCCATGATCAAGGCATCGTAGGACAGCGTGGCGCCGCCCGTCAGGGTCACCACCTTTTTGATCGGATCCACGGCCGTCACCCAGCGCTGCACGATATTGATCCCGCGCGCCGTCAGCCCGCCATAGCGGGTTTGCAAACTTTCCAGAGTGCGATGCCCCGAGATCACCTCGTTGGAAAGCGGACACGCGGTATAGGTCGCATTGGGCTCGACCAAGGTGACATCAATCGCGGGGTCCATCAATTTGATGTACTTGGCCGCCGCTGCACCCCCAAACCCCCCGCCGACCACCACGACCCGGGCCTTCGCGGTCGACGCCGCACGCGCCGCGGGGACCGTCAGAATGGAGGCCGATCCAGCGGCCGCAAGAGACTGCAAAAATACACGCCGATTCACACTGTTCATCATCGTCTCCTCACTGACCTTTCTGGACAGCCATGAAGTTGGACACCTCATAGACCTCGGCCGGTTCCAACTTTTGGGCGTTTTTGCGCATCTTGCGATGCGGCAGTTTGACTTCCTCGTCGCGATACTTGTTCAACTCCATCTCGAGATACAGGGCCCACTGCCCATTCAAGCGGGGCGTTTGGTCGTCACTAGGCTGGCCTCCGCGCTCACCATGGCAGGTGGTGCAACGGTCACTAACGAGGCGTCCATTAAAGACGACCTGATCAGGCGCGCGTTGCTCGGCGGGAACCCACGGTTGGGCCGCAAAATATTTGGCAAGCGCTACGATTTGCTCGTCGCTATAGCCTTTAAGCAGACGGCCCATGGTGGCGGAATAGCGTGTCCCGTTCTTCCACTCCAACATCACCGTACGAAGATAGCTCTCAGATTGCCCCCCGATGGAAGGCATCGAAGCCCCCACGCTGACGCCCTTGAGCCCGTGACAGTTGTTGCAAGTGTTGGCCAAGGCCACAATGGAATCAGCGGCCAGCGCCGGTGCCACCATGGCGCTAGCCATTAAACACAACATCAGAGCACACGCCCTTCCTATTGCCTTTTTCATCGCACTCTCCTTTTATTGCTTCCCAAGCCGAAAGGGTCAACCCTCGAGACACGGCACCAGAAAAGCCCACCCACCCTCAACCAATCGGTAGGGGTAACCATCGCGCTCCGGCGGAGACAAGTCACCCAACCCTGCCGATGTGGCATTAGCCGCTTTATACATAGGGATTTATTTTCGGGCCAACAACACGCTTGACTTTTATCAAGCGATCTCATTATCCGCTATTGACTACTTTATTCTATTATTGTGTTCTGATGGTTGATATTCGCCGGCCAAAATCAAACCGCCCCGATCACCAACAAGGCGAGCGGGGCGGTTAATTAAGCAGAAACAACTAGGCTTGGCGTCCCGGCGTGTGCTTGGCCACGCGCTGCATAGCGCCATTTTCTAGCCAGCGGCGCAGACGGTTGGCATCCCCGATACGAGAATACTTACCCTGGGCATCGAGCAACACAATGATCAGCGGCTTGTCTGAGATCTTTGCCTGCATCACCAGACAGTGACCGGCCTCATTGATATAGCCCGTTTTGGAAATCCCGATATCCCAACCCTTGTTACGCGTCAGGGCATTGGTGTTGTTATAAGCCAGACTGCGCAGATTGCGCCGCCCCGGCACCAAAATATCATAGCTTCCCAAGGTGCTGATCTCTCGGATCACGGGATAGGCATGCGCGGCCGACACCATACGAGCCAGATCCTGAGCGGTCGCGCGGTTCGAACTGGATAGACCTGTGCCGTCCACAAAGACGGACTCCGTCATGCCAAGGTTCCTAGCCTTGCGGTTCATGGCGACAACAAAGGCCTCACGCCCCCCCGGATAGGCTCGCGACAGGGCGGCAGCGGCGCGGTTTTCCGAAGCAATCAGGGCCATATGCAAGAGATCCGAACGCGACACCGTCGCACCAATCGGCAGCCGGGAGCGGGTATGTTTAAGGTGATCGACATCCGCCTCGCTCACCGTAATCGATTCCTCCAGCGGTAGCGCGGCATCCAGCACAACCATCGCCGTCATCAGTTTGGTGATCGAAGCGATCGGAGTCGCCTGATCCGGATTTTTGGCATATACCAAGGCCCCGGTTTGTTGATCAATCACCACGGCATACGCTGAGCGCAAAACTGGCAGACCATTGACGACGCGGTAGTACCCCATCTCGCGATCCATGGCACGCCGGGCGTTGAGCGCCTTGCGTGCGGCACGCGACTTGGCGACCTTAGCCTTAACCGCACGGGCTTTATGCCCCTTGCTTTTGGCCGCTTGAGACTTAACCGTCTTACTCTTGGCGGGCCGATCGGATGCGGCCGTCGCTTCGGCGTGCGCGGGGAGAGCAAGGGCCAACGCCAGCACCAACAGCATGCCCAGTCGTCCGAAAAATCCTTTTGCCATGTTCATCCCCTCAACCCACACACAGGTTCACAATCTAGCAGACAAATAGAGTTATGCAAGCACTTCCTAACAAATCACATTAACTTTTCTACGGGTCTTATCCGCAAATCCTGCAATTTCACCCGCCATTCGTGCGGACCGGTTTCATGCACCGAGGCGCCTTGGGCGTCAACCGCCACCGTCACCGGCATATCCACGACTTCAAACTCATGGATCGCCTCCATGCCCAACTCTGGGAAGGCCAGGATCTTTGAGGACTTGATGGCCCGCGACACCAGATAGGCTGCCCCGCCAACGGCGATGCAATACGCAGCGCCGTGACGGCGAATACTCGCCACGGCCTCCGGCCCGCGCTCAGCCTTGCCTACCATGCCGAACAAACCGAGTTCACCCAGCATCAGGTCCGTGAATTTGTCCATGCGCGTGGCTGTCGTCGGTCCCGCTGGACCTACGGCCTCATCCCGCACAGCATCAACCGGGCCGACATAATAAATGAAGCGGCTCCGGAAATCGACCGGCAAAGGCTCGCCCCGGGCGACCAACTCCGCAATCTTTTTATGTGCGGCGTCACGGCCTGTCAACAGCTTGCCCGTCAGCAACAAGGCATCACCGGCGCGCCAACGGGCCACCTCTGCGCGCGTTATCGTATCCAGATTCACCCGCTTTGCCCCCGCTGGACCTTCCCAGGCGACCGTCGGCCAAGCCGACAACGGCGGCGGAGCGAAACGCGCCGGGCCACTGCCATCCAGCGAAAAATGCACATGCCGCGTCGCCGCACAGTTAGGGATCATTGCGACCGGCAGGCTGGCAGCGTGGGTGGGATAATCAAGGATCTTCACATCCAGCACGGTGGTCAGCCCGCCCAATCCCTGGGCGCCAATACCCAGCGCATTGGCCTGGTCAAAGATCTCCAGGCGCAGTTCTTCGATACGGTTCTGCGGCCCACGGGCACGCAAATCTTGGATGTCGATTGGAGCCAGCAGTGATTCCTTTGCCAGCAACATGGCCTTTTCCGGCGTGCCGCCGATGCCAATCCCCAGCACACCCGGCGGACACCAGCCCGCGCCCATTTCCGGCAGACGCTCCAGCACCCAATCGACGATGGAATCAGACGGGTTCAGCACCGCAAACTGGGCCTTGTTTTCCGAGCCGCCCCCCTTGGCCGCCACGCGGATATCGAGTCGATCACCCGGTACCAGACGCACATGCAGCACCGCCGGAGTGTTGTCGCGGGTGTTGCGCCGTGCGCCCGCCGGGTCGGCCAGCACCGAGGCCCGCAACGGGTTGACGGCATCGGTATAAGCGCGGCGCACGCCCTCATCCACCAGTGTCTGTAAATCCCCATCGCCGCTAAAACGCACCCCCATTCCGATCTCCATGAACACCACGGCCATACCGGTATCTTGGCAGATCGGTCGCCGGCCCTCGGCGCACAGACGCGAATTCACCAGAATCTGTGCCAACGCATCCTTAGCGGCAGGCGCTTGTTCTCGTTGCCAGGCCGCGTGTACCGCCGCTACAAAGTCTTGCGGGTGATAGACCGCAATAAACTGGAAGGCGTCGGCAAGCGACTGAATAAGGTCTTCCTGGCGAATAACAGTCATGGCAAACGGGGCGTCACGGGATATGATGGGATCATTCTACGGGACAATCAGGCGGGATAAATGTGCTATTGCACTCATTGGCCTAACCCCGCACCATTCCCTCATGAAGCCTCTATGGAGATCACCATGTTGCGTAGCCTATTCCTGTTTCTTTTATTTCTGAGTCTCGGCAGCCAAGCCGCCGAGGTTACTTTGCCGCACCACGGCCTCACGCTCAACGGCCAACTGCAAATGGCCAAGGGCAAGTCCCTCAAGGAAGGCGTGGTCCTCGTCCTGCA
>SXTL01000113.1 GCA_005790965.1 Burkholderiales bacterium | reverse complement strand
GTTGTTGTGCCTTTGACGCTGAATCATGTCTGAAAAAATCTGGAAACCGAATGTCGTTGTGGCGGCGGTGATTGAGGAGGACGGCCGGTTTTTGCTGGTCGAGGAAGAGACCGAGGACGGCCTGCGTTATAACCAGCCGGCGGGGCATCTCGAAAAGGGGGAGAGCCTGCTCGACGCGGTGCGGCGCGAGGCGTTTGAGGAGACGGCGCATCATTTTGAGCCGACTGAATTGCTCGGTATCTATAAATGGCCGCATCCGACCAAGGATCTGACTTATTTGCGCTTTGCCTTTACCGGCGCGGTGGCGGGGTATGACCCGACGGCGCGGCTGGATAGCGGTATCTTGCGCGCGGTGTGGCTATCGCGGGCGGAGATTGTGGCTAGTCAGGCGCGGCATCGCAGCCCGTTTGTGTTGCGCTGTGTCGATGACTATCTGGCCGGGCGGCGCTATCCGCTGGATTTATTGACGGAATATTAGGAATGTCGCGCTGATGGCACATATCGTCGTCGGGCTTTCTGGTGGGGTCGATTCGGCGGTGACCGCGCACTTGCTGAAACAGCAGGGCCATGCGGTGACGGGCATCTTCATGAAGAATTGGGAGGATGACGACAACGATCCGGCCTGTCCGGCGCGGCAGGATTTTCTGGATGTGCTGGCGATTGGCGATGCGCTAGGCATTGAGGTGGAGTTGGTCAATTTTGCGGCGGAGTACCGCGAGCGGGTGTTCAGCTATTTTCTGGCCGAATATCAATGTGGCCGCACGCCTAATCCAGATGTGTTGTGCAATGCGGAGATCAAGTTCAAGGCCTTCCTCGACCATGCGTTGGGGCTGGGTGCCGAGCATATTGCAACGGGGCATTACGCGCGGCTGGCGGGTGATGCGCCGACACGGCAGTTGTTGAAGGCGGTGGATGCCAACAAGGACCAGAGTTATTTCCTCTATCGCCTGAGCCAGGCGCAGATTGGCCCGGCGCTGTTTCCGCTGGGCGAGCTGACCAAGCCGGAGGTGCGGGCCATGGCTCGCGCCATTAATCTGCCGGTGGCGAACAAGAAGGATTCGACGGGGATTTGTTTCATTGGTGAGCGCGATTTTCGCGATTTTCTTAAGCGTTATTTGCCTACGCAGCCGGGGCCGATGCAGACGCCGGAAGGGCGCGTGGTCGGCCGCCACGAGGGGCTGGCGTATTACACCCTGGGCCAGCGTCAGGGCTTGGGCATCGGCGGGGTGAAGGGTGCGGTCGAGGGCGTGCCGTGGTTTGTCGCCGGCAAGGACATGGCGCGCAATAGCCTGACGGTCGTGCAAGGCCATGAACATCCGTTGCTGCAAAGCCTGACGCTCACAGCGAGCCAGCTTAACTGGATCGGGGCGGCGCCGGTGGTCGGCGCTTGTTACGCGGCCAAGACGCGTTATCGTCAGACAGATGCGCCCTGCACGGTGACGGCCTTGGATGGCGACCGGTTGCAGTTGGCGTTTGCTCAGCCGCAATGGGCGGTGACGCCGGGCCAGTCGGTGGTGCTTTATGATGGCGCGGTGTGTCTGGGCGGCGGGGTTATCGAGTGAAGTGGCTGGCAGGCTGGGTGTGGTGCCTTGGCCTTGCTCAGGCCGTTAGTGCTGCCGAGGTCAAGGTGGCGGTGGCGGCTAATTTCGCCCCGCCACTGGCGGCGCTTGCGACGGTTTTTCAGAAGGAGACCGGCCACACGGTCAGCTTCGCGGCGGCGAGCACGGCTAAGTTGTATGCCCAGATCCGCCACGGCGCGCCGTTCGAGGTGTTGTTGTCGGCTGATGCCGAGACCCCGGCCCGGTTGGAGGCCGAGGGACTGGGCGTGTTGGGCAGCCGGTTTACCTATGCCACGGGGGCCCTGGTGTTGTGGTCGCCGAAGCCGGCGGCGGTAGATGCCGAGGGCAAAATTCTGTACCAGCCCGGTACCGGCAAGGTGGCGATTGCTAACCCCAAACTTGCACCTTATGGCCGCGCGGCGCAGGAGGCCTTGACGGCGCTGGGCCGCTACGACGCCCTCAAACCGCGCTTTGTGATGGGCGAGAACATCGGCCAGACCTTTCAGTTTGTCGCCAGCGGCAATGCCGCCATGGGGTTGGTTGCCGCCGCGCAGGTTATGCAGGCTGGCAAGCTCAAGGGCGGTTCGGCCTGGCAGGTCCCCCAAAATTTGTACGCGCCGATTCGCCAAGACGCGATTTTGCTGAAAACGGCGGCCGATAATGCCGCGGCCCGTGCCTTGATGCGTTTCCTGCGCGAACCGGCTGCGCGCAGCATTATCCAGTTTTACGGTTACCAATGAGCCCTGCCGACCTCACCGCCCTGTGGTTAACGCTGAAGTTGGCGGCCCTCGTCACGGCGCTGTTGCTGGTCATTGGCACGCCGCTGGCGTGGTGGTTGGCGCATACGCAACGCCGCTTCAAGCCGGTGATTGAGGCGCTGGTGGCGCTGCCCATCGTGTTGCCGCCATCGGTGCTGGGTTTTTATTTGTTGGTGGCGATGGGCCCGCACGGGCCAATTGGTGCGCTGACTCAGGCCTTGGGCCTGGGCACCTTGCCGTTTAGCTTTGCTGGCTTGGTGGTGGCCTCGGTGTTTTATTCCCTGCCCTTTGTGGTGCAGCCCATTCAGCAAGCGTTTGCCACGATTCCGGTGGGGCTGCTGGAGGCGGCGGCAACGCTGCGCGCCGGGCCGTGGGATCGCTTTCGGAGCGTGGCCTTGCCGTTGGCCGCGCCGGGTTTTTTGACCGCGACCATCTTCGGCTTTGCCCATACCTTGGGTGAGTTTGGCGTGGTGCTGATGGTGGGCGGCAATATCGCGGGCGAAACGCGGGTGGTTTCGGTGCAGATTTATGACCATGTTGAGGCCCTGGAATATGGCGCGGCGCATGGTTTGTCGCTGATCTTGCTGGGGTTGTCGTTTAGCATTCTGCTGGTGCTTTACGCGCGGCGGCTGCCGTGGCGGCTATGACCCTGCGCGCGTCTTTCCGCCACGCCTATCCCGGCTTTGCCCTGGCTGCCGACCTGACCCTGCCGATGCACGGCGTGTCGGCACTCTTTGGGCCGTCGGGCTCGGGCAAGACCACGCTGTTGCGCTTGATGGCCGGGCTGGAGCGCGCCGCTGACGGATCCCTCGCCTTGGGGGCAACTGTTTGGCAGGATGCAACCCGCTTTGTGCCCGCGCACCAGCGACCTATCGGCTTTGTGTTTCAGGACGCGCGCCTGTTCCCGCATCTCAGCGTGCGCCAGAACTTGGCCTACGGGCAGCGGCGGGCGGGGGCGGGCGGGGCTATTGAGGTAATGGCTGAGCGGTTGGGTATCACGCACCTGCTGGCACGCAAGCCGGATCGACTTTCAGGCGGCGAGGCGCAACGGGTGGCCATCGCTCGGGCGCTGCTAACGGAGCCGCGCATCCTCATGATGGATGAACCCCTGGCTGCCTTGGATGCGGCGCGTAAGGCCGAGATTTTGCCGTATCTGGAGCGCCTCCATGCCGAGGCCAACATTCCCATTCTCTATGTCAGTCACAGCTTCGATGAGGTGGCGCGCCTGGCTGACCATCTGGTGTTGCTCGACGGCGGACGGGTGGTTGCTGCGGGTAGCTTGGTGGAACTGACGACCCGGCTTGATTTGCCTTTGGCGCATCGTGCCGAGGCCGAGGCAATTATCAACGCTCAAGTCGTGGCCCATGATGCGGCCTTTCATCTCACCTGTGTGGGCTTTTCTGGCGAAAAACTCTGGCTGTCGTTACATGAGGCCCCCATCGGCAGTGTCGTGCGGGTGCGGGTTCGCGCTCGCGATGTCAGCCTGACCCTGGCGCCCCAGACCGGCACCAGCATCCTCAATATCTTGCCCGCCACTCTGACCGATTTAGGCGGGGAGAGTGACAGTCAGGTGATGATTGGGTTGGATGTGGGCGGGACGCGCCTCCTGAGCCGGGTGACGCGAAAGTCGGTTAGCCTGCTTGGATTGGTGCCGGGCGTGCGGGTTTTTGCCCAGATCAAAGGCGTCGCGATCGTTGAATAAGCGCGTGCTGGGTACGAATGGCGCCGAGGCTGGCGTTCTGGATGGCGGGTGGAAACCCGCCCTGCAACCGATCCTTACACAATGGGCACGGTGTCTTTGAAGCCGGGCCGTTCCATCAGGCGGTCAAACAATTCTGACAGGCCGGGGTGGCCACGGCGCCAATCCATTTCGCCTTGGAAGCGCAGGTCGAGATAGCCCAGGGCGCAGCCAACGGCGATATCGGCCAGCGTATAGGTGTTTTCAGCGCACCAGTCGTTTTTGCCGAGATCGGTGGCCAGCGCGGCGAGACTGCGATTGACTTTGTCGATCTGGCGCGTCATCCACTCGGCGCTTTGCTGTTCGGCCGGGCGTTTGCGTTCCATGAACACGAGGGCGGCGGCATCGATGAGCCCATCCGCCAGGGCTTCCCAGCGTTTAACAGCGATGCGCGGCCGGGCTTCACGCGGAATCAGCGGATGGACTGGGCTGATGTAGTCGAGATGTTCAACGATGACGCGTGAATCAAACAAGGGCCGGCCGTCGTTAAGGATCCAGACCGGAACCTTGCCCAGGGGGTTGTAATCGGGCACCTGGGTGGTGGCTTCCCAAGGTACATCGACAATGAATTCGTACTCGATACGCTTTTCCGCAGCGACGATGCGGACTTTGCGCACAAAGGGGCTGGTGAGGGAACCAATCAGTTTATTCATAGGTGAGACACACTTCGGGTGAGACAGAATCAGGCCGACAGGATGGCGGTGGCGTGGGGCAGGGCGGCGCCGAGGCGGCGCAGGGTTTCGGCTTGGCCGAGCAGGAACAAGGTGGCGTCAAGGGATGGCGTTTGCGCCGTGCCGAACAGCATCAGGCGCAGAGGAATCCCGATCTGGCCGAGCTTGATGCCGTTTTCCTTGGCGCGAGCCTTGAGGGCGGCGTTGATGGCATCGGGGTTCCAGTCGCAGGTCGCGAGGTCCGCCTGCAAGGCTGTGATGGCGGCCAATCCGGCGGTGTCCAGCTTGGCCTGTAATTCTTCGGCGGCGGGTTCAATCTGCACGAAGAAGATGTGCGCGGCATCGGTCAGTTCGACCACGGTACTGACGCGCTCTTTGAGGAGGCCCATCAGCGTGGCCCAATCAGGGCCGTGGTCACAATTCACGCCGAGGCGCATCAGCCGTGGGCGCACCAGCCCCGCCAGACGCGCGTTGTCCGCTTCTTTCAGATATTGCTGGTTGAGCCAGGT
>SXTL01000112.1 GCA_005790965.1 Burkholderiales bacterium | reverse complement strand
GAGTGGGTTGCCCTCCTGCACGCGGCGGCGGCCTTCATGATGCTGATCTTCCTGATTGCACATGTTTACCTGACCACGGCCGGCCACACCCCCACCGCCCACATCAAGGCCATGATCACCGGCTGGGAAGAGGTGGATTAACAGGTTGTAAAAGATAAGGTTTCGTACGATTTCGCAAGGCACATTTAATTTTTACAGGAGATTCATCATGAAAATGCATACATGGTTGATGGCGGCTTCCGTTGGGTTTGTGACCCTGATGCCTACGCTGGCGCAGGCCGAAGCAGACTGGAAGCGGGGTCGGGTCTATTACCGGATGGTATGCACCCAATGTCATGCCGAGAAAGCCGGTGGAGCTATTTCCCCAAGCGTCAAAACCAAGGCCGAATGGGTCGCTTATTTCCAGGCTGACAAGCATGCCAAGGGCAAGGACTCGGTGAAGTATTACTTCAGCAGCAAGTTCCGCGACAGTATCAAGGCGACCAACAAGGCAGCGGCCAAGTTTGCCGAGGTGCCGGAGGCCGACTTGGCGGCTGATGTGAAGGAATTCCTGCAGAAGGGTGCCAAGGATGGCGATGCCCCGGCGCGTTGCAGTTAAGTGCCAGTGATGTGCGACTGAGTGCAGCTGAACAGAGGTCACTATGAGCGACGGGGCGTGGGTGCGGGGGTTGCGCGAAGATTTCCAGCAGATCTTGGTTGAGCCATGGTCACCCTATATCGGGGCGATCCTCATGGTGCTGGTCGTGCTGGGTCTGATGATGGCGGGCCTGTTCTGGGGCATCTTCGGGGGAATGAAGTTGTTCGGGGATTGGTTCAACAACCTCATCGGACTCGGCCCGTTGCTGGGCATCAAGCCCGATCTTGATACGCCCCTGATGCACCGTATGGCCTTGATGAACATGACCCTGGTGTTGGGGGCCTTTGTGGCGGCCATGATCTCGCGGCAATTCGGCATTCATCGTCCGCCGCCGCTGGAGTATGTGTGGGCGGCCTTGGGCGGAACGGCCATGGGTCTGGGGGCAACCTTGGCCGGTGGCTGTACGACTGGAGGTTTCTTTACCCCGCTCGTGCACGCCTCGCCAGCCGGTTGGGCGATGTGGTTGGGCCTCCTGGTTGGGGCGGCGATTGGGCTGAAGGCTCTGCTATGGACCTTGGAGAACATTGCATGGGGGATGACGGCACCGAAGCCATTGCCTTTGTCCGCACCCATTCAGCGCGCCATGCCTTGGTTAGCCCTGGTTCTGCTGGGTTGGCTACTGGTCTGGACGGTGAATTGGTACGACAGCCCAGATGAGAAGCTGCGCGCTCGTGCCATCCTGATTCCGGCGGGCTTTGCCCTCGGCTTCATCATGCACCGCTCTCGCCTTTGTTTTGCCCGCGCTTTCCGTGAACCTTTTATGACGGCCGAGACCGAGATGACCAAGGCGATCATTATTGCCCTCGTCGTGGCCATGCCTTTGGCGGCGTTACTGTTTGCGGCCAAGGTGATTGATCCGTATCTGGGCATCCCGCCCACCTTCTGGCTGGGTTCCTTGTCCGGTGGCCTGATATTTGGGGTCGGCATGGTCTTCGCCGGCGGTTGTGCCTCCGGCTCTCTTTGGCGCATGGGTGAGGGACACCTCAAGCTGTGGGTGGCTGGGTTCTTTTTTGCCTGGGGTGGATCGGTGTCCAGCGCCCTGCTCAAACACAGTGGCCTGATGGTCACGGATATCAATATCGACGGACTTGAATTTACGGCTTTGGGTACCCAGGCCTATTGGCCGGACCTGCTGGGTGGTTGGGGCTGGTCGTTGGCCATCAGCTTTGCGATCCTGGCCATCTGGTATCTCTGGCTGCGTTACAACGAATCGACCGAACGCTTCACCCTACTATGAAGGAGACTGTCATGAAACGAGTTCTGTTGAGTGCCTGGGTATTGGCAATGGCTGTGGGCTGTTCAGCGCCTCCCAAGGCCCCACTGGTGGCGGCAAAACCGGCGCCGACTTCGGTGGCAGAGGCGCCAATGGTGAAGTTTCACACCATTGTGAATGCTGATTTTGTTGCCAAATACGCCATCATTCCCAAACCGCAGGGCGTGATGCTTATTGACTCCCGCCCGACCGGTCGCAAGTTTGACCCGGGGCATATCCCTACGGCCATCAATATTCCGGACAGCGCTTTTGACAAGATGATCGACAGATTGCCAGGCGACAAGAGCACTCTGTTGATTTTTTACTGTGAGGGCGAAACTTGTGTGCTCAGCCATAACTCGGCTGCCAAGGCCGAAAAATTGGGCTATAGCAACGTCAAGGTCTATGCTGCGGGTTATCCGGACTGGGTTGCCAAAGGCAATATGAGTGCCGTCAGTGTGGCCTTTATCAAAAAACAGTTGGACGCTAAGGCACCGCTGCTGTTGGTTGACTCGCGGCCCAAGGACCGCAAATACGACAAGGGGCATATCCCTGGTGCCATCAGTATCCCAGACAGCGCTTTTGACAAAATGGTCGACAAATTACCGGCCGACAAAGGATTGGCCTTGTACTTTTACTGCGAAGGAATGTCCTGTGTGCTGAGCTCAAACTCGGCCGCCAAGGCACTCGCGCTCGGCTATAAGAATGTCAAGGTTGTCCCTGAGGGCTATCCGGGTTGGGTCGCTGCCTATGGTGCGGGGCCAGTCGTTGCCGCTGCCCCGGTCGCTCCGGTCGCACCTGTAGTCACAGCCGCGGCTGTTGCGCCAGCTTCGACCGGCACGCTCATGGCAGATTTTGTCGCAGGTAAAGAGCCGGGCTCCCTTCAGGTGAGCGCCTTTGAGAAGTTGTTGGTTACAGCGCCGGACAGTATGCGTTTGATTGATGTGCGAGACCCGCATGAGTTTTCCGCCGGGACCTTCAAAGGGGCGAGTAATGTGCCCATTAATAGCCTCGAAAAACGCATCGAGAGTCTCCCGGCCGATAAACCCATTGTTTTTTTCTGCGGGGCAGGCGGGCGTGGCGGCGAGGCCCATGATATGGCCAAGCTGTTGCGTTCTGAATTGAAGACCTGGTTCCTCAATGCCGACATCACCTTTAGCAAGGACGGAAGCGCTAAGATCGTCGAGAAGAAGTGAGTGCAGTCGCATCCTGCGATGCAAAGCGCAAGACAGGGTCTAGCCAGGGCGCAAGCTGACGCCTCGCCAGCGGCGCCAAGGTTAGGAGATAAATCGCGCCACGAAGGCGCCCACGCAATGGGCAGGCAGGTCGACCCAGGCCCGGTGATCTCCACCGGGAACGACCGCCATTGCTTGGGCGTCAGCATTTTCGAGGCGGGACACGGTGTACTCACGGACGCCATCGGGCTGGATGACCTCTAGGCGGTCGCCGATGGCAAAGCGGTTTTTTGAATACACTTCACACAGTCCTCGCCGCGCGTCGTAGCGAACAACATCGGCGACATAGCGGCTGCGGCCCGACTCGGAATGGCCGCTCAGATAGTTCTGATAATCAGCCGGGGTATGCCGTTCGAAGAAACCATCCGTATAGCCCCGGTTGGCCAGCCCGTCGAGTTGGCCGAGCAGCGCGGGGTTCAGACCACGCCCGGCGACGGCATCATCAATGGCCTGGCGGTAGGCCTGCGTGGTGCGCGCCACATAATAGGGCGACTTGGTCCGGCCTTCGATCTTGAGAGAATCGATGCCGATTTCAACCAGCCGTTGTACATGTTCGATAGCGCGCAGGTCCTTGGAGTTGAAAATATAGGTGCCGTGGGCATCTTCCTCAATAACATTGAAGGCCCCCGTACGGCGTTCCTTTTCCTCAACCACCCAGGTATCGCCGGCGGCATCGATGTGGGCGGGCTGTGGTTTGAAATCCCAGCGGCAGGAATTAGTGCAAGTCCCTTGGTTGGCATCGCGGTGGTTGAGGTAACCCGAGAGCAAACAGCGCCCTGAATAAGCGATACACAGCGCACCATGAACGAATACCTCGAGCTCCATGTCGGGACAGGCCTGGCGAATCTCGGCGATCTCGTCCAGCGCCAGTTCGCGTGACAAGATGATGCGAGATAGGCCGATTCCTTGCCAGAAGCGGACGCTGGCGGCGTTAACCGTGTTGGCCTGAACTGAGAGATGAATGGGCATTTCGGGCCAAGTTTCGCGCACCTGCATAATCAGCCCGGGATCGGACATGATCAGCGCATCGGGCCGTAGAGAAATGACCGGGGCCATGTCGTTGCGGAAGGTCTTCAACTTGGCTCCATGCGGCACGATATTGGAGACGAGGTAGAAAGCGGCTCCGGCCTGATGGGCGCGCTGTATTCCATCGGCCAGCACCGGCAGGTCACCGAAATCGTTGTTGCGCACTCGTAGGCTATAACGCGGCTGTCCGGCATAGACGGCAGTGGCGCCAAAGGCCAGAGCCGTGTCGAGCATAGCCAGCGAACCGGCGGGGGCGAGTAATTCAGGACGCATGGGCGGATTTAAGGACGCCGCGTGGGTTGCGACGATGTATTGTTGCGGGGGGCCACCGACATGACGATTTGGCTACTGTTACTGATGCCGCCGCCTTCACTGATTTCCAGCGTGACGGTGCGTTCCTGACGGGTTAGGACCAAGATGCTGTTTTTGGCCTTGACCGAGGATAGCAGCGTCCAGCCACCGGCCTGGAATTGCTCACGCAGGGTATTGAACACCTCGGCCGCTCCGAGCGGGACGCTAAGCACCACGCGACCGGTCCAGTTTTCCCCCGCGCCCAAAATCAGGGAGGCCTCGTTGTTGATCTTTGCTCCCAGAGGCAGCGGCATCTCCCCTAGTAGCTGTTTGCGAATGGTGTCGATGTCTTCCTTCGGGGCATCGATGACGGGCAGGCTGTTGCACCCGGCGAGCAGCAGCACGATGGCAAGGAACGGGATGAATCGATTCATGAGGGTCTCCATGCGGGGTTGGCTGGATTGGGTCGGATTCGGCCAGATTGGGGCGCCGCACCGGCTGCCCATTGTGCCAGATTCGTTGCGTGGGCGGCCATGGATGCATGGCGTAACAAAAAACGGGACAATAGCCGCCATGACAAAAAGCCTGTTTTCCCTCCTCATTGGCGCGGCCATTGCCTTGGGCGGCGTGTTTAGCGGGCTGCTGCCGAGTTCCCTGTCTCTGCCCCCTGATAGCCGTCCCATTCCGCTGACCGGGCAAGTCGAGATTGGCTTCTCGCCGAAGGACGGGGCTGAGGCCTTGGTGATTCGTGCCATTGGTGCAGCCCAACAGGAAATTCTGGTGGCGGCTTATTCCTTTACCAGCAAGCCGATCGCTCAGGCCCTGCTGACGGCCCACAAGCGAGGGGTGCAGGTTCGCGCCGTTCTCGACAAGAGTCAGCGCAGCGAGCGCTACAGCGCCGCCACTTTTCTCGCCAATCAGGGTATTGGTGTTCGCATCGATGAAAAGCACGCCATCCAGCACAACAAGTATTTGGTGATCGATGGCCACACTGTAGAGTTGGGCAGCTTTAATTACAGCCGTGCGGCCGCCGAGCGGAACGCAGAAAATGTCATGGTGATCTGGCACCAGCCCGAGATCGCTCTCCGCTACCGCGAGGATTGGGAACGCCTCTGGGACCAGGCCACACCTTACACGCCAAGGAGTGGATCATGACGGAGGCCGCCGTTCAGCTGCCTGATCTTGAGACCCTGTTTAATGCGCAGACGGGCCAGGTACGCTGGGCCGAACTGGAGAGGGCGTTTGCCCGCGGGGTGCTGATCCGGGTCGATGCAAGTCTGGATTTGGTCGCTGTGGCCTGTAGCGTCGCGCGTGACGAGGCATCAACCCTTCAGGGCTGGATGGCCGCCGGGCAAGTGGCCCCGGTCAGCGTCGAAGAGGCGCAGCGTTGGTCTTCAAGTGCCGCGCAGTTTTGGGCCGTGGTAGCGGCCCCGTTGGTCCTTGCGCAGCCCATTTCTAGCAGGACAACCCCTGAGAAGGTTTTTTAGATGAACGGATTACGCTCCCTTCTGTTTTTGTTGTTGCAAACGCTGTTGACCTTGCCTTACGGCGTGCTAGGTCTCGTCACCTTTGCGCTGCCGCGTCTGACCCGTTATCGTCTGATTCGCACTTGGAGCACTTTGGTGACGGCCCTGGCGGTGCGCGTTTTAGGAATACGCTACACGGTAGAGGGCCTGGAAAATTTGCCTGTCAACCCAGATGGTAGCCCAGCCGCCCCTGTGGTGATCCTCTCCAAACACCAGTCGGCTTGGGAGACGATCGCCTTTCAGCAGATCTTTCCGCCGCTGTCTTTTGTCCTCAAGCGGGAGCTGTTACGGCTGCCCTTTTTTGGCTGGGGTCTGGCCGCTTTTAGCCCGGTGGCCATCAATCGATCGGCCGGGCGCGAGGCGCTCAAGCAGCTCGTCGAACAGGGGCAGGCCCGCCTGGCGGCCGGATTCTGGGTCATTGTCTTCCCGGAAGGGACGCGCATGGCCCCGGGCGAACGCGGCCATTATCAAATAGGTGGCGCCTGGCTGGCCGGCAAGGCCGGCGTGCCTGTGCTACCAGTGGCTCACAACGCCGGCGAATGCTGGAAAAAGAATGCGCTGGTGAAACAATCTGGGCGAATTACCGTCCGAATCGGCCCCCCCATTGCCACGGCTGGGCGCAAACCCGCAGAGGTGAATGCTGAGGTGGAAGCATGGATCGAGACCCAGATGCTGACTCTGCCATCACCCCGGTGAATCGAGCTTGGATGAGGCGCTTGAAAGCGCGTCTGTTTACAAGGGCGCGGCCCGCAATACGACGCAGTGCAGCCACTTGCACCCTGACTGGGCTCGATGGGGAACTGACCTATCAATTACGGCGTAGCAATGCCCGGCGCACTTTGGCTATGCAGGTGGGGGAGGCGGGAGAGGTCGTGGTGCAGGCTCCGTATCACACCGCCTTAAGTGAGGTGGAAGGTTTCATCCTAAAACACCTGCACTGGTTGCGGGCTCGCTTGGAGGCCTTCGCGCGGCGTGGAGTTGTTTGGAGTAATGGAATGTCACTGCCTTTTCAGGGCGACTATCTTTCGCTGAATTGGCGAGAAGATGCGCCGTTCGCGCCGCATCTGGAGGCTAAAGGCCTACATCTTGGTGGGGCCTGGTCAGAGGTGCCGACCCGGGTGCGCGACTGGTATCAGGCGCAGGCGGCAGAGATCTTGCCGGCCCGTTTGGCAATGCAGGCCGCCCGCCTGAAAATGGCGGCGCCACCCTTGCGGCTCTCTACTGCCCGAACGCGATGGGGCAGCCTGTCGGCACAAGGGCGGATGGGCCTGAACTGGCGGCTGGTGCTGTTGTCCGCTGACCTGATCGACTATGTCATCTGCCACGAACTTGCGCATTTGCGCCAACCCAATCATTCGCCGGCTTTCTGGCGCGAGGTCGAGGCGCTCTATCCCGATTACCGCGCGGCACGGCTCCGCTTGCGGCGTGAAGGAGCTGCAGCGATGGCCTTAGGGTTTGATAGCGAGGCGGCGGGAAGGGCTGTCCCAAAGCCATAGGCCATTGACGGGCGGTTTGCCACTGGCCTCACGCTCCGCGTTGAAGGGTTTTTCGTGGAGCAGCATCTGGATTTCGTTCAGCCGCTGCGCGAGGGGTCTTGCCAAGGGGCGTGCCTCGGTCGTCGAGGGCCAGTGGCTGGCAATAGGGCGACCAATGATCTCACTGATGGGTAGGGGGCTAAAAGCGAAAGGGGTCGTGACGCGCAGGAAAAGTCGCGGGACTGGGTTCTCGTTCAGGAAGAATCGCCATGTCTCGTCATCGAAATAGGCGTTCAGCACCGCCTCAAGCTGCTGCCATTCGTTTGCATCAAGGCTGGCTGAGAGATCTGCGCTGGGAACCAGATGTTCCATGCGGGCCTCAAGATGAATGGGCTGGGCAAAGTACCAGATCCAACCGGCGGTCTCGAGCCCAGCCTCGGCCGCACATTGCGCCGCACTGGGAGAAGCCCCAGGCAAAGCCTTAGCTGAAGCAAAAGGCGGCAGGGCTTGGCCAAAGAGGCGCGCAAAAAAATTTTTCAAGCGGGGTTACTCACGCAGCAGGCCAGGCGGGGGTGGCGATGCCCTCGCCTAGATCGGCTTCGATCAGGCGCTGTCGCACGGCCAAGAGCTTCTCAATCAGGGCGGGCTCGGCTTGAGCGTAGGCCTCGGCATCCGGCACCCGTTTGACGACCACGCCAAGGAGCTCAGTGATGGCGTTGCCAATGGAGTTTTGGCTGATGGTGACAATGAGATTGCCGGCATCGTTACGATAGATCAGTTGTTTGAAGGCGGGCTGCCAGCGAATCGCGTTGGCGTATTTGGCATCCTTGAT
The DNA here is from genome assembly GCA_005790965.1 of Burkholderiales bacterium. Classification (GTDB taxonomy): domain Bacteria; phylum Pseudomonadota; class Gammaproteobacteria; order Burkholderiales; family Thiobacillaceae; genus QYQG01. Next base: position 6,532 of record SXTL01000112.1, on the reverse strand, counting down.
GCAACGGTCGCGCACCATCTTGGCGGTTTTAAGGAAGTCGTTATTGAACTGCAGTTTGTTCTCGACCAACTGCGGAAAGTTCAGATCGCGGGGCGGCGGCGCATTGCGGGTCGAGACCTGGCTGAAAAAGCTGCGGTAGAAATCGATGAAGCCTTTGAGCAGGATGTCGTATTCCTTCCAGAAGCGCGGATCCTTGAGAGCGGCGGCCCCGCCGTGAACTTCCCAACTAGGCAGCCCTTGCGGATAACCGGTCAGGGCAATGCGGCAGGAACCGGACTGGCAGGGCTTGAGAATGGAGAGGTCTAATTCGTCGAAAAAGGCGCGGTAGATATCGCGCATGTGGGCCTGAAACAGAGAGTGCTGGCCACCGTCGGTCAAGTTAGGGTTGGCCTCATCGGCGAATGGGGCGGCCTGCAACTCGACCTTGTCAAAGACGATGAAGTGGTTATGTAGCATGCGGATCGAAGGAACCCCAGGCGAGGTCAGTGGCCAGGTGGCATCCAAGCTTGCCTCGCCGGCCAGGATGAGGTGCTTTTCCGGGTCTGGGTAGAGTTCCAACATGTAATCGAAGAGGATCTGGTTCATGCGGTTCCAGACATTCTTCACCGCCTCGGGAACTTGGGTGCGGCGCACCGGTCGGCCTAGCGGGTCGAGAACGGACTGCGAGGTGTTGTAAATGATCGAGGCGTCGAACAGATTGCTGTGGCCGATGGCCTTGCGATATAGCAGCAGGCCTTCCGGATTTTTCAGTAGACCGTTGTTGTGCATCAGGTCGTTAAGATTTTCGGCACTGTTGAAAAACTCGTTGGGCTTCATTCCTTCCGGGACATCCAAAGGGATGGGGCGGTAAGGGGTAGTGATTTCGCGGGGACCGGACGACATGGCAGGTTGAACTGGGTTGGATAGCTGATGCGCGTATTCTAACGAAAACCCGCTCATCGCCGATTGATGCGCATCAACGCGGCCACCGCAATGCGATGAGGACGGACGGCGGGGCGGAGGGCCGTTACAATGTCTTCCCATGTCTGTGGCCCTTTTTTCTTTTTGCCTCGTCAAAGGCTTTACATGAATCTGTCAGGTTGGCCTTTTGAGCTGTGGATTGGCCTGCGTTATACGCGGGCCAAACGCCGTAACCATTTCATTTCATTTATTTCAGTCGTCTCCATGGCCGGTATTGCCTTGGGCGTGATGGCCCTGATTGTGGTGATGGCGGTGATGAACGGTTTTCAGGAGGAGTTGCGTAACCGTATTCTCGGGGTGGCGGCGCATATCGAGATGAGTGGTCACGATGGCCGCCTGGAGAACTGGCCAGCGCTGGACGCTCGGGTGCGAGAGCAATCTGCGGTCATCGGATCAGCACCCTATATCAACGGCCAAGGCCTGCTGGCGGCGGGTGGCGAGACGCGTGGGGTGATGTTACGCGGGGTGTTGCCGGACCGGGAAGGGCAGGTCGATGAGGTACCATCGCGGATGAAGTCGGGGCGCCTCGAGGATCTGCGTGGCGGTGAATTCAATATTGTCCTCGGTGCCGAACTGGCCCGGGCACTGGGTGTGTTTCGCGGCGACCGCTTGACTCTGGTGGTGCCCCAGGGCGTGGTGACGCCCGCAGGCATGATCCCGCGCATGAAGCAATTTACGGTGGTTGGTGTCTTTGAGGCGGGCATGTATGAATACGATGCCGGTCTGGCTTTCCTTCATATTGATGACGCTGCCAAGCTCTTGCGCACCGGTGCGGCGGTCTCGGGCCTGCGCCTGAAATTGGCCAATATGGATGCGGCCCCGCAGGTTCGCCGGGCCTTGGTCAATACCCTCAACAGCGAATATGCGGTGTCGGACTGGACTCAGAGCCACGCCAACTTCTTCCGTGCCGTGCAGATCGAGAAGCGCATGATGTTCATCATCTTGTCCCTGATCGTAGCGGTGGCGGCGTTCAATATTGTCTCGACTCTGGTGATGGCGGTGCAGGACAAACAGTCCGATATTGCCATTCTGCGCACCCTGGGGATGCAGCCCGGTTCCGTAATGCAAATCTTTATGGTGCAAGGTAGCCTGATTGGCGTGATCGGCACCCTGAGTGGCGTGTCGCTGGGTGTCTTGCTGGCGCTTAACATCGAGACCGTGGTGCCATTCATCGAGCGAATGCTCGGCCAGGACTTGTTCCCGGCTGATGTTTATTACATTTCTGAACTGCCCTCCAAGCTGGTGTTGGGTGATGTGTTGTGGGTTGGGGGGGTATCCCTGTTGCTTTCCTTCCTGGCCACGCTGTATCCGAGCTGGCGGGCGTCACGCGTGCATCCAGCGGAGGCCTTGCGCTATGAATAATCCCATGGCCTTGGCCTGTCAGGGCCTCTGCAAGGGTTACCAGATGGGTTCCGTTGTAGTTCCTGTGTTGACGGGGGTTAGCCTCAGCGTTGGGGTGGGCGAGCAGGTCGCGATTATGGGCGCCTCGGGGTCGGGCAAGAGCACGCTGCTTCACCTCTTGGGTGGGCTCGATCGGCCCGATGCCGGTCAGGTGATCCTGAATGGCCAGGATCTGGCTTATATCGGGGAAAGCGAACGCTGCAGGTTGCGTAATCGCAGCCTAGGCTTCGTGTACCAGTTCCATCATCTCCTACCCGAATTTACGGCCCTGGAGAATGTGGCCATGCCCCTAATCCTGCGTCGAATGGCGTGGGGCGAGGCGCAGGCGCAGGCTTCCGCTGCCTTGGAGGAGGTGGGATTGGGACACCGCTTGGCGCACCGTCCCGGCGAGCTGTCCGGAGGTGAACGGCAGCGGGCCGCCATTGCCCGCGCCTTGGTGACGCGCCCGGCTTGTGTGCTAATGGACGAACCGACCGGCAACTTGGACCGCCACACGGCGAGTCATATCCAAGATCTGTTGCTGAGCCTCAGTCAGCAGCACCAGGTCTCTTTGCTGGTGGTGACGCATGATCCGGTGCTGGCGGACCGCATGCAGCGCATCTTGACCCTTCAAGACGGTGCACTTATTGGATGACGCCTACGCCGCTGGGGTGATAGACTTGCTCGTATAAAGGATTATTGAATCCGGATAATGCATTAGAGGAGTGGCGTATGCATACGATATGGCGGGTGATTCTGGTGGCATTTTTGTGCGGGAGTCCTCTTGGCTATGGATATACCCCGGGCGAGATGGTTGATTCCAAAATGCCGACCAAAACCTTGATGCCGAAGGTTAAGGTGGATAGTGGTCGCTTGGAGTGGGTTCCTTACGCCATGGATTTATCCCCTTGGCCCACTTTATGTGAAGACGATCCCCGGGCTATGCCACGGCCGCAACACGCGCAATATGTGGCTCCATTGCGGGGTGATGCGGTACGCGGACGGATGATCGTCATGGATACCCGGCGCGGCAACTGCGTGACCTGTCACGAAATTCCTGGCGAAGATTGGCCCGGCACCTTTGGTCGCAAGCTCAACCATTACAAGCAGCTGCGGATGAGCGATGCCGATATTTACCAGCAGATCTACGATGTCCGTATCACTGCGCCCAGGGCCGTGATGCCTCCTTTTGGGGCGCTGGGTATCCTGTCTGATCAGGATATTCGCGATGTTGTGGCCTATCTGCAGAGTCTGGAGTAAGCATGCGTAACCTAATTGTCGTGCTGGGCCTGTTATTGGCACCGGCTTGGGCGGATGAGCCCTACAAAGAATATACCCCGGCCGAACATTTTGAGCCGCATGTCAGCGGCGATTCGCAACTAACCGGAACCTATCGTTACTGGAAGGATCCCACCAAACTGGATCTGCGTTTGGCTGGACACCCGGACGATAGCTGGAAGCTAAATTGGAAGCACCTCGACTATCCCTTTAACAAGGAAATGCATGCGGGCCACTTGGCCCTGGACCGGGGCTTGGTGCTATTCAACAAGCTTAATCGCGCGGGAACCTTCAAGAACTGTCTGGTCATGTATCGCCTTAACGGTCAATACGAGACGACACTGCGAGGTTTGCGGACGCATTTTCCGGCCTATCGCACGGATCTTAGACGGGTTGCGGGCTTGGAAGAGGTGATTGAGCATTGTGCCGCCCTGGAGAGTGAGACCCTGCAGAATGGCAGCTATGACAACAGCGCTGTATCCATTTACATTGCCTCCCAGAGTCTGGGTATGCCGATCAAGATTGATGTCAGTTCGGGCCCGCTGCGCGAGGCCTGGAAGCGGGGCGAGCGACTTTTTCATCAAAAGGTCGGGCGCAACAACATGTCCTGTGCCTCCTGTCATGTCGGGCGGGTGGGCCAGTCGCTGCGGGCCACCGTGGTCACCTCGCCGTATGGCGATGCGGCCCATTACCCAGTCTATCGAGATCGCTTTGGCATTACCTCACTGCATATACGCTTCGCTCAGTGCAGCCTAGATTTGGGGTTCAACGCCCTTAAACCCGGCAGTCCGGCCTATACGGATGTAGAGGTGTTTCTGACCGCGCTGACCAATGGCTATCCAGTCAGTGTTCCGTCTGAGCGTCCCTGATTAAGGCTTCTGTCGGCGCGCTTGGCGGCGCTTGAGGTAAGCCAGCAGATAGAGCCGCCAGCCGATGCGTACAGCCGCATAGCCGAGCGCGGCAAGGAGGCCGGCGAGGACCACCTCGCCGAGCAAAAAGGCTTCGCCCAAACTAAGCAGCCAGTGCCAGAATTCGGGCAGGAAGGCAGTCCAGTCGCTCCAGTCAAACTGCAGGTCAAGCGGGGGGACAGTCGCCTTTGTGCCGAGCAGGAATTCTCCGATGGCCAGCGCAGCGATGATAATGAAAGGCCAGGTCAGGGGGTTCGAGATCAAGGTTGTGGCGACCGCGACTGGCAGATTGACCCGAAAGGCAATGGCCAAGAGGGCCGCAGAGAACATCTGTACCGGGCCCGGAACCAGGGCGCCGATCATGCCAACGGCGACACCGCCAGCCACGGAGGCCCGATTCAGGTGCCAAAGGTTGGGGTGTTTGAGCCAAGTCCCGGCCCAGCGCAGATGGCGGTGATCGCGGATCGTCGCGTGATCGGGGAGAATCTTGCGAAAATGCTTGCGGGGCATGGTGATGAATGATGACATTTCTTGACGCACGGCAGGTCATTGTAGTCCGAACCACGGGACGGGCTGATTCATGCGTTGGCTGATTGTCTGGTTCACGGCAGGCGCGGCCCTGCTCCAGACCCAGGCCGTCTTGCCGAGCTTCGCCCCTTTGTGGGGGGCACCGCTGCTTCTGCTTATTGGCTATTACGGTTTGCGGCCTCTGCCCGCCACGGGTTATCGGGGCGTGCTGCGTTGGGGTGGCGTGGGGCTCATGGCCCTCGCTACCGGGTTTTATTACGCGGCCGGACGCGCCGAGCTGCGCCTGGCTGACCGCGTGGAGCCGCATTGGATTGGACTTGCCACCCCGGTCACTGGCGTGGTCGAGGGTTTACCGCAAGCGACCGCCTATGGTTGGCGCTTTGTCTTGCGGGTTAGCCGCGACGAGGCTGGTGTTCTGCCTGAGCGGCTGCAGGTTATGGCCGCGACGAAGTGGTTGGCAATGGCCCCTAAAGGCGGCCATTGTCTGCGCCTTGATTTGCGTCTTCGGCAACCGCATGCCAGCCAGAACCCCGGCGTCGCCGATCGGGAGGGCTGGTTGTTTGAACGCGGTATCCGCGGCTTTGCGAGCGCGACCGGGCCCGTGCAGAGGGTCGATTCGTGTGAACCGGGTTTCCGGGCCCGGATCGATGCTTTTCGCCAGCATTTACGCGACGGGATGGCGCAGCGGTTGGTTGATGAAGAGGGCAGGGCGCTGCCCTTTGCCGGAGTCGCCATTGCGCTGGCGGTGGGTGACCAGAATGCCATTCCTGATACGCAGTGGCGAGTCTTTCGGATGACCGGGGTAACGCACCTGATGAGCATCTCCGGCCTGCATATCACGCTCCTGTCCGGGTTGGTTTATGCGCTGGTGTATGGCCTCTGGCGGCGGGTCGCCTGGCTGACCCTGCGCGTGCCGGCCGTCAAGGCGGCGGCCCTCGCCGGCTTGGTGCTGGCCATCGTCTATACGCTGTTGTCCGGATTCGGGATCCCGGCGCAGCGTACGCTCTACATGATCGCGGCCATGGTTTCCGGAGTTTGGCTGGGCCTGGCGCACTCGCCCTCACGCGTTTTGGCGGTGGCTTTGGCGGCGGTGGTCCTGATCGATCCGTGGGCGGCGCTGTCGGCCGGTTTCTGGCTCTCGTTCATGGCGGTGGCCGCTCTTTTCTATGCCGGTGCAGGGCGCTTGCGTCCGCCGCGTTGGTGGCAGGCTTGGGCGATGACGCAGTGGGTAGCCAGTCTAGCCTTGTTGCCTTTGTTGTTGATGATGTTTCATGAATTTTCTCTGGTGTCGCCGTTGGCCAATGCCTTTGCCATCCCGGTCATTAGTCTGTTGGTGGTTCCGCTGGCGATGTTCTCGGCGCTATTCCCCTGGGAGGGGTTGGCGGTGCTGACGCATAGTGTGATTGCCGCTGTAATGTGGGGTCTGGAGGCCTTGGCGGCCTGGCCACAACCCGTTTGGCATGTGGGTGAGGCGGGGG
>SXTL01000025.1 GCA_005790965.1 Burkholderiales bacterium | reverse complement strand
CGCAGCCTCAGCGGCCCGGGCCGCCGCACTGGCGGCTTCGGCTGCCGCTAAGGAGGCCTTGGTCGAATCGGCCATTTTGGCAGGCGCTGCGACGATGCTCTCAGGGACTGGAACGGCTGCCGCAGGTGTAGCAGGTGTAGCAGGTGTAGGCGCCTGGTTTGTATTGCTCGTGGTGGCTAAGGGCGTTGCCGGAGAGGGGGCAGGGGCAGGAGCAGGAGCAGGAGTAGCTGGCAGGGCAAGCGCAGGAACAGCCGGCTGGGTAGGCGCGGGCGAGTGCGATGGGGTTTGAAGCGTTTCTGGCGACGGTCCGCTGTGGCCTGATGCGGGGATGGAGGCTAGCCGCTGGTCTGGTAAAGATCCGGTTTCAGTATCCCCGTTGCGCGCAGCCGCCGCTCCAGGGGGAGGCGAAACTTGCGGAGGAGAAAGTGGCGACGGTTCTTGGTTTTGCGCAGCAGGGCTCGGGGATAAGAGGGGAGCGACTTGACTTGCGGTCGGCTGAGTCAGTTGTGGCGGCTGAGTCGGTTGTGGCAGTTGTGGTGACAGAGGCGAAAAAGAAACGATCTGCCACTCGACCGGCGGATAGTAAATCACTTCACCGCTGGTCCAGCCTGGGGCGGCTGGGTAAGTCATGGCATAGGCGTACGGGTAGACATACTGACCTTGCACGGTCAGGGGTAGAAACCCCAGCATGAACAGGACAGTATGTTTTCTTGGCACGCGTCTTTTAGCCCAGTAATTGGTTTAGGACATAGGGCAGGATGCCACCGGCATGGAAGTAGTCAATCTCAATGGGCGTATCCAAGCGAAGTTTAAGCGGTATTTCTCGACGCTTATCGGGATGATCGGCCGCTGCATGGATGATGAGCATAACCTGTTGCTGCGGGGTGATGCCACCTTCCAGACCGACCAGATCAAAACTTTCATCACCCTTTAGGCCTAAGGTCTGAGCATCGACACCCACCTCGAACTGGAGCGGCAGCACGCCCTTGCCGGCCAGATTGTCGCGGTGGATGCGCTCGAATCTCTTGGCGACGACGGCCTTCACGCCGAGCAACTGGGTCCCTTTGGCGGCCCAGTCGCGCGACGAGCCGGTGCCGTCGTCCTCGCCCGCAAAGATCAGCAGCGGCGTGCCGGCGGCCTGGTGCGCCATGGACGCGTCATAGATCGAGGTCTGTTCGCCATTGAGCAGCGTCACGCCGCCTTCGGAGCCCGGGATCATGAGGTTTTTGATACGCACATTGGCGAAGGTGCCACACATCATCACCTCGTGGTTGCCGCGCCGTGAGCCGTAGCTGTTGAAATCAGCTTGAGCCACGCCATGCTCGACCAGGTATTTACCGGCCGGGGCGGCGGCCTTGATGCTACCGGAGGGCGAAATGTGATCGGTGGTCACCGAGTCGCCAAACAGGGCCAAGGCCTTCGCCCCGCGCAGGGCGGGATTGGGCGTGGCCGGCGCAGCGAAGAACGGCGGCTCTTGAATGTAGGTGGATTTTGCGTCCCAGTCGTACACCAGACCGGCGGGCGCTGGTACGGCGTCCCAGAGTGGGTTGTCAGCCCCCACATTCTGATAGCTGCGATAGGCGGTGGCGTCCGCGGCCAGCGGCAGAAGGGCAGCAATCTCAGCGTTCGACGGCCATAGATCTTTCAGGAATACTGGCCCATTTTTACCTTGGCCGATGGGGTCAACGGCGACATCGATATCAACCCGTCCAGCCAGTGCCAGCGCCACCACCAAGGGCGGCGACATGAGGAAATTGGCCTTCACATTCTGGTGTACACGGGCCTCGAAGTTGCGGTTTCCCGACAGCACGGAACAGGCGACCAGATCTTGGTCGAGAATTTCCTTTTCGATGGCTTCGGGCAGTGGGCCGGAGTTGCCGCTGCAGGTGGTGCAGCCAAAGCCGACCACATGGAAGCCAATTTGTTCCAGATAGCCAAGCAGGCCGGCGGCCTTGAGGTATTCGGTGACGGCGCGCGAGCCGGGGCCGAGCGAGGTCTTGACCTGTGCCGGCGGACGGAGGCCCAGTTCCACTGCTTTCTTGGCGACCAGTCCCGCCGCCAGCATGACGCCGGGGTTGGAAGTGTTGGTGCAGGAGGGAATTGCGGCGATGACGATGTCGCCGTGTTGCAGACCCGTGCCGGTGCGGCTGGCCTTCTTGGCATAGCCGCCTTCGGCCTTGGGCAGTTCCAGCAGAGTCTCGAAGGTTTCCTTCAGGGCATACAGGTTGATGCGATCTTGCGGGCGCTTGGGGCCGGCGACCGAGGGTTTTACGGTGGACAGATCCAGACGCAAGGTCTGGCTGTAATCACAATCGCCGGCCTTGGGGATGCCAAACAGCCCCTGCGCCTGGAAGTAGGCGCGGATTAGATTGACCTGTTCGGTCGAGCGGCCGGTGCTGGCGTAATACTGGCAGGTGGCTTCATCGACCGGGAAGAAGCCCATCGTGGCACCGTATTCCGGGGCCATGTTGGCGATGGTAGCGCGGTCGGTGACGCTTAAGGCCTGCGCGCCGTCGCCGAAAAACTCAACAAATTTGCCGACCACTTTGGCGCGGCGCAGCATTTCGGTCAGGGTCAGAACGATGTCGGTGGCGGTGATACCCGGCTGGGCCTCGCCCGTAAGTTCGACACCGACCACATCCGGAGTCAGGAAATACACCGGCTGACCAAGCATTCCGGCCTCCGCCTCGATGCCACCTACGCCCCAGCCGACCACGCCCAGACCATTGATCATGGTGGTGTGGCTGTCGGTGCCGACTAGCGTATCGGGATAGGCGACGCCGTCTTTCTCCATGACGCCCCGGGCTAGGTATTCCATGTTCACCTGGTGGACGATGCCGACGCCCGGCGGCACGACCTTGAAGGTGTCAAAGGCCTGCATGCCCCATTTCATGAACTGGTAGCGTTCGCGGTTGCGGGCAAACTCGATTTCCATGTTTTGTTGGAGCGCGGCTTGGGAGCCAAAGCGATCCACCTGTACCGAGTGATCGACGACCAGCTCGACCGGCGCCAGCGGCTCGATCTTCTTCGGATCGCGGCCGGCGCGCGCGGCGGCAGAGCGCATGGCGGCCAGATCGGCCAGCAACGGTACGCCGGTAAAGTCTTGCAGGATGATGCGGCTGACCACAAAGGGGATCTCTTCAACGCGGTTGCCGTTCGGCTGCCAGTTAGCCAGCTCGCGCACATGTCGCTCGCTAACCTTCACCCCATCGCAGTTGCGAAGCACGGATTCGAGCACGATGCGAATCGAGACGGGCAGGCGGGCGATTTTGCCGATACCGGCCTTTTCGAGCTGCGGGAGAGAATAAAAGGTCGCGGTTTTACCTGAACCGGCGTTGAAGGATTGGCGAGTGTCGAAGAGGTTATGCATGATGAATGGCGAAAGTAGGACGATTCTGTGAAAAATGTTCTCTATTCTAACCGAGGCACAGGGAAGCGCATCCACCTTGAACGGGCTAGGGGCTCCCTCGTTATGTTGCGGGATCTGCCCCCGCTCAGGACACGGGGATTGCCTCGGCCGGTGCGATGGGCACAGCCCCCCGGCTGCGCGGGCAGCTGGGGTCTTGCGTTGGCAAAGGTTTAGTGGCGGGGGTCAGGCCGTGACGGGATGGCCTGGGTTCTGGAGTTGCGCTTGTGCAGCGGCGAGGCGGGCGATCGGCACGCGCGGGCCGGAGCAGGATACATAGGTCAGCCCGATCGCGTGGCAGAAGGCGATGGAACCCGGATGGCCACCGTGCTCGCCACAGATGCCGATCTTGAGATCGGGACGCGTCTTGCGGCCTTCCGTCACCGCCAGCTTCATCAGTTCACCGACGCCTTTCTGGTCGAGCACCTCAAAGGGGTTGTCTTGCAAAATGCCGACCGCGTTGTAATGCGGCAGGAACTTGTTCTCGGCATCCTCGCGGCTGAAGGAAAAGGTTGCCTGCGTCAGATCATTGGTGCCGAAGCTAAAGAACTCGGCATCCTGCGCCATGCGACCGGCGCGCAGGCAGGCGCGTACGACCTCGAGCATGCTGCCGAATTTGACGCCAACATTGATGCCGTGGGTCAGTTCGACCACCTTATGGATGCGTTTGACATAGCTGTGGATGCGCAGCATTTCCTCGACGGTCGCAACCTGCGGCACCATGATCTCGGGATAGACCTCGATGCCCTCCTTGGCGCAGAGCGCCGCAGCTTCGAGGATCGCCTGAATCTGCATTGAATATAACTCAGGGTAGGTGATGCCCAGGCGCACGCCGCGATGGCCAAGCATCGGGTTGACTTCAGAGAGGGCGCGCACCTTCTTGAGGGTCTTCTCCTTTTTCTGGATGGCGTCTTCTTCGAGGTGGCTGTCGCGGAACTCGGACATGCTGCGGCCGAGCTTGGCGAGGCCATCGGCGTATTGCATATAGAGCTTTGGATTGAGCAGCTTGAGGGTCTCGGGCAGCTCCTCCAGCGCCTTGAGCGAATCCCGCAGGTGGTGCAGGTGGGCAATTTCCAGTTCGAGCTGGGCGGCGGTCGGCAGGAACTCGTGCAGGGGCGGGTCCATCAGGCGCACGGTGACTGGCAGGCCCTTCATGGCCTTGAAAATACCCTTGAAGTCGGTGCGCTGGATCGGCAGTAGGCGATCGATGGCCGCTTGCCGTTCTTCGAGCGTCTCGGCCAGGATCATTTCCTGCACGATCGGCAGGCGGTCGGTGGCGTTGAACATGCGCTCGGTGCGGCACAGGCCGATGCCCATGGCGCCGAATTCGCGGGCGCGGGCCGCGTCTTCCGGCGTGTCGGCGTTGGCCATCACCTTGAGGCGCGCGACCTGATCGGCCCACTTGAGCAGGGTCACCATGTCTTGATTGAATTCGGCCTGCACGGTCGGCACTTCGCCGGCATAGACCTTGCCGTTGCCGCCGTCGATGGTGACGACATCGCCTTCATGCAAGATGGTGTCGCCGATGCTGGCGCGACGATTGACAGCGTCAATATGGATGGCGTCGCTGCCGGCGACGCAGGGCTTGCCCATGGTCGCGCTCCTCGAACCCAGTG
>SXTL01000003.1 GCA_005790965.1 Burkholderiales bacterium | reverse complement strand
GTTGCCATAATTTGAAAACCAAGCTCTTTAACCAAACGATTGAGCAACTTCTGCCCCAACAAGCCGTTGGCCCCTGTAACCAGTACTTTCATCGCTTTATATCCCAATTGCAAGCGCAAAATAGCCATAAGCAGGGCATTATCCGCTCATAAACGTGTAGATCGGCTAGCAGAACCTTTGGCCTTGCTACGTCACTGCATCGGTGTATATTTGCGACCCGGCTCAAGCCGGGGACCGTTTGACGGTCATCGGGGTGTAGCGCAGTCCGGTTAGCGTACACGTCTGGGGGGCGTGTGGTCGGAGGTTCGAATCCTCTCACCCCGACCAATTTCCCGTCTTTCCTGCTGTTTTTAATCTTCGGGAAAGACCCGCCCAGGTAACAACGACCCATACCACTAGGCGTCGGTCAGCGTTGCGACACCGCCCATGAGACAACCTCCCCGCCTCGGCACCCCGCTCACACCCTCCGCGACCCGAGTCATGCTGCTGGGCTGCGGCGAACTCGGTAAGGAAGTCATCATCGCCCTGCAACGCCTAGGCTGCGAGGTTATCGGCGTCGATCGCTATGCCGATGCCCCGGGCATGCAAGTCGCGCACCGCAGCCATGTCATTGCCATGACCGATGGCGCCGCCCTGCGCTCCGTAATCGAACAAGAGCGCCCGCACCTCGTTGTACCCGAGATTGAAGCCATTGCTACTGCGACCCTAGTCGAGATTGAAAGCGAAGGCCTCGCCGAGATCATTCCGACTGCCCGCGCCGCGCAACTCACCATGAACCGTGAAGACATCCGCCGCCTTGCCGCCGAAACACTTGGCCTGCCCACTTCAGCCTACCGCTTTGCCGACTCCCTGGCCGAACTCGAAACGGCCATCGCCGACGAGATCGGCTTCCCCTGTATTGTCAAACCGGTCATGTCTTCGTCCGGTAAAGGCCAGTCCCTGATCCGGAATCCAGCCGACATCGCCACGGCGTGGGACTACGCCCAGGCCGGTGGACGCGTCGCGCATTTAGAAAGACCGGGGCGCATCATTGTCGAGGGCCTCGTCGATTTCGACTACGAAATCACCCTGCTCACCGTCCGCGCCATGAGCGCATCGGGTCCAAGCGGCACCATAGAAACCCACTTCTGCGAGCCGATCGGCCATGTTCAGGTCAATGGCGACTATGTCGAATCCTGGCAACCCATGGCCATGTCGCCGCTCGCCTTGCAACGCGCCCGCGCCATCGCCCAAGCCGTGACTGACAACCTCGGTGGACGCGGCCTGTTCGGGGTCGAGCTCTTCATCAAAGGTGACCAAGTTTGGTTTTCCGAAGTCAGCCCACGCCCCCACGATACCGGCCTCGTCACGCTAGCCACCCAGCGCCTGTCCGAATTTGAGCTCCACGCCCGCGCCATTCTCGGTCTACCCGTTGACACCCGCCTGCGCCGACCCGGCGCCTCAGCCGTCATCTACGGTGGAGTGAATGAGAAAGGTATCGCCTTCGAGGGGGTTGCCGAGGCCATGCAGGTGCCGGAATCCGACCTGCGCCTGTTTGGCAAACCAGAGAGCTTTAGCAAACGCCGGATGGGGGTTGCCGTTACCAATGCCGACACCACCGACGAGGCCCGCCGGCGCGCTCAAGCCGCTGCCCGGTGCGTCAGGCCCGTCTCTGGCCAGACCACCGGCTAAACCAACTTACAGACGCCCAGTATCCTCACGCGGATCCGGTTCGGCCTGCACAATCTCCAGTGCCTCGCTCAGCGTATCCTCACTCAAGGCATTAAGTGATTCGCTCAACACCTCGGCCGCATCAATCGTATCCTGCTCATGAGGCAAACTCGCCTCATCCAGATTGGCCACCAGAACTGCCGCAGCACCCGCGACACGCAGCAACGCCTCACGCTCGGCCATCAGCATTTCCACCTCCTCGCGTAACAGGATGGCGGCCTCGTCATCTATCGATCCGTGATGCATCACAGCCTCTTTCATGGCATACCATAATGCTGTCATCATACTGCGACGGCCGCACCTAAAATCATCCTGCGGTCAAATATTGTCTGGCCCCATGCCCAAACAAATCGCCCCTCAGCTCTGGCAAACTAACTTTGCGCAACACCCGTTATTTTCCGGCTACCGGGGCATGGCCGGCATCTTTAGCGTTCTCGAGAATTGGCCTGCCGCTGACCGCTTGACGGCTGAGGCCCAAACCCGAGATCTGCGCAACGCGGCCGACCAGCCCCTTGCCTTTGATTCCCAGACAGACGCCTGCGGACAACGCGATTACGAGGCCCAAATTCTTGCCACAGGCCGCGTCCCCACCCGGGTGGCCAACTGGCACGATTTTTTTAACGCCCTCGTCTGGTTAAACTTCCCCCGCCTCAAGGCCGCCCTGAACGCCGTCCAATGCGATGCCTTGGCGCAGCGTGGCACAGAACGGGGAGCACGCTCCGATGCGGCCACCGTCTTCGACGAGAGCGGCGCCGTGTTGATCGGGCCGGATGCCAAACTGGCCGAGCAACTTCAGAATCACGACTGGAAGGGGGCCTTCGTCGAACAACGCGAGCGGTGGCAAACGAACCATCTGCTCATCGTCGGCCACGCCGTGTTGGAAAAGGCGCTGGCCCCGTATCCGGGCATGATTACTAAAGCCCTGTATCTGCCCTGGCCCGCCCTGGATAGCCCGCTGGAAAATCCGCCCGAAGGTCTGGACGCTTCCTTGGCCGAGTATTGGCAGAACGGCACGGCCCAACGCCCAGCCGACCTGTTTGCCATCCCGGTGCTCGGCGTGCCCGGAATGGACCCTGCCAATACGAACCCAACCTACTACGACAATCGCACCGTCTTCCGCGCCCAGCGAAAACCGATCTAAACCGGAATATTAAGCCACGCCATGGCTATGGCCGGATCGTCGAAGGACTGCACCTCGCCATCCACCGTCAAACGCTGAATCCAGACCAACCAGCCCGGCCAGTCATTGGGCGTGACGATAGCGATCTTGCGAAAATCGTACTTGTGCTGTTGGGTAAAACGGATCTCTTCCCAGGCGACATCCAGCGTGTAACTCAACATGTCGCGCAAGTCCATCAAGACATAGACACCGCCCTGCATAGCGACATCGTGCAAGACTTGCTGCTCAAAGGCCTGATAGTCGGCCAAGGTAAACTCCCCCAACACCGACACGGTGATCAAGTGATTACGGCTCTCGATGGCAATCATAGTGTTTCCCCTCTGTGATGTTGCGGCTGCTGTGTCAACCAGATTCCAGCCAGTACCGTCGTGACCAGCCCAAACCAAGCCAAAGACGACATCTGATGATCCCAGATTAGCACATCAAGCACACTACTGAAGAGGACCGTGCTATAGGCAAAGGCCGCCGTCACCGCAGCATGGCCATAGCGATAGGCGCGCGTCACCGCAAACTGGCCCAAGGTCGCCAACAGGCCCATTCCCAACAGCCACGGGGCATGTTCAAGGGTCGGCCATTGCCAGTCGCCCGCCAACGCAAACAACCCCGCCACCAAGGTTCCAGTGGCCGCAAACCAGACGACGACATGGGCCTCTGACACTCCCAGCACACCGAGCTGTCGCACATGCAGATAGGCCACGGCAGCCAGCAGACCGGAAGCGAGGCCAATCAGTGCCGCCAGGATATCGGCCGCCGGGGTGTTCCACGGTTGCAGGAGCAGACACACCCCGACAAAACCCAAGCCGACGGCCGCATATTGCAGCGCCGAGACCCCCTCGCGCAGGGTCCAGGGCAAGAGCACCGCCAGAAACAGGGGCGAGGTGTAATTGAGAGTCACCGCCACCGACACGGGCAGATGGGCAATCGCATAAAAATAGCTCGTCAGGGCGACCAGTCCAACCAAGGCACGGCGCAGCAGCATGTTGCGATGCGGAACCCGAAACAGCGGCTGACCCGCCGCGCGCAACCACCAGCCCAGCACCATCCAGCCTAGCAAGGAGCGATAAAAGACCAGTTCGATACTACCGTAACCGAAAGTGACCGCCTCTTTGGCCAAGACACTCATCACCGCGAAGGAAAAGCCTGCCAAGAGCATCCACCCAGGTCCCGATGGAAGGACGGCGCGGCTCACGAGTCTGGGGACGATTCAGTCGCTTGGGCGGCGGGCAAGTCGCGCAATTCAACGGCCTGCACCGTGCGCGGCGAGGGCTCAACCTGCATGGACACTGGCAACTCCCCAGCGGCCACCTGCATTTCGCCAAAGCGCCGGGCCGAGACCATGACCCGCGACTCCAGCGATGCCGTGGCCTCGTTATAAGCCTTCACGGCCTGACCCAGATGTTTGCCAACCCCATTCCAGTGTCCGCCCAAGGTAGCGAGACGCTGATACAACTCAGCACCCAATTGGCTAATGCGCTGAGCATTCTCGGCCAGAGCCTCCTGACGCCAACCGTAATAAACCGCCTTCAAGAGCGCCAACAAAGTCGTCGGCGTCGCCAGAATAACCTGCCGTTCGGCCGCGAACTCAATCAGCTCAGGGTCATACTGCAAAGCCGTGCTAAAGAAGGATTCGCCCGGCAAGAAAAGGACTACAAACTCCGGCGCGGCACTGAACTGAGCCCAATAAGCCTTGTCTGACAAAGACTTGATATGGTCCTTCACATGCTGGGCAAAACGCTGCCGATGGGCCGTCGCGTGTTTTTCGTCGGCGGCCTCGGCGACATCGAGCAAGGCCGATAACGGCGCCTTGGAATCGACCACCAAGGTTTTTCCACCCGGTAGACGCACCACCATGTCGGGCCGCTTACGCCCCCCCTCCGTGCTTTCCTGCTCGTAAAAATCACAATGCGACTGCATCCCGGCCAGCTCAACCACGCGCCGCAACTGCACCTCGCCCCAGCGTCCACGCCCTTCCGGACGACGCAACGCCGCCACCAGCCGCACCGTCTCGGCGCGAAGCGACTGCTGCGCTTCCTGCATAGCCTTGACCTGCTCGGTGAGACCAGCATAGGCGGCCGAACGGTCTTTCTCCAGGGATTGGTGCTGGGTGCTGATCTTGTCCAGACTGTCCTGCAAGGGTTTAACCAGAGCGGCCACGGCCTGCTCCTTGTGGCCCAGTTTTTGCTCGGCCAAATGCAGGAAGGATTGATTGTTGGCAGCCAAAGCATCAGCGGCCAGGGCCTTGAAGGCCTGGGTCAGATCGGCCTCGGCAAGTTGGCGCGCCTCAAGTTGCGCCTGCAACGCCGCTGTCTCTGCCTGCCGGGTAGCCAACTGTGCCAGCCAACGCCCCCGCTGCCAGAGCCACAACCCCAGCCCGCCAGCAAGACCCAGAATGAATGCGAGAGTCAGTTCCATGGCAGGATCATAGCGGGATCAGGGCGTTCAGAATACCAGAACCCGCCTCGAATCCCGCCAACGACCTATTCCTTGTCGCGGCGAGTGGCACCTGACTTCGGCGCACCAGTACCCGTCAAAGTGGTCGCGGGGCGGACCGCATGGCGCCCCGGCGCGGCAGCCGGCGGACGAGACGGCTTGCCGGACTGGCCCGCCTTGGCTGGCGAACGCGGTGCACCCGTCGGACTCCGTTGTCCACCGCGCTGGCCGGGACCACTGCGATGGGCTGGGCCACCACGCTGGCCCAGCGGGCGAGGCGGACGCTCATCGTCCAGGGCTGACTGTCTGGCAGCCCCTTCTGGCATTACAAAGCCCTCCACCTCAACGCGAACAATACTGCGCTTGATCAGCCGCTCAATGTCCTTCAGATAGCCCATTTCCTCGCGATCCACCAGCGACACGGCTGCCCCGGTACTGCCAGCGCGGCCCGTACGACCAATGCGGTGGACATAGTCTTCGGGGATATTGGGTAACTCAAAATTGACCACCTGTGGCAGTTGGTCAATGTCGATACCGCGCGCGGCAATATCGGTCGCCACCAACACCTGCAGGGTGCCATCTTTGAACTCCGCCAAGGCGCGGGTGCGCGCCGCCTGGCTCTTGTTGCCGTGGATAGCTGCCGCCGGAATCTTGTCCTTGAGCAGTTTTTCAGCCAGCTTGTTGGCACCGTGCTTAGTGCGGGTGAAAACCAGGACCTGCTGCCAGTTGTGATGGCGAATCAGATGCGACAAAAACTCCTTCTTGTGCAGTTGCGGTACCAGATGCACCGATTGCTCGACCATCTCGGAGGCGGTATTGCGGCGCGCCACTTCGACACTGCCGGGGTTGTTGAGCAGGGTGCCAGCCAAGGCGCGGATGTCGTCGGAAAAGGTAGCCGAAAACAACAAGGTCTGGCGCTGCTTGGGCAGGATCGCAATCACCTTACGGATGTCGCGAATAAAGCCCATATCGAGCATCCGGTCGGCCTCATCGAGCACCAGAATTTCAACCCCAGACAGATCGACAGTGCGCTGGCCAACATGATCAAGCAGGCGACCAGGCGTGGCGACCAAAATATCCACTCGGCCGCGCAAAGCCTTGAACTGCGGGTTAATGTTGACGCCACCGAACATAACCATCGAGGTCAAGCTCGCATGTTTGCCGTAGGTCTGCACGGATTCCTCCACCTGAGCGGCAAGTTCACGCGTTGGCACCAGGATCAAGCAACGCGGGCGACCCGGTTTGGGAACCCGTGGCGTGTCCAGCAAGCGGTGCAAGATCGGCAGAACAAAACCTGCCGTCTTGCCAGTGCCGGTCTGCGCGGCGGCCAATAAATCACCCCCGGCCAGTACCAGCGGAATGGCCTGCGCCTGGATTGGGGTGGGCGAGGTGTAACCGGTGTCCTGAATGGCGCGCAGCAAGGGCGCGGCCAAGCCGAGATCAGAAAAATTCGAAGTAACGAGGGAATTCAAGGTAAAGCTCCTGCGACGGCCCGCCACACTCCTGCAGCGCCAATCAAGGCAGAGAAAACAAGGGGAAGATAAAAAAGAACGCGCGCCGATTGGCCGGGCGCGCGCAGGGCTTCATTATACACACCACAAACGCAAAGACGGGCCGAAGCCCGCCTTTGTAGCGTGAAACAAGCCGAACTAGACAACCATACCCGGGTTGTTGCCCATGCCAATCACCTTGGGTTGATTGAGCTTGACCTGTTTGACCACCTTTACATCACGCAGGTATTCAGCCACTACCTCCCAGATCGGCGTACCCTTGGCGCCCTCGCCCACCGGCGCCCAACCAGCCACCTTGTAGGTCTTGTTGGGGTCAACGGCCTTGCCGCGCAAAGTCATATCGCCAATCCGGTTACCGATCGTGGCGTTGGGCGTCACGCTGTACTGGATGCCACCCACGCGTACCATGTCGCCGCCCTGCTGGTAATACGGGTCAGCGTTGAACAGGTTGTCGCACACATCTTCCATGATGGTCTTGATCTGCTCACCCTTCATGTTGGTCAACGAGGTCTGCGGATAGGTGATCGCCACCTGATCCATCAACTGCTCCATGGTGATGGCATCGCCCGGCAGCAGCGAAGTGCCCCAGCGGAAGCCCGGCGAGAAGGCGGCATCGGCGCCCTTCACCTTCATCAACGCATCGCAGATCATCTGATCGTAAGTGCCGTTGAAATTGCCACGACGGTAGAGCAGGTCTTCCGTAACGGCCAGTTTCTCGGATAGCTTGGCCTCGAACGGCTTGCGGATGGTATTGATCAACGCCTCCATCTTCGGATCAGCCGCCAGCAGGTTAGAGAACACCGGCAGCAGACGATACTTCCAACCGCGGATCTTGCCACCCTTGACATCAAAATCCATCACCCCCAAGAACTTGCCGTTGGAACCGGCGTTGGTCACCAGAGTCATGCCGCCCGCGTTCTTTACTTCGACCGGTTGCGGCACGCCATCGTGCGTATGGCCGCCGAAAATGGCATCGATTCCCGTCACGCGGCTGGCCATCTTGAGGTCCACATCCATGCCGTTGTGCGACAGCACCACGACCACTTGCGCGCCCTTGGCGCGGGCCTCGTCGACAAATTTCTGCATGCTCTCGTCGCGGATACCAAAGGACCAGTCAGGCACCATCCAGCGCGGGTTGGCAATCGGCGTATAGGGGAAGGCCTGACCAATAATGGCCACCTGCACGCCGTTGATGACCTTTATCACATACGGCTGGAAGACCTGGTCGCCAAAGTCATTGGTCACCACATTCTGGGCCACAAAATCCACCCCGGCCTTTTTAAAATCGCCATTGACGATTTCCTGCACGCGCGCCGCACCGTAGGTCATTTCCCAGTGCGGGGTCATCACATTCACGCCCAGGGCGATACAGGCATCGACCATATCCTGCGCGTTGGTCCACAGCGCCGTGGCCGAGCCCTGCCAGGTATCGCCGCCATCCATCAGCAAGGAACCGGGACGAGTGGCACGCACCGTGTCCACCAGCGTCTTGAGATGCGCGAAACCACCGACCTTGCCATAGGTACGCGCGGCCGCAGTGAAGTCGATATAAGAGAACGCATGCGCGTCCCGGCTACCGGGCTTGACATTGAAAGCCTTGAGCAGGTGTTCGCCGACCAAGTGCGGGGCGCGACCAATCGCGCTACCCACGCCCAGGTTCACATTCGGCTCGCGGAACCAGATCGGCTTCAACTGCGCGTGGCAGTCGGTCATGTGCATCAACGACACATTACCAAAGGCCGGCAGGTCGTAATAATGATTGGGGGCCTTGCCGGCCAGCGCCTCGCGGCTATCCAGCGCCAAGCCGCTAGCAGAGGCCGCAGCCAAGACTTGCAAAAATTCGCGACGATTCATTGAGATATTCCTTTGCTGGGAAATAAACAGGTCAACAGGTCGTATCCTAGGCAACATACGCCCTGATTTATCAGGCGGGCGAAGATTACCGGAACCTGGACGGCTTCACCAAGACCTAAACCCGGAATTAGTACGATAAACGGAAAAAACGGTATGGACCTACCACCACACCCCGGCCCGATTTCTGCAATTCATCGGCCAGAGGGCTGGCCGCCTACAAAGCTCCAACGCCATTTCACAGGGATCCGTTTTTGCGGTGTTCCCGACGGTCGGCATTCTGGCGCTGCAGGGCCTCATGCAGGGTATTGAGGCGCGATTCAGCCATGGAGAGGGCATAAAAATCGTCGCTCGTCCCCGCCTTTCCAGCGTGTCTGGCCTCTCGCAACGCCGTTTGCAGCTGATCGATCGCCGCCTGGAGCAAACCTTCACGCGCATAGGCCTCGGCTTCAGCCAAATGCGACTCCAGAGGATGCCCCAAGGCCAGTTCCGTCTCGGCCAAAAGGCGCCAAAGGAGAATGTCTTCCGGCCATGTGCGCTGCCGTTCTACGACCAGGGCGTGAGCCAAACGCGCTTGCCCCGCCGCCAGATAGGTACGCACGAGCGAATAGCCCAGGGCGCGCTCACCGGGCCACCGCGCCAGCGCCGTCTGCAGCCCGGGCAAGGCAGCCTGGGGACCCTTGGCCGCACGAATCACGCGCCCCGCCTGCATCTCGACCAGTGGCGCAGTCAATAGCTTCCGTAACGGCTCAACCTGGGCCAGGGCCGAGTGCGCGTCGTTGTCACGCAACAAGACCTCAATCAGGCCATAGCGCGCCGCAGGGTCCTGCGGCCGTTCGTTAACCCGCGTCCGAAAGCGTTTAACCGCCTCAGCCACGCCACCTTCGTGCGCCTGAATCTGCGCCCGCAACAACTCGAACGCAGCCGACTCCGAATTTTCACGCGCCTGACGATAGGGGCGCTGGGCGATGCGATTCTGCATGTCCGCCATCCGGTCGTGACTTAGCGGGTGCGTCCTGAGATACACCGGCGCGCTGTTGTCATACAGGCGCCCCTGCGCCATGAGCCGTTCGAAGAAACTCGCCATCCCGGTCGGATCAAAACCGGCCCCTTCAAGAATCTGGTAACCGACCCGGTCTGCCTCGTGTTCATGCGCCCGGGTAAAATCGATCTGCTGCTGCAGTCCGTAGGCCTGCGAAGTCCGCAAGGCGGCATCCGCCAATTGCGGATTCGAGCGCGCGGCCAGAATCGCCACGGCAATGCCGGCCAGAGCCGCCACGGTCAAACCCTCGCTCCCCTTCACTAGACGCGCGAGATGGTGTTGCGTGACATGAGCGATCTCGTGCGCCAAGACACCCGCCAGCTCGGCCTCGGAGCGCGCTGCCGACAACAGGCCCGTATGGACCCCGATATAGCCTCCCGGCAAGGCAAAGGCATTAATGCTGGGATCGCGCACCACAAAGAATTCGAAACGCCGCCCCGGTTCATCGCTCGCCGCCACCAGTTGTTCACCAAGCCGGTTGAGGTAGTCTTTTAGCACCGCGTCATCGTAGTAATCGCGACTTCCCCGGATCTGCCGCATGATCTCCTGCCCCAGCCGCGCCTCGGCCTCTTCCGAGAAGGCCACCCGCGAAGGATCGCCCAGATCGGGTAACTCGACCGCCGCCCGCACAGGCATTGGCATTGACACCACGAGGAGAACAAGAAAGAGAGCCGAAAGCAAACGCATGTGGCTATGATATAGGCAGATGGGCGACACCGCCGCCTCCCTTTGTATCGGATTTGTAACGCCAAGGATGTACACGCCATGAGCGAATTCACTCATTTTGACCGCGCCGGCCACGCCATCATGGTCGATGTCGGCGCCAAGGCCGAAACCGCCCGCGTGGCGGTAGTACGGGGCCGCATCACCATGCAGGCCGCCACCTTCGCCATGATTGCCGGGGGCCAGGCCAAGAAAGGCGATGTTCTCGGCGTCGCCCGACTGGCCGGGATCATGGCCAGCAAGCGCACCGCCGACCTGATCCCGCTCTGCCACCCCATCGCCCTGTCGGCCGTTAGCGTTGATTTCAATCTAAACGCCACCGAGCACGCCATCGAATGCACCGCCACTGCCGAGACCGTAGGCCGCACCGGGGTCGAGATGGAGGCCCTCACCGCCGCCAGCGTTGCCCTGCTCACGATTTACGACATGTGCAAAGCCGTCGATCGCGGCATGGTCATCGACGCCATCCGGCTGGTCGAAAAAAAGGGCGGCAAATCAGGGCACTGGAAAGTTGATTGATTCATTAGGCGTAGCAATGGCATATTGCATCCCTAGCGCTACTAAACCAAGGCGAGGGGCCAGCATGGTCCATATCCCCACGAAAAAAAACCCAATTTGCCCGCGAAAGGCCTCGGGAACGCTACTGGGTTTCCTGCTGAGCTTGGCCGGAACCGGGGTATCCGGCGTAGACCTGCCTCCAATCTATCCGCCCCTTTACCCGGGCGCTTATCCTCCGACGCTGACACCCGGAGGTGTGACCCGTAATGCGGGCGATTTTGAGCAGATTCTGGGGTTTCAGGGATTGTTCCGCGACGCGGGCCAAGGCATGGCAACCGTGTCGGAGCTTAAGATGCCCATTGCCGAGCGCCTCTTGCCTGAGGTTGGTGCGCCGGCTCACCTCTCCAGTGTGGAACGCGGTTATTTCAACCAGACAGGGACACCCCAGAGCCACTGCCATCAAGATCGCCATGGCAATATCATTGCGGTGACGCAAAGTGCGCCTTTGACCGAAGTACAGCTTCAGGTCCCCGGCTCCGGAAACCGGCTGGACATCCGCCAAACAGGGTACGGAGCAAACACCGCGTTACAGCTTTCCGGCGAGGCCAACCGAGTGAGAATCACCCAGACCGGCCCCGGAAGCACCATCAAGATGGAGGTACAAGCTAAAGCGGCCGACCTTTCTGTGCAGCAAACCTCCAAAGACGCCACCTTCATCTTTTCTGGCACGCTGGCTGAAAAGGGCCGGCTCTCCGTTGCGCAATAACCCCCGCGCCTGAATCCGCGCAGCCTCCGGACAACGCCCGTCTGCTAGCGCAGGTCAGTTGTGATCAATCAACCAACCCCTTTTGATGCCTTGCTCGGTCAAGGTCCGCACCGCAAGATCGATAGCCTCCTGTAAGGCGATGCCCACGGTCTCGTTTTGGGCCATGCCATATTCCACGCTAGCCATGTCTGTGCCGATCAGCCTTAACACATGACCATCCACCTGCACCGAGGTTACGGTTTTCTTCACCAACACCTCGTCGATAAATTCGCCGGTCTTGGTCGAGACCGCCCGCAAACTGAAAGTAAAGGTATCAGAGACAAGCTCGCGCGAGCCCCCCAGGGCGGACAGAGCCACGCCCCCCGCCGCCTGGCTGGAGGTCCGGTCATAACTGATAATCTGGCCCATCATGATGGCATCCGCGATGTGCATGGTGCCGAGGATCTTTTTACCCAACTCACCGTGCATGGCAGTTGCCAACTGGCGCTCCTTGATAATGTCATCGATCCGGCTACGCTCCAGGACGCGATAAAACGGCATCTCACGGAATGAAGCAATCAGAAAAGGGGCGCAATCCTGCGGTACAGCGCTGGAGAAATCGGATCCTCCGCCGGCGCCCTTGCGCTTCTGACCCGTGGTATCAAAGCAGTTATAAATACCAATGTTATAGGGCACATGCTGCGCCGGTCGGCGGGCGATCAGGGCCTGGCGAGACAGGTTGCCGGCTGTTGGTACCACCAGTGTTTCCGGCGGGGCCGGCGGCGGCAAGAGTACCGCACAGCCCGCAAGGCCGCAGACCAAAAGTGAAAACAGTAGCCCCCTCATGGTCACTGCGGGATGGGCAAGACCATGACCGAGGTGCCGGAAGGAGTCACGACGGTCACCGTCAGGGTCCCCACCCCTCTCGCAAAAGTGACCGTACTGTCCCCCATCGTAACGGGAGCCAGGGCCGCATTGGGATCGGCAAGGCTCGCGGCGATCCTCTGCGAGACCGCAAAATAAATCTGCGATTGCAAGGAACTCAAGAAGCGGGCCTCAGGCGTGGCCGCTGCGGCATTCTCCAAGTCGCGAATTCGCTGTAATTCATCGGCCACAGCGCGCTCCTTGGCCTGTTTGACGGCGTTAGCGCGGGTATTTTCCGCTGCCAGCAAAGCGGCGTTGTTGCCGCCAACCAAGGTGGATTGCAGTTGGTACGACAGCTCCGCGGCGGCGGCCGGGCCAAGCAAAGTAGCCCCCAGCAGGAACAAGCCGGCCCTTCGGACCGACCCGATACCGGTGGCAATAGAATCAAACAGACCCTTGATGTTCAGCGTAAACATGATGCAGCCTTTCTCAGAGGTACCCGGGTTGGTGCGCATGGAAAAATATCATCCAGTCCGTCTAGTCTAACATCGTCAAGCCAGATCTCCCCGCCAGCACCTCGTATTCTGCCCCAAGCAAAAAAAGGGGGGCTTGCGCCCCCCAATGGACAACTGCCGGCTTACTGCGTAACGGAGATGGAGCCACCCGACGGAACCGTTCCCGTATAGGCGTACGAAGCGCTCGCCGTCGATTGCGTCACGGCAACGGTCGCGCTCGTGCTGGCGAGGGTTAGATTCACGCTTGTACCGGCTCCGCTTTGCGTGATGCCGATATCGTTACTACTGCCGGTCAGGGCCAGCGTGGCAGCCGTCGTGGCGCCCGACTGATTAATATCTACCTTGTTAGTGCTGCCGGTGATATCGACGGTCGCAGTGTTAGCCGTACCCGATTGGGCCAAATAGAGGTAGTTATTGCTTCCGACGATGGTCGCGCCAGTGCCACTCACGGCTCCCGTCAAGCTGCCGTTCGAACCCGACTGGGTCAGATCCAGAACATTGGTACCCCCTGTCACATTGACCTTCATGGCGTTAGCAGAACCAGCGCTCTGTTCGGCCCAAACCTGGTTGCTATCACCGCCCAGAGTCAGGTGAACACTGTTGGCGCCCGTCGAAGCGCCGGTCACCTTGACGGCGTTGCTATTACCGGTGATGGCAATCGTATCGGTGTTGGTACCGGCCGTGCGGGTCAGCTCGGTCTGGTTGTCGTTACCGGTCTGAGTGATCGAGATGGTGGGCGTTGTCAGGCTGTTGCCAGAGCCACCAATCGTCAAATCAACGGCGTTGGCATCACCCGTCTGGGCCACGGTCACGCTACCACCTGTGGTGTACATCGTGCCGGTGATGGTGTTCTCATTATTGTCACCCTCGGTATTGGCCGAACTGGTGACCTGGGTCAAACTCAAGGTGGTCAAGGAACCGACATGGGTAAAAGCGGTACTAGCCTCGGCAGCCTCAGCAAAGCTCGTCCCATTTGCGCCGGTACCACTTACATCGTCCCCGCGCGAGGAGGTCAAGGCATTACCGCCACTGATCCGGCTTTTGCCCGTACCCGTTTGGCTGATGGTCAAGTTGGTGACCGTACCTGCACTCAAGTTAGAAAAGTTGGTTCCCGCTGCATAGGCCGCGCCCGAAGTGGCGATCAACATGGCAATAGCGAGTTTTGTGTATGCGTGTTTCATGATGTACTCCTTACAGATGCAGTAAGCAGGGCCTTGCGGGTCAGGTCTTGTTGTATGGAGCAACGCGCCGGTTCAACCTGTTAATCACAACCTACTTGGAGCGCATCATAGAACAACGGATATCGGGATCAAGAAAAGGATATACCTAAGTAAAAACACCTAGCCCCCGATAAAGGCATTGGCTTTAGTCATTCAACCCCAGTCCTACAATCCCGGCTGCGGGCTTGATCCTTAAGATCCTTAAGCACGAACCGAGGGTGCCATCATCATGCGCACAACATCGGCTAGCGTATGGGCCTGAAGCTTATCCATGATCCGGACGCGTTGCGCGTCGACGGTTCGGTCACTGGTGCCCAATTTGTAGGCAATCATCTTAGTGGAATTCCCAGCCACGATCAGATCAGCCACCTCCCGCTCCCGGGGCGACAAACGGCCAATACGCAGACCCACATCGGCCCAGGTCTGACGACTCTCGCGCACCTGTTCCGCCAATTCGGGGGAATACCATTGCACGGCTTCCTGGCCGGGTTGCCCGGACCAATAAAGGGCAAGATCCGCCGCCTGAATCAAACTCTCTGGCGTGTCCATCCCAACCGAGGCTGGACTGATCCCTACCCGGGGCGTCAGTTGCAGGACGATACCTGCCAGTTCAAAAGGCGCGTTAAGGGCATCATTGATACAGTGCGTTATGGCCCCGTTGAGACGCTCGCGATCAAGGCCAGGGTACGGACCCAGGGCAATAGCAAAAACGCCCGGTTCCAGGTGAGCTAGGAAATGTTGGCCCAACTCGGTGCAACTCAGTCGCATCGCCACCTGAGCAATCAGTTGGTCCCGAACCGGACGCCCCTGGGTTTGTATAACGAGGCGCAGTTGATCCAGCGCCAATATGACAACGGCGACCTGAGTCCCCTCCGCTCTAGCCTGATCGAGAAGCGACCGAACGGTCTCCTGAAAATACACATGATTGGGGAGTTTAGTCAGGGCATCATGCCGATTCAGGAAGTGGGCCTCCGCCTCCGCCTGTTTGCGCGTCACAATTTCTGCGCTGAGGGCGGCAGTACGCGCCTGCACCTGCGCCTCCAGTTGCTCATTGTAAGTAGCCAAGGCCAAGCTTTGCCGCCGCAAGCGCAGCATATTACGGACCCGAACCAACAATTCAGCACGGTCGATCGGTTTACTGAGAAATTCCTCGGCACCGCTGTCCAGACTGGCTTGCTTGGCCTGTCGGTCATCCAGCGCCGTCACCATGATGATGGGGATACCCTGAGTCTGCGGGTTGGCCTTGATCTGATGGGCCACCTCATAGCCGTTGAGGCCGGGCATCATGACATCGAGCAGGACAAGATCCGGCATTGCATCGCCCTGCGCCCCCGCCAATACCGCCAAAGCCTCTTCACCCGAGTTGGCAACCACGGTGTCATAGGCGCCTAGCAAGGCCACCAGGAGCGCACAATTCTGCGGGGTATCGTCAACAATCAGGATGCAGTCTTTGCGTTCACGCATCGCTATTTCTCCTTGCGGCCACTTCGACCCCTTCTATTCAAAGAGGAGATCGGATCAATATCAGGGCAATTTTATCGCAAATCGATGCCTCCCATGGGCAGTCCGCCCCAATCACCGGCAAACCTATTGACCGCTGCCACGCCTGCGTGGCAGTCTGCGCGCTTCCCTTCCCAAGCGGGTGGTTTGTGACCCCTTCTTATAATTATTGGGTTGTCGCCCTATCTTTTCTAGTGGCCTTGCTCGCCGCGTATCGGGCCATCCATATCGCGAATGAACCTTCCCGCCAGGATGCGGCCGAGATCCGGATCCGTATCTTGATCGGTGGCATCACCCTCGGCACGGGTATTTGGGGCATGCACTTTATCGGCATGTTGGCCCTGCACCTTCCCATCCCGTTGTATTACGACACCCCGATAACCTTGGTCTCGGGTCTGTTTGCCATTCTGGCCATGATTTTTGGCTTGTGGCAAATCCATTGCTCAGCTCCCTACCGCCTGCCCTTGCCCGGGACGGCTATTGCCATGGGGGCAGGCATTTCGATCATGCACTACACCGGCATGGCGGCTATACGAATGCAACCGACGATCCACTACGATCCCGGCCTGTTCGCTCTATCCATCCTCATCGCCATCGCGGCGGCCTATGCCGCAATCAAGGTCATGCTCCTTCTCCCGGACTATCGTGACCATCCCAAAGCTCCATGGTTACGACTGGGAAGCGCCCTCTTCCTTGCCACCGGAATTTCAGGCATGCATTACACCGGCATGGCGGCGGCAGGGTTCCGGCCCGACAGCCTTTGCCTTGCCGACCCCGGCAGCCTCACGCCCACCTTGCTACTAGCCTTTGTCGCCCTCATGCTCGTTCTGGTGATCGTGCTCGGCCACTTCGCCACCGCAAAATTCAATGCCTTTAAAGACAGCCAGATCAAGATCCACTCAGAGAAGACACTGCCCCTGTTTCTTTTTCTACTGCTGACCAGCCTCACTTTTCTGGCCTGGAAAGGCCAACAAGAAGCCACCCAACAGCAAGCCCGATTTGAGTTTGATCATCTGGCCCAAGACTATGTCCAAGATATCGCGCAAGAAATGGACACTCGAAGCGAGTTGTTGCTTGGACTGGCGGCGTTTTATGCCAGCTCCAAAGAGGTTGACTCAGACGAGTTTCGAACCTATACGACCAGAACCTTTTACCCGAAGCGTCACTTCGGTGTTCAGGCACTAGGGATCCTCCATCCGCAAGACCTCGGTCAGCCCAACTCTTTACACCGCAACTGTTATGGACCGGCGCTTAAAGTTCGAACCGAAGACCTTGCTCCACGCATTCACACTACCCCTGCCGAACCCCTGCAACGGCTGGTTTGGAGTCCGGCCTTGCAACGGGGACTCAGCCGCTCCCTGATCTCCGAACGGCCCACCCTGCTACCCATCCAGGCAAGCCTTGCGGGCGCGCAAAAAAACGCCTTCAACGCCGTCATGGTTTACCCCATTTTTCATAATGGCAGCCCCCATGACACTCCCGCTTTGCGTTGCGCCAATCTGCTCGGCTGGGCCTATGCGGGCATCGATCTGCAAAGGCTACTCAGGCCGCTGCAACGCCCGGGGATAAGCGCGGCCTTGTATGAAGGCAATGCCACAACGGAAAGCGCCATCGCTTGGCGTCATGGTGATCCGAGCCAAGCCCAAACGCCGCAGACGCCCTATTCGTCAACCCAAACCCTTCAGGCTGGAAACAATCTATGGACCCTGACCATCCAGGAACTCCAGGATCAGAACGACCCCCGTTACGATAAATCAACCTTCATCGCTATGCTCGGAGTCGCCAGCGCCCTGTTTGTCGCCACCCTAGTGCTCTTGCTCAATCAGGCGCGGATACGCACCTTAAATCTAGCCAATTCGCTCACCGAAGAAATCGCCAAAAAGGAAAATCTCCTCCATTACATTTCCGGGCAAAACCAGCTTCTGGAAAACGCCCTGCAGACAAAATCACGATTTCTGTCGACCATGTCCCATGAGCTCCGCACACCGCTGAATTCGATTCTCGGTTTCTCCGAAATTCTCGCGGATGCCCACTCTGACCCAGCGCAGAAAGAAATCCTGAACCATATTCAAGGCAGCGGGAAACATCTCCTGTCACTCATCAATGACGCCCTGGATCTGGCCAAAATCGAGGCCGGCAGAATGTTCCTCCAGAAAGATCATGAGGATGTTTACCTTCTGCTGTCCGCTTGCCTGACCAGTCTGCAAACGCAGGCCCAGAAAAAGGGCATCACCCTGATACTGGACGCGGCTCAGAATTTGGGACCGATCTGGACGGATGTCCGCAAGGTCCGGCAGATCACTCTTAATCTGCTCTCCAATGCGGTCAAATTTAGCCCGGCAGGATCCCATGTCACCCTTCACGCGCAACGGGTAAGCCGTGCCCAGATTGGCTTGCCCAGCGCTGCGCGTCCCGCCATTCATTTCAATTTTGAGCGCAGCCACAGGACTGATTTCCTGGAAATCAGTGTGGAAGACCCGGGCATAGGCATCGCCGAATCTGACTTTGCGAAACTCTTTAAGCCTTTTTCCCAAATAGATAGCACGCTCTCCCGTGCCTTCGAGGGCACAGGGTTAGGCCTAGCGCTCACCAAGGGGTTTGTCGAACAACTCGGTGGCGCGCTTGCCTTGCAAAGCCGCCCTCACCAGGGATCCCGCTTCACCGTTTGGGTACCCTGGGAAATGGCTCCCTGAAGCCTTGAGTCCAAAGTGACGCACGATCGGTCATAGGTCGGCACGCCCGCCGCTCTAACGGTAACGCCAAAGACTTTAATCGCGCCTTCGGAACCGCTCACCCGCCCGCGGCGAGGCTACTTGACTCGGCCGAAGGTGCGCATGACATCACAGGGGTTGCCACGCACGGTCGGCAGGGCAACCCCTTTGGCTGCCGCGCGTCGATCCACCTCTTGCCGGTGCTGGATCATGTAAGCATTGCACTCGGCGTAGGTCTGCATCTCTTGCAATTTCTTGGCGTGGGCAGCTTGCTCTTCCGCCGTCATCAGCTCGGCACCGCGAAAACCGCCCGAGGCGTATTGAGGAAAGGCGTGGACGGTTGCGCTGGCAAGCATCAACCCCACAACAGCAATTAGGTTTTTCATCGTCACCACTCCATAGAAAAGGGCCCCATTAAGGGGCCCCATTTTAGCCGAGCCTCAGACCCGTTGAACGCGTCTGGACGGATTAGCGGTTAGGACTCAATGGCAGAAAATCAGCGCCATTGATTAAACGCAGCCGGTCGGCTTCGGCGTGCCGGCGTAGCGGCCAGCCTGTTTGGCCGGACCAAACGGAAAGATGTCGAAAAGGAATTTCTTCTCACCCCATTCGGAACCAAATTCTTCCTTCAAACCCTTTTGCAGTATGCGCAGGTTGGGCGCCGTACCGTATTCGTTGAAATAGTCGCGCATGTAATGAATGATCTTCCACTGGTTCTCACCCAGTTCCAGTTTGTCCTGGCTGGCCAGATAGCGGGCGACATCCTCGGACCAATCCGACAAGTTGACCAAATACCCTTCCGGGTCGGTTTCAACGATTTGGCCATTGATGTTGAGTTCCATGTTCTTTCCTTTCAGGCAAAAGCAGCGAACGGCTGCACAGATCTATTGTTGACAGTTTTAATCAAGTATTAAGGGCTAAAAAAGGCCCGCACGCGGACGGGCCTCTTTCCTTAGGACTGCGCAATCATGCAACACAGCATCGGCATGGATAGCATGGTGTTGAAGCGCGAAGTCAGCATGGCCAGGCGCGCGGCCTTGGCTTTATCAGCCGCTTCCACGACAACGATTCCGAGGGCCTTTTTCTGGTTCGGCCAAATAATGAACCAGACATTGAAGGCCATGACCAGGGCCAGCCACATGCCGAGGCCGATAATAGGCATCTCCAGAGTCAAGGCCGGAACCAAGTAGCCCGCACCGGCAGCGACCACCAAACCCGTGACCACCGTCGCCAGGGCAGCCCAACGGAACCAGAACAGCGCGGTCGGGGCAATCACCTTGCCGATGGCCGGCTTCTGCTCGTCGGGGATCTTCGGCATGGACGGAATCTGCACAAAATTGAAGTAGTACAAGAGGCCAATCCACAAGACACCCGAAATCGTGTGTGCCCAACGCAAACCATTAACCAGATCAATTCCGGTTGCAGCCATAACGCCAGCCAAGAGGACCAAGCCCGCCACCACCGTGCGACCCAACGATTGAAAAATACTGCCCATGTTTATTCCTCTCAGTAAAATCAATAAGTTACAAAAACTGGCTAACCCAATTCGGGTCAGATGCCCTGCATTCTAAATACTTGACTGATTTTGTCAAGATTAGGAGATGTCTATCCGGTTAGCGCTTAGTGACGGTCGGGTTGGCCCGCAAATAACCCTTATAACGATCATGACAATAGCAGTTTTAGGCCAATAAGAATCGTGGTGATCTCGAAAGCGCGCTTGATCCAGCGATTACCTTGGCGAATGGCCAGATGCGTGCCGAGATAACCGCCCAGAATAGAGCCTATCAGCAAGGCCGGCATCCAATCCCAAGCGACGGTCCCCAGAATACCCAGCACCACCGCGCCCGTCCCGTTCCAGAAAAATCCGCACAAGATCAGGGTGTAGGCCACGGCCCGCTGGTAATCGAGACCAAACCAGCGGATCAGCCACAGGGTGAGGAACAGGCCGGTGCCTGAGGTAATGGAGCCGTTGAGAAAACCCACCACGAAGAGACCGGCCGCGCCTATCCACACCCCTCGCCCCTGCCAATTACGGGGCGCATGAATCAGGCCGAGTTGTGGTTTGAAGACGGAATAAATCCCTAACCCGGCGGTCAGGAGGCCCAATAAGAAGATCATCGGCCGTTCCGGGGCCTGCAGCACCCACGAGGCACCCAGGATCACGCCCGGTAACCCGGCGGCCAGAATGATGAAGCTCTCCCGTTTAGCCAGCCGTCCTTCACGCCAATGGCGCAGGATAGCGCCGACGCCGAGAAAAACGCTCGCCACCTTGTGGGTCGCCAGAGCCACCCCGAAACTCAGGCCGAGAAAGATCAGAATGGGAAATTGGATAAGCCCAGCACCCCCACCCGAAAGGGCGGAGAAAAAGTTAGCCAGCAACGAGGCGGCAAACAAAACTAGGGTATCGATACCGGACAAGGTCATCACCGCCGCGCCCCGCTAGTCAGCGAAAAAACCGCGCGCTCCAGACCCCCAGCGCGGTCATCGACAACGAGCCAAACAGGTGCAGGCCAGCCGTCAGCATGGCCCAGCCGAGTTGTCCGCGCGCAAGCTGGGTGAATACTTCGGCCGAGAAGGTCGAAAAGGTAGTCAATCCGCCCAGAAAGCCGGTCACTAAAAACAATCGCCATTCCGGCGCCAAGTCCGGGTTGTGCAGAAAGAAAGCCAAGGCAAGGCCGACGAGATAGCCGCCCAGAAGGTTGGCGGCCAAGGTGCCGTAGGGCAGCGCCGGAAAGAGCGGATTAAGCCAGAGACTCAAGCCCCAGCGGAACCAAGCCCCCATGGCCGCGCCAATGCCTACCGCAATCAAACCGCCCATCGCCACCCTTTTTCCCAGATCGAGGCCACAGGATAGTGAGGGCCCCGGGCGATTGCAAGGCATGTCGTCAGCGCACCATGCGCGCCCACCGAAAAAGGGCTGCAATCGTGCAGCCCTGTTCAACCTCGCCGTTACTGCATCGCAACGGGCCCATCCATAAAGCTACAAGGCAACAATGCCACAAAGTCTGACCGGGTGACGCACCCGATCAGCTCTTAGCCAAACCAACTCAGCGGTTCGGCGTGCCTCGCGCAATGGCCCGGTTTGGATCTGGCACAGCCTCAGTTCAGTTTATCCGGGCTGAACACGCTTTCAACCAGAAGTGCGGCATCTGACTGCGGACGGTGACACTGGACGCAATTCCAGCGGCCCATGTAGAGGTCACTGCTCTTGCCGATATAGTGGCTGCGCGGTGCCGGGGTGGCCTGGCCCTTCTCGAGCTTGGTACCGATCAGATCCGGCGTGTTGTGGCAAGCCACGCACATGTTGTTGTCCCGAGTCACCGGCACAAAATCATCGATATTGTGGGGCACCTGAGGGGGCGCCGTGTGATACGAGACCCCCAGCGATGTAGAGGATCCCGGATCTGCCTTGGAATACTGCGTCACTGGGGGTGTCGGTACATCGTAGACGCTCGTCTTTTCCAAACCCAAGCTGGCGTCATTGATCGAGGCCACCTTCACGGTGGGTGCCTTGGTCGTCTGGCCACAGCCGGAAAGACCCAAAATCGCGCCAGCCAATAGTCCAGCCCATGCCATATTCTTGCTCATCACACTCTCCTTTGCGTCTCACTCACGGAAACAGAACCCTGCACCTGCGCGTTATGCGCGCGGATCAGGGGCTTGAAATCAAAAACCAGGCTATTTTCCGGGCACACCGGCGTGCAGCGCCCACAATTACTGCACTCGCCGGAGAACACGAAACCTTTTTCCTCCAAGTGCTTCAGATTCAGCACCTGGGGTTCCGGACAGACCTTGGCGCACTCACCACAGTGCGTGCAGGTCGTCTTGTCAAAACGGACCCGTAGCGTGGGATTGATCTTGCCCACCACCGACCAGAAAGCCCCCAGCGGGCACAGATGGCCACACCAGCCATGCTTCAGGACAAACAGGTCAAACAAGAAGATGGACAACAGCGCCATCGCACCAAAGCCCACCCCAAAAATGATCTCGCGATGTGCCATGCCAACCGGGCTCACCCACTCGAATGCCGCCACCCCAGTCAGAACCGACAGCACCAAGGTCAACGCCAGCACAAAGTAACGCATGTTGCGCGACAGGATAAAGGTCGGCCGAATGTCAAAACGCACTCGCAACCAGCCCGCCAGGTCAGTGACCGGATTGACCGGACACGCCCAGGCACAGAACACCCGCCCCCCGACCAGAATATAGAAACCCAGCACGAGCGCCGCGCCAAGGATGGCCTCGGTCTGCAGGACATGGCCAGCGAGAAAAATCTGCAACGCCGCAAAGGGATCAGCCATCGGGATCAGGCCGATGAACTTGGAACCTGACAGGTTACCCGAAAGGAGGGGCACATCTTTGGCCACCTCCCAGCCCCAGTGCGCAGAGCCAAAGAACAACAGCAGGATCACGAACTGGCTGAGGCGTCGCAGAACGATATAACGCCAAGACCACAGCTTCTGGCTCAGGCTGCGCTGGGCGAGGTCATGCGAACTTTCATGAGCTGTACGCATGATCATAGCCCGCCATCATTAAGGTAATCGGTCGCATTGCCTTTGACCGGGCCGGACGGTGCGTTGGTCGGCGCCGCGATCGTGGGTGCAGCACCCGAAGCATCAAACTCTTGAGTAATGGCATCCTCGCGGGTCCAGCCCAGACGGTAGTGATCGCCAATCTTGCCTTGCACCAGGGCGTGCGGCAGGATGCGGATGGCCGGTTCGGTTGTCGGACAGGCCTTGACGCAGATCCCGCAACCCGTACAGGCATCCGAATGCACCACGGGGATAAACATGGCGTGCTTGGAGATCTGCCGTGGATGCGTCTCAAGGGTGATGGCTTTACCTTTGAGCGGACATTCGCGGTGACAGATCTCGCAACGCAAACCCTTCCAGGACAGGCAGTTCTCGGTATCAACCAGCGCAAAACCCATGCGCGCGTCATTGATATTCTTTAACTTCGGCGACAAGGCCCCGGTTGGACACGCCTTCATACACGGAATATCCGGGCACAGATAACAAGGAATCTCACGCGGCTCGAAGAACGGCATACCGATAGGCAAATTGCCACCGGCCGGTTCCAGCTTGAGGGTATCGAACGGACAGGCCACCACACACTGACCGCATTTGATGCAGGCGGCATTGAAATCGTCATCCGGCAGGGCGCCGGGGGGGCGCAACGCAAAGGGCTGCGCACGGGCCTCCTGACGCAACAGGTAGGCCCAACCCAGACCCCCGGTGGAGGCCAAGGTCGCTCCCTGCATCAAGCGCAACAGAAAATCACGACGGTTGGCGGACATGCTTCGTTTTCCATAATCTTTGGAGCCACTTACCCGGGGACACGCTATGCCACCGGGTGAGGGACCCCCTCACCACGACCTCCCCGCAGGGAGGCCGTCTCGCCAGGATCAGGCCTTGTAGACCTTCACCGAGCACTTCTTGTAGTCGGTTTCTTTCGAGATCGGGCAGGTCGAATCCAGGCAGACCTTGTTGATCAGCACGGATTCGTCGAACCATGGCACATAGACTAGGCCGCGCGGTACGCGATTGCGTCCACCGGTCTCGACCCGCACCTTGACCTTGCCGCGCCGCGACTCGACCCAGACCAGATCGTTGCGCTTCAGACCGCGCGCATCGGCATCCTTGGGATGGATCCAGCACACGGCGTTGGGCACGGCGCGGTGCAGTTCGGGCACGCGACGCGTCATCGAACCGGAATGCCAGTGTTCCAGAACGCGACCCGTACACAGCCAGAGGTTGAAGTTGGTATCCGGCTCTTCGACCGGGGTGGCATAGGGACGGAAGTAGATCTTGGCCTTGCCATCGAGTTTGACCTTGACGCTGCCGTCACCCGGCTTATCAAGGTCACCCATAACCAGGGCATTACCGTTGTTGCCGTAAAAATCAATGCCACTGCCCGGCTTGCAATAGGGGTCGTAATCAGAGTTGAAGCGCCATTTGGTCTCGGTCCACTTGCCGTCCTTCAGGACCACCGGCCACCTCAGGCCACGCACCGCATCGTCGTAATAGACATCGAACGGGGC
>SXTL01000024.1 GCA_005790965.1 Burkholderiales bacterium | reverse complement strand
GGGTAGCCGGGGCATCATTGGTATGCAGAGTCGAGAGCACCAGATGGCCGGTCTGCGCCGCCTTAACCGCAATATCGGCGGTCTCGGCATCGCGCACCTCACCGACCATCATGATGTCCGGATCCTGACGCAGAAAGGCACGCAGGGCCGTGGCAAAATCCAGCCCCGCCCGTTCATGGACATTGACCTGATTGACCCCCTCCAAATGAATCTCGACGGGATCCTCTACGGTGCAAATATTGGCCCCCTGCCTATTCAAGCGCCGCAGACAGGCATACAAAGACAGCGTCTTGCCGCTCCCCGTCGGACCAGTCACCAGGATCATGCCGTAGGGCCGTTCGATGGCCTCCATTAACGCCGTCATCTGGCCCGGTTCGTAACCCAGATCTTCCAGATCGCGGCGCAAGGCGGCGGCTGAGTCAAGGATGCGCAAGACCACCTTCTCGCCGTGCAGGGTCGGCAGCGTGGACAGGCGCAGATCCACATGCTGCCCACCAGCCCCGCCATGTTTGAAATGGCCGTCCTGCGGCACCCGCTTTTCGGCAATATCCAAGCGCGCGAGGATCTTCAGGCGCGAGACCACACGCAGATGCAAATCCAGGCTCAGGCGCTGCGTCTCATGCAGAATGCCATCGAGGCGATAGCGGACCCGCGCCTCAACCTCACCCGGTTCGATATGAATATCGGAGGCCTCCTCGGCCAAGGCTGTGGTCAACAGGGCCTCAAGGGTACGAATGACGAGGGCCTCCTCACCGCCGCCCCCATCCGCATTTCCAGACGGTTGACGGCTACGGCGCTCCGCAACCGCATCCCAGCCTGCCATCGCCGTAGGTTCCATATCCCGTCAATCCGGGCGCGGGTAAATTCGGGCCGTCTTGACCATGCGATCCTGAACTTGCAACAACTCAATCGGATAGCCCGCGACGAGTAAAGTGACATCAGGCTCCGGCATGGCCTCCAAATACTCCAGGATGAGCCCGTTCAAGGTCCGGGAGCCCTCGGTTGGCAGTTCCAGGCCCAGTTTGCGATTCAGATCGCGCAGGCTGGCGCCCCCTTCAACGAGATAGCTGCCGTCCGCTTGTGCCACCCATTCCGGGTTCTCCAGAGGATGGCCCAAATCAAACTCGCCCACGATCTCCATCAGGATATCGGCCATAGTCAGCAGACCTTCCAGTTCCCCATACTCGTCCACCACCAGCCCGATGCGATGGCGATTGTGCTGAAACTGGGCCAGTTGCGACAGCAGCGGCGTTCCTGCGGGGATGAAATACGGCTCCCGCAAACTAGCCGTAAACTCAGCACGATCAAATGGTTCGTCGCGCAACCGCGCCAGCGCCCGACGCACCGATAGGACGCCACGCACCTCGTTCAGATCGCCGGCATAGACCACCAGCCAAGCATGGTGGCTGGTCTCCAGTTGATGCACAATCTCTTCGTCCTCCCGTTCGATGTCGATGGCCTCAATCTGATTGCGCGGATGCATGACATCATCGACGCTGATTTTTTCCAGTTCGAACAAATTGAGCAGGATGTTGCGATGGGTGGGCCGCAAAAACAGCCCCGACTCTGCCAGCAGGGTTCGCAGCTCCTCAACCCCCATACGATTGACCGAACCCGCATCCGGCAAACGAATCCGCAGGAGGGAAATCAAACCGCGGACGAACAGGTTGATAAACCAAACCACCGGGCTCAGCACACGGGTCAGCACGGTCAACGGAAAACTGACCCAGGGCGCGACGCGGTCGGCATGCGCCGCTGCCAACACCTTGGGCGTCACTTCCGAAAAAACCAGGATCAGAAAGGTGACCCCAAGGGTCGCTATGGTCAGGGCAAACTCGCTCTCTCCCAGGAGCCGCAGGGTGATGAGGGTCACCAGCGAAGCCGCCGCCGCATTGAGCAGGTTATTGCCGAGCAGAATGACGGCCAGGAGCTGATCGGTGCGCGCTAATAGGGCCTCCGTCAAACGCGCCCCACGCTGGCCACTCTTGGCCTGATGACGCAAACGGTAGCGGTTAACCGCCATCATGCTGGTCTCGGCGCCCGAGAAAAAGGCCGACAACAACAACAATATGGCTAGAGCCAGAAGGAGCGCATTAAGCGGTATGTCGTCCACAGTTCAAGATGGGTAGCGTCAGACGCGTCCCAACACAATCTCAAGGACAAATTGGGCGCCCATGTAGGACAGAAAAAGCATGGCAAAACCTGTCAGCGTGCCATAAATGGCCCGCTTGCCACGCCAGCCGTAACGGTGCCGGCCCAACAGCAGTGCCGCGAAGATGAGCCAGGAGGCAATGCCGAACACCGTCATGTGCGTGAAGGGCAAATGCTCACCAAAAGTCTGCTTGGAAAATACGATGCCGGTCAGCAAGGTCAAGGTCAGCACCGTGAAACCAACCTCCAGCAGGCGGAACAACAGGGCCTCAATGGTCAGCAACGGCAACATTCCAACCGGGGCCGTTTTTGCCGAAGGTCGCTGCAACGCCCGTTCGGCCACTGCCAAAAACACCGCGTGCAGGGCCGCAATCAGGAACAGGCTGTAAGCCGTAATCGACATCAGCAAATGCGCGCGGAAGGCCGGATTTCCACTTTGCGGGATCAGCTGGCCACCGCCCATCAGACCCTGGAGCAGCACGGCTACAGCCGCAATGGCCAGCACTACACCCTGCATCCCGCCTAGGCTATACCGCCAGGAAGCGACCCCATAGACCAGCACCGAAAGCGCGGCAATCGCCGATAACATGGTGGCAAAGCCCAAACTGACCCCGTCGCCACCCAAAAATGCGCCGAGCAGCAAGGCCATATGCAACATGAACGGAACCAGAGGCACAAGCCGCCAATAACCCGGCCGTTGCGAAGTGCTTCGACCAGGCCAAAAAATAACGGCCTGCGCCGCATAGGCAGCCGCGCAAATCACAAAAGGCAAAAGATCAGGCATCCGGGCGGTTCTCGATTTGTTAGACTAGCGGTCGCCAGTTTAGCCTAATTTGCCCCAAAACCCATGTTCGACAACCTCACTCAACGCTTAGGCTCCGTCGTCAAAACCCTGCGCGGTCAGGGCCGCCTCACCGAAGCCAACATCCAGGACGCCCTGCGTGAAGTGCGCGTCGCCCTGTTGGAAGCCGATGTAGCCTTGCCGGTGGTGCGCACCTTCATTGACCAGGTCAAAACCAAGGCCTTGGGCCAAGAGGTTATCGGCAGCCTGACTCCCGGCCAAGCCTTAGTCGGCGTGGTTCACAAAGAACTCACCGCGTTGATGGGCGGGGCTGCTGCGCCCTTGTCCTTCGCCAGCCAGCCGCCTGCCGTCTTCCTGATGGCCGGCCTGCAAGGGGCAGGCAAGACCACCACCACCGGCAAACTGGTGCGCGTCATTCGCGACATGGGCCGGAAAAAGATCCTCGTAGTCTCGGCCGATGTCTATCGCCCGGCCGCCATCGAGCAGTTAAAAACCGTTGCCGGTCAGGCTGAGGCCGAGTTCTTCCCCTCCGAGGTTGGCCAACAACCCGTCGCCATCGCCCTAGCGGCGCTCGATT
Organism: Burkholderiales bacterium; assembly: GCA_005790965.1. GTDB lineage: Bacteria > Pseudomonadota > Gammaproteobacteria > Burkholderiales > Thiobacillaceae > QYQG01. The sequence continues at coordinate 44,492 of SXTL01000024.1, read as the reverse complement.
ACGCCAAGAAGCATTTCTTTGATGTCCTGATCGTCGACACCGCTGGCCGCCTCGCCATCGATGCCGAGATGATGGCCGAGATCCAGGCCCTCCACGCTGCCGTCAAGCCCGTCGAAACCCTGTTCGTCGTCGATGCCATGCAAGGTCAGGACGCCGTCAACACCGCCAAGGCGTTTAACGAAGCCTTGCCGCTGACCGGGGTCATTCTCACCAAGCTCGACGGTGACGCGCGCGGCGGCGCCGCGCTGTCGGTACGCCACATCACCGGCAAGCCGATCAAACTCGTTGGCGTCGGCGAAAAGCTTACCGGCATCGAAGTCTTCCATCCCGAGCGCATGGCCAGCCGCATCCTCGGCATGGGCGATGTGCTATCGCTAATCGAAGAGGCCCAAAAAGGCGTTGACGAAGCCGCCGCGCGGCGGACCGTCGAAAAGCTCAAATCCGGCAAAGGCTTCGACCTCGAAGACTTCAAGGAACAAATGCAGCAGATGAAAAAACTCGGCGGCTTGGGCAGTCTGGTTGACAAGTTGCCGGGGACTCAAAAAATCGGCGCCAGTGAATTGGCGCAAGGCGAACAACAAATGCGCCGCATTGAGGGCATCATCAATTCCATGACCCCGCTGGAACGGCGCAAACCCGAACTCCTCAAGGCCAGCCGCAAACGCCGTATTGCCGCCGGTGCCGGGCTACAGGTGCAAGATGTTAATCGTCTACTCAGCCAGTTCGAACAAATGCAGAAGATGATGAAATCGATGGGCAAAGGGGGCGGCATGGCCAAGATGATGCGCGGTATGGCCGGCAAGATGCCCGGACTGCGCTAAGTGGTGCACACCCCCGCCGCGAAACTTCCGCCCCGTGCCTGAACTCACTAGCCTCACTTGGGCCGTGCCCATTCTGCTTGCGGCCTATTTCATCCGCGGCATTACCGGCTTTGGCTCCGGCCTCATCGCCGTACCGATGCTGGCGCTCAACCTGCCGTTGACCTTTGTCGTACCGCTCATTCTGCTCACCGACTTCACCGCCTCGCTGATTTTGGGCGGCTTGCATTTCGACAAAGTCGCCTGGCCCGAGATCCGTCGCCTGCTACCCGCCGGCTTACTGGGCGTTGCCCTCGGCGCGTATCTACTGGTATCGCTGCCGGCCGGGCCGATGCTGATCGGCCTGGGCGCCTTCGTCATCCTGTACGCCCTGCGCAATCTGCTGCTCGACACCGACCATCCCCAACCCGTCAGCCCGCGCTGGGCCTGGCCGGCCGGGCTCACGGGCGGTGCCATCGGGGCCCTGTTCGGCACCGGCGGACCGCCGTATGTGATTTACCTCTCGCACCGCTTGTTCGACAAAGGCGTGTTGCGCGCCACCTTTTCCGGCCTGTTTTTTATTGAAGGCCTGGCGCGAATCACCACCTTCGCAGTGAGCGGTCTCCTCCTGCATCGGGAGTTGCTGTCCGCCTATCTGGCCGCGGTGCCCATCACGCTTGGCGCCTTGTGGGTTGGCAGTCATGTCCACACCCGCTTAACGCAAGCCCAGATGCTGCGCCTGATCAGCTTGATCTTGCTCGGCAGCGGCGTGGCCCTGTGGTTCAAGGCCCTGTCGGGAATAGCCTAAAACCGCATCGCTTCACCCCCGCGGATGGTGCTGGGCATGCAACTGCTTCAGCCGCTCACGCGCGACATGGGTGTAGATCTGAGTCGTGGAGATATCGGCGTGACCGAGCAGCATTTGCACAACGCGCAGGTCAGCGCCGTGGTTGAGCAGGTGAGTGGCAAAGGCGTGACGCAGGGTGTGCGGCGATAGCGCCGTGCGAATTCCGGCGCGTACGGCATGGCGTTTAATGAGGTACCAAAAGGCTTGGCGTGTCATGGCGCCAGCACGGGCCGTAACGAACAGGGCATCGCTGATCCGTCCGTTGAGCAGGTCATTGCGGGCCTCGCGCAGATAGCGGGTCAGCCAGTCCAGGGCGATCTCGCCGGTGGGCACGAGCCTTTCCTTGCGCCCTTTGCCCATAACGCGCACCACGCCCATCTGCATCTGCACGGCGGAAAACGGCAGGCCGACCAGCTCGCTGACGCGCAAGCCGCTGGCGTAAAGCAATTCGAGCATGGCACGGTCACGCAGCCCTTGTGCGGTCGCGATCTGCGGCGCGGCGAGCAGGGCCTCAACCTCGGCCTCGCTGAGATTTTTCGGCAAGGGACGAGGCAAACGCGGGGCTTCGATGTTGAGGGTCGGGTCATCGCTGCGCAGGCCTTGGCGCAACAGCCAGCGGTAATAACGGCGCAGGGCCGTAAGCTGCCGGGCCAGGCTCCGCGCGGCGATGCCTTGTTGCAGCGTGCGCTCGGCCAAAAAGGCTTGAATGCTGACGGCATCGGTCGTCAGCAAATCCTCACCGCGCCTTTTGCCCCACACCGCGAATTGGGTTAGATCACGGCGATAACTTTCCAGACTGGTCGGTGCCAGGCCGTCCTCCAGCCAGAGGGCGTCGCAAAAGGCGTCAAGTTCAGGAAGAACAATAGCCTTCATGCGTCAGCAACCAGCGTTTTACGGTGAGGGGAAAGGGCTCTTGCAGAGCCTCTTGAGTATGCATGAAACCACCCAGCCCGCTGGCTGCGAGCACCCGGTGGCAGGGGATGATGAGGGGAATGGGGTTGTCGCCCAGGGCTTGCCCCACGGCCCGGGCACCGCTACCAAGCTGCCGCGCCAGGTGGCCGTAGGTCGTGGTTTGGCCAACCGGAATGCGCTTCAACGCGGCCCAGACCCGTTGCCTGAAAGGGGTGCCGACCAAGGTAATGGGCACATCAAACGGGCGTGCCGGATCATCAAAATAGGCCTCCAGGGCTCGGGCTACCGGTCGGAGGGAGTCTGGAACCTGACGGTGGCCTGAAGGCAGAAAGACGATCTCGGCCAGGCGCTGGCCGCTCATGCGCATCCCTAGGGCCCCGAAGGGCGCTGGGATAATCCCGTCAAAGCGGCGAGGAGAGGGCGCGGCGATACCACTCATGGAAGTGCACCATGCCATCTTCGGTGGGCGATTGATAGGGGCCTATCTCATTATGGCCCTGACGATACAGGGCGCGGCGACCGTGGTGCATGCCATAACAGATGTCGTCATCCTCCACCGCCGTCTCGCGATAGGCTGCCTGCTCGGCCGCGACGAAATCGCGTTCGAACAGGGCGATGTCTTCCGGATAATAAAACTCGACCACATTGAGGCAGGACTCCGCACCGGTCGGCACGATGTGCGAGACCACCAAGGTATGCGGATACCACTCGACCATGATGTTGGGATAGATCGTCAGCCAAATCGCGCCCTGTTTTGGCTCGCGGCCCTCGTTGTAGCGCAGAACCTGACTGCGCCAAGCGTCGTAGACGGGCGAGCCGGCGCGCTTTAGATGGTCATACACGCCGACCGTCTGCACCGACCAGTTAGGCCCGTATTCCCACTGCAACTGGTCGCAATCGACAAACTGGCCTAGGCCGGGGTGATAAGGGACGACATGGTAATCCTCCAGATAAACCTCAATAAAGGTCTTCCAGTTGAAGGCGTATTCGGTCACGGTCGTCTTGTCATAAACGAACCCGCTGAAATCGAGATCTGTCGCAGCCCGCATCCCGGCCAGGTCGGCCTTGAGGTCGCGGGGGCCTTCGAAAAGCAAGCCATGCCAGTTTTGCAAGGGCTTTTTGCCCAGATGCAGGCAGGGATTGCTTGGAAACTGCGGGGCTCCCATCAATTGCCCGGCAAGGTCGTAGGTCCAGCGATGGAAGGGGCACACGATGTTCTGCGCCGTGCCGCGCCCCTTCAACATCAAGGCCTGACGATGCCGGCAAACATTGGAAAGCAGTTCCACCCCGCTGGGGTTTCGCACCAGCATCTTGCCGCCCCCGGCATACCAGTCAAGGACTTGGTAGCGCCCGAGCTCCGGAACCATGTGCTCATGACCAACATAGCCTGGCCCGGAACGGAACAGGCGTTCCATCTCGAGGGCATAAATCTGGGGCTCAAAGTAGCTCTCCACTGGCAGGGCTTGGCCCACTTGGCCCAGCGTGGAGGCTCGTATCAGTTCGGACATGAAGTGAAACACATGGAAAACGCTGCAATTGGGCGGATTATCCCCTTGGCCAACCTCCCGGGCAACCGCGCACAAGTCCTCGAAATTGACTTTATCGGCTATCATCAGCGGCATACACGCACCCTGCTGATTATGAGCAAAACCACTAAAACCACCGCACCCAAAGATTTCGAGACGGCCCTCGCCGAGCTGGAGTCTCTGGTTGCCACCCTGGAAGCGGGCGATCTCGCTCTGGAGGCCTCGCTGACCGCCTACAAACGCGGTGTGGAACTGTCCCGCTTCTGTCAGCAATTCCTGTCTCAGGCCGAGCAACAACTCGCCATGTTGGAAAACGACGGCCTTAAACCACTGCTCTTGGATGCGGCCGGTGATGCCTGATTTTGCCGCGTGGTCGCGGGCCTTGCAGGCGCGCATGGAAACCGTCCTTGAACACGCTATTCCCAGCCATGTTGCGCCCGATCGCCTGCACGAGGCCATGCGCTATGTCTGCCTGGGCGGTGGCAAGCGCGTGCGCCCGCTACTCGTCTTTGCGGCCGCCGAGGCCGTGGCCGGCGACTTGGTCCGCGCCGAGGTGGCCGCCTGTGCGGTTGAACTGATCCATGTCTATTCGCTCACCCACGACGATCTACCCTGTATGGATGATGACGACCTGCGGCGCGGCAAGCCAACCTGTCATGTTGCTTACGACGAGGCTACTGCGCTCTTGGTTGGCGATGCCTTGCAAGCGCTGGCCTTCGAGCAACTTGCCCGCAAGGGGCTGCACACAGAGGCCACCACCCAGGTCGAAATGCTGCATCTTTTGGCCCATGCGAGCGGCTCACGCGGCATGGCCGGCGGTCAGGCGGTTGATCTGTCCAGCACGGGCAAACAGCTTGATCTCGCCGAGCTGGAGTTCATGCACATTCACAAGACCGGCGCCTTGATCCGCGCCGCCACGCTGCTCGGCGGCCTGTGCGGGAAACCTCTTACAGCGGCGCAGCGGACTGCCTTGGAGCGTTATTCTCATTGTATCGGCCTCGCCTTCCAGGTGATGGACGACTGCCTTGACGCCGAGGCGGATACCGCGACTCTGGGCAAGACAGCCGGCAAAGATGCCGCCCACGGCAAAGCCACCTACCTCACCCTGATGCCGGCGGCCAAGGCGCGCGCCTACGCTCACTCGCTAGTAGAAGAGGCCTGCACAGCGGTGGCCTGCTTCGGCGATAACGCCCGGAGACTTGTCGAGATTGCGCACTTCATTGTCACGAGGGCTTATTAAGTGAGCGCCCCGGATACCCCCATTCTCGACCGCATCGCCAGCCCGACCGACCTGCGCAACCTCAGCCTAGATGAGCTCCGCACCCTGGCTGGCGAACTACGCAACGACATCATCCACAGCGTCTCGAAAACCGGCGGGCATTTTGCCTCCAACCTCGGCGTAGTCGAACTTACCATCGCCCTGCATCGCGTCTTTGACACGCCCGACGAACGCTTGGTCTGGGATGTGGGCCACCAGACCTACGCCCATAAAATCCTCACCGGCCGCCGCAACCGGATGCCCACCCTGCGCCAGACCGATGGCCTCTCGGGCTTTCCGAAACGCGAAGAAAGCGCATTCGACAGCTTTGTGGCCGGCCATTCCAGCACCTCGATCTCTGCCGCGCTGGGCATGGCCATCGCGGCGAAACGGGCGGGTTTAAACCGCCGCGCCGTAGCCATTATCGGTGATGGCGCAATGTCCGCCGGCATGGCCTTCGAGGCCCTCAACAATGCTGGCGCAGCCGATGCTAATCTCATTGTGGTTCTGAACGACAACGAGATGTCGATCTCGAACAATGTTGGCGCCCTGTCGAATTACCTGACGCGCCTGCTTTCTGGGCGCTTTTACAACACGATGCGCCGCCAGGGCGAAAAGATCCTCGCCACGATGCCGCCGCTCTATGAACTCGCGCGGCGAGCTGAGGAGCATATGAAGGGCATGGTCACCCCCAGCACCCTGTTCGAGGAATTTGGCTTTAACTATTACGGCCCCATCGACGGTCACGACCTGCCGACCCTGATCACCACCCTGGCTAATCTCAAGAAAATGGATGGCCCGCAACTGCTCCATGTCGTCACCAAGAAAGGTAAAGGCTACGAGCCGGCCGAGAGTGAGCCGACCCTGTACCACGGCGTGGGCAAATTCAAGGTCGAGGCCGGCTTCGAGGCGGCCACCAACAGCCAGCCCACCTATACCGAGGTGTTCGGCCAGTGGTTACTGGACCAAGCCGCAGCCGATCCGCGCCTCTACGCCATTACGCCGGCCATGAGCGAGGGATCGGGCCTCGTCGCCTTTGCCGAACGCCATCCCGACCGCTACTTCGATGTTGGCATTGCCGAGCAGCATGCGCTCACTTTCGCGGCTGGCCTGGCCTGCGAAGGCGTCAAACCCGTGGTGGCCATTTACTCGACTTTCTTACAACGCGCCTACGACCAGCTCATCCACGACATTGCCCTGCAAAACCTGCCCGTGCTGCTCGCCGTCGATCGCGGTGGCTTGGTCGGCGCCGATGGCCCCACCCACGCCGGCGCATTTGACCTGTCCTTCCTGCGCTGCATCCCCAACCTGATTATTGCCGCCCCGTCCGATGCGGCCGAGTGTCGGCGCTTGCTCTCAACTTGTTACCAACATCCAGGCCCGACCGCTGTGCGCTACCCGCGTGGCGCCGGTCCGGCCGTCGAGACCCCGGCCGATCTGGCTACCGTACCGATTGGAAAAGGTGTCATCCGTCGGCACGGCCAGGCGATCGCCATCCTCGCCTTCGGCAGCCGTGTCGCTGCAGCGTTAAGCGCCGCCGAGGCCGTCAATGCCACCGTGGTCGACATGCGCTTCGTCAAACCCCTCGATCTTGACCTCATTCGCACCCTGGCCGAGACCCACCGTAGCTTGCTCACCGTGGAAGAAAACGCCCTAGCGGGAGGCGCCGGCTCGGCTGTGGCCGAGGCCTTGACGGCCATGGGCCTCCCCACCGCAATCCATCACCTGGGTCTGCCCGATCGCTTTATCGAACATGGCGATCCGCAAACCTTGCTCAACCGCTGCGGGTTGGATGCCGCCGGGATCGAAAACCGCCTGCGCGCATTACTTGACTAATTTACTTTGGTATTGGCCTCGGGTAGAATTCGTCCCATACCTTCACACGGAATTCCCCCAACATGTCCCAGAATGACCGCAACGCGGATTGCCAGATCGCCTGCAACACCGATGCCCCCTGCCCGGCCACCGAGACTATCGCCGATGTGCAGAATTACGCCGACACCCGGCAAATCGCCATCGACAAGGTCGGCATCAAGGCGATTCGCCACCCGATCAAGGTAGCGGACAAATCGGCTGGCGTGCAGCACACCATCGCTAACTTCAATATGTATGTGTACCTGCCGCACCACTTCAAGGGTACGCACATGTCTCGCTTTGTTGAGATCCTCAACAGCCATGAACGCGAGATCTCGGTCGAGAACTTCGAGCAGATGCTGCGCCAGATGGTCGAACGCCTGGAGGCCGAATCCGGCCATGTCGAGATGAGCTTCCCTTACTTCATCAGTAAAGCCGCGCCGGTATCGGGCGTGCAAAGCATGATTGACTACGATGTCACCTTTATTGGCGAGGTCGACAAGGGCCGGTATCAGCAGTGGATCAAGGTCGTGGTGCCGGTCACCAGCCTGTGTCCGTGCTCCAAGAAGATCTCTGACTACGGCGCCCACAACCAGCGCTCGCATGTCACGCTTACGGTGCGCACCAACAGCTTTGTCTGGATCGAAGAAATTGTCCGCTTTGCCGAAGACAACGGCTCCTGTGAACTCTGGGGCTTGCTCAAGCGCCCGGACGAGAAATATGTCACCGAACGCGCTTACGACAACCCCAAATTCGTCGAAGACCTCGTGCGCGATGTGGCCGCCTCCCTCAACGCCGATGCGCGGATCGACGCCTATGTCGTCGAAGCAGAAAACTTTGAGTCCATCCACAACCACTCGGCCTACGCCCTGATTGAGCGCGACAAGACCCAATAAGCCAATCCCACCGGCCAACGAGCTGATCGCCACCTGCGAGCTGGATTAATCCGCTTCCCGACGCCGCCAATAGTGGGCAAAACGCGGGATACCCTCGCTAGTGCGTCCCGTGTAGCGGTAGGTCACCGTACTGCCAACCGGCGGCGGGTCCTGCCGAACGGCATCGCTAAACCCGGTGCCTAGATCGAATTCCAGCCCCTCCGGCGAGCGCACCCGCAAGGCACCCAGGCGGCCAGCGTGTTTACCTTGCCCCGGTTGATGAGCGATAACGACCGCCTCGGCATCCTGCCAGGGCTTTAGCTTCAACAAGGTCTGCGAACGACCTGTGGCATAAACGGCATCCGCCCGATGCAACATCAAGCCCTCGCCCCCTTGCGCAACTACGGCCTCCAGACGGCGCTGCAGCTCGGCCCGATCGGCCACTCGAAACTGCTCGACCGTCTGGATCCAACGCCGATTAATATGTCCTACGAGGCGGCGCATCGCCTCGATCCGCGTTGTGAAATCTCCCTCGGCCCCCGGGAGTTCAAAGATCATGTAACGCACGCCCTGCCACTCCTCATCGCGGGGCACGCTGCGCCGCACCGTCGCAGAGAGTGCCTCAAAGGTCCCGCGGCCCAGCCACAACTCCCCATCGAGTGGGGCCTTGGGCAGACTGGCAACAAACCAATCCGGCGCCGCAATACGCCGATCGCTGCGAAACCGCAAAGTCTGACCATCCCAATAGGCTCGCACCCCATCCATCTTCTCGCTGACCCAGTAGTCTGCCGGATCCAGCGAATCTGAATAAACCTCGGCCAACAATAAGTCAGCCGCCCACGCAGAAGGCCCAACCCAAGCCAGCATCGTGGCCAATGTCCCCAAACTAAATTGCCGCCGATCCATGTCACCCCCTGTTTTCGTCAAGGCCATCCGTTTATAGCGATGGCATAATGCCGCAAATTCTCGGTCGCCATCATGAAACCCGTCACCATTTTCCGCCATACCCCTAGCGAAGGGCCCGGACACATTGCCGAATTCCTGCGCTCACAAGGCATTCCGTTTGTGCTTCACCTGGTTGATCAGGGCAACCCCATACCTGCCTCGGCGCTCGACAGCTCGGGTCTGGTCTTTATGGGGGGGCCGATGAGTGTCAACGATGACCTGCCCTGGATCGCCGACAGTCTGGCCCTGATCCGTGCCGCGGTCACGGCCAACATCCCGGTACTGGGCCATTGTCTGGGCGGTCAGCTCCTGGCCAAGGCCCTCGACGGCACCGTATCGGCCAACCCGGTCAAAGAAATCGGTTGGGGCACCGTCACGGCCCTGGGTGGCCCGCTCGCGCAACATTGGCTGGGCGAGGCCCGACAATTTGACGCCTTTCACTGGCATGGCGAAACTTTTTCGATTCCCCATGCGGCGACCCGCATTCTGGAAAGTGCGTACTGTCCCAACCAAGCTTTTGTACTTGGCCCGCACCTGGGCTTGCAGTGCCATGTCGAAATGACTGCGCCCATGATCCACGAATGGTGTCGCGTCGGGGCGGATTATCTCGCCGGAGCCGCAGACAGCCCCGCCGTGCAAAGCGCCGCTGTCATGCAGGCCGAAATACCCGCCAAATTACCCGCCATGACGGCCATCGCCGATCGCCTGTACGGCCGCTGGATTGAGGGACTCCAGCCATGAATCTCCTCGTCGGGGATATTGGTGGTACCCACACTCGTCTCGCCATTGCTGAGGTTGGCATTGGCAACAAGGTTCGCATCTCTCCGGTCGAGCGTTTCCTCAACCAGACCCACACCAACCTGACTGTCACCCTGCGCGACTATCTGGCCAACCAGAAACGCCTGACGCGGGCCAGCTTGGCCGTCGCCGGACCCACCGATGGCCAATCGTGCAGCCTGACCAACTTGGGCTGGCAGATTGATGCGCAGCAACTCGGTGACGAACTCGGCCTGCGTCTCTCCCTGCTCAACGACTTTGCTGCCGTTGGCTGGGGAGTCGGCGCCCTAAGCCCGGAAAACCTGCATACCCTGCAAACCGGCAACCCCAAACCCAATACCGCCCGTGCTGTTCTGGGGGCCGGCACTGGTTTGGGCGTTGCGCTCTGTGCGCCGCAAGGCAAGGTCTGGCGACCGCTCCCCGGTGAAGGAGGACATATCGCCTTTGCGCCTCTGGATGCCAAACAAGACGCCTTGCTCGCCTTCTTGCGTAGCACCCATCATGGCCGAGTCTCCGTGGAACGCATTCTCTCCGGCCCGGGCATTCTGTCACTGTATCGCTTTGAGTGTGCCCGGCTCAACCAAACCCCGGCGCTACAAGATTCGGCCGCTATCAGCGCCGCCGCCCTGGCCCGTTCGGACACCGCCGCGGTGGCCGCACTCCAGCTCTTCGCGCGCATCTATGCGCAGGTCGCCGGCGATCTGGCACTGGTCGGCGGGGCGCACTGCGGTGTCTATCTGGCCGGAGGTATCGCCCCGCAAATCCTGCCCTTCCTGCAAACACCAGCCTTTCTCGAGGCCTTTTTGGCCAAGGGCCGCTTCTCTGACTGGATGCGCAGCATCCCGCTGCATGTCGTCCTTGACCCCGACATCGGCCTCAAGGGTGCCGCCCTCGCGGCGTGCGAGACATGAAGATTCTCGGTATTGCCGGCTACAGCGGGGCCGGAAAAACCACCCTGATCGAAAAACTGCTGGCCGCTTTTGTCGCGCGTGGGATTACTGTCTCCGTCATCAAGCAAAGTCACCACGATGTCGAGGTTGACCGGCCCGGCAAGGACTCTTGGCGCCACCGCCAGGCCGGCGCACAGGAGGTCATGCTGACATCGCCCTTCCGCTGGATGCTGGTCGGCGAACTGCGCGGCGCACCAGAACCGGGCCTCGATGCACTATTGACCCGACTCGGACCCTGCGACTTGGTGCTGGTGGAGGGCTTCCGTCATGCCGACCTGCCCAAGCTGGAAGTCTGGCGCACCACCAACGGCCAACCCTGGCTGCATCCGGACGATCCCCGAATCATTGCCGTTGCCAGCGATGGCAGCCCACCCGGCAATCTGCCCCACTTTGACCTCAATGACAGCGCCGCCATCGCGGCCTTCATCCTCGACACACTGGACATCCCATGCTGAGCATCGAAGAAGCCCTGCAAACCCTGCTTTCTGCCGCACAACCCGTGACCAACCCGGAATGGCTGCCACTCGCTTTGGCCCAGGGTCGCATACTAGCCACCCCGCTGATCTCCAGGGTCAGTGTCCCGCCTCTCGATAACTCGGCCATGGACGGCTATGCCGTGCGTTGCGCGGAATGGGCCGAAGACCGTCTGTACCCCATCTCCCAACGCATCCCAGCCGGCCACATCGGGGCCGAACTCGCCCCCGCTAGCGTGGCGCGCATTTTCACCGGTGCGCCCGTCCCGCTTGGAGCCGATGCCATCGTGATGCAGGAAGACTGCGTCGCCGCAGGCGAACAGATTCGCATCGTGCGCCGCCCGCGCCTGGGCGAGCACATCCGCCGCGCCGGCGAGGATTTTACCGAGGGGCAAACTCTTCTGAGCGCGGGTACTCGCCTGGGGCCAGCCCAGCTTGGCCTGGCCGCCGCCGCAGGAGCGGCCATCCTCCAAGTCACCCGGCCGCTCAAGGTGGCCGTGTTCTTCACTGGCGACGAGCTCAAAGCCCCGGGCGAGGCCCTCGGACCCGGCCAAATCTACAACAGCAATCGCGCCACCCTCACCGCCTTGCTCCATCAGATAGGTTGCCATGTCATTGATTTGGGCGATGTCCCAGACACCCTGACGGCAACCGTTTCGGCTTTGGAACAGGCCGCCGCGTGCGCCGATATCATCGTCACCAGCGGTGGGGTCTCCGTCGGCGAGGAAGACCATGTCAAGACTGCACTCACCCAACTTGGCCGACTCGACATGTGGAAGGTCGCCATGAAACCGGGAAAGCCCCTCGCCTTCGGCCGCATCGGCGCGACAGATTTTCTCGGCTTGCCAGGCAATCCCGTATCGGCCTTTGTCGTGTTCTGCCTATTTGCACGCCCCTTCCTGCAGGCCCGCATGGGCATGACCCCGAAGGCCCTGACCGCCTTTACGCTAACCAGTGGCTTTGCCAAGCCCACGCCTGGCAACCGGCGCGAATTCATGCGCGCCCGCATCGAAAATGGACAAGTAATCCTTTACCCCAATCAGAGTTCCGGGGCCCTGTCCTCCCTGGCCTGGGCCGAGGGCTTGGTTGACATCCCCGCCGATACGCCGATAAAACACGGGGACCTCGTGCAGTACATTCCCTTCGCGAGCCTCCTCTCATGAACCTGCAACTGCTCTTTTTCGCCCGCCTACGCGAGACCTTGGGTGTCTCCCGCACCTCGTTCACGCTAAATGCGCCGGCCACGGTGGCCGATCTGCTCGGCGCCCTGCGCGACCGTGGCGGAGTTTGGGCGACCGAACTGGCGGCGGGGCGCAACTTCCGCATTGCGGTAAATCAGGAAATGGCCGACCTCAACACGCCACTCAGCGAAGGCGACGAAGTGGCCCTCTTCCCGCCCGTGACCGGAGGTTAGGGTGAAAATCACTGTCCAGACCGAGGTCTTCGACCTTAACGCCGAGGTTACCGCCTTGCATCGCAACAACCCCTCCGTCGGAGCCATCGCCACTTTTCTTGGCACGGTGCGGAGCGAGTCGGGCCAAGTCAGCGAGATGGCCTTGGAACACTATCCCGGCATGACCGAGAAGTCGCTTGCGGCCATTGTGCAGGAGGCGCAGTCACGCTGGGCCGTGCTCGACGCTACAGTCATCCACCGGATTGGCCCCCTCGCCCCCTGCGAGCCTATCGTCCTAGTGGCCATAGCCAGCGCTCATCGTGGCGAAGCCTTTGCCGCTTGCGAGTTCATCATGGATTTTCTTAAGACCCGTGCGCCGTTCTGGAAGAAGGAAACAACCACTGCCGGTGGGCAGTGGGTCGACGCCCGCACTAGCGACGAAAGTGCCGCCCAGCGCTGGAATAAGCCCTGACGGGAACCCGGTTTATCGGCGCCGGAATCGCCTATACTGAAGTCCCGTAGCCCTCTCTGGAGATTCACATGCAAGCGAATGTCGGCGGCCTCGACCGCACCCTGCGTATCGTCATCGGCTTGGCGCTCGTCGCTTGGGCCGCTCTTCTCGGCGGGCCCACTTGGGCTTGGATCGGCATCGTTCCGCTCGCCACCGGCGTCATTAGCTGGTGCCCGGCCTATCTACCCTTTGGCATCAAGACCTGCAAGACGAAATAATCCCTCTGCCCCAAAAAAACCCGGCCTAGGCCGGGTTTTTTGCTGATTCGCAATCTAAGCCAAGAACAGCTTGTACGCCGGGTTGCGGCTCTCGTTCCAATAACGATAGCCCAAGCCATCGAGAAACTTCTGGAATTTGGCCTTGTCTGCCGGCGGCACCTGGATGCCACACAGCACGCGGCCGTGATCGGCGCCGTGGTTGCGGTAATGGAACAGGCTGATATTCCAGCCCGCATTCATACTGTCGAGAAAACGCATTAGCGCGCCCGGGCGTTCGGGAAACTCAAAGCGGTAGAGGACCTCGTGCTTGGCCTCGCGCGCCCGGCCACCAACCAGATGGCGGATATGCAGCTTGGCCATCTCGTTGTCGGACAGATCCAGCACCGGGAAATCGTGTTTTTGCAGGGCCGCGGCCAGCTTCTCGCCCTCAGCCCGGTTGGGCACCTGCACGCCGACATAGATGTGCGCCACGGCCGGATCGTCAAAGCGGTAGTTGAATTCGGTAATACTGCGCGCGCCCAGCAAGTGGCAGAAGGTGCGAAAACTGCCCGGTTTTTCGGGAATTGTCACCGCCAGCACCGCCTCGCGCTTTTCGCCCAACTCGGCGCGTTCAGCGACAAAACGCAGGCGATCGAAATTCATGTTAGCCCCTGAGGCAATAGCCACCAGATTCTTACCTTTGGCCTTTTCGCGCAGCGCCCAGACCTTAGCCCCAGCCACGCCCAGCGCTCCAGCTGGCTCTAGGATGGAACGGGTGTCCTCGAATACATCTTTGATCGCCGCGCAAATCGCGTCGTTGTCGACGCGGATAACCTCGTCAACAAACTGCCGGCAAAGCCGGAAGGTCTCTTCGCCCACCTCTTTCACGGCCACACCATCGGCAAAAAGCCCCACCTGCGGCAAGCGCACCCGTTCCTTTTTGCACAGGCTGCGCGCCATCGCATCGGCCTCTTCCGGCTCGACGCCAATGACCTTGATCTTCGGGTTCAGGCGCTTGAGATAGACCGCAATACCGGCAATCAGCCCACCGCCACCCACCGGCACAAACACCGCATCAATCGGCTGCCGCGCCTGGCGCAACAACTCCATGCCGATGGTGCCTTGCCCTGCAATCACCTCGGGGTCGTCATAAGGATGCACAAAGGTTTTTTTCTCGGCCCGCGCCAACGCCCGGGCATGGTGATAGGCCTCATCATACGAATCACCGTACAGCACCACGGTGGCACCACGACTGGCCACCGCATCAACCTTGATCTGCGGCGTGGTCGCCGGCATAACGATGGTCGCCGCACAACCTAGGCGCTGCGCTGACAGGGCTACGCCCTGCGCGTGATTGCCCGCCGAGGCTGCCACTACGCCGCGTTTCAGTTGCCCCGGCGTCAGACCGGCCATCTTGTTATAGGCCCCGCGCAGCTTGAACGAAAACACCGGCTGCAGGTCCTCGCGTTTGAGCAAGACCGTATTGTTCAGCCGCCGCGACAGATTTGCGGCCACCTCCAACGGCGATTCGATAGCCACATCGTAGACACGGGCGAGCAGGATTTTTTCCAGATAATCGGTCATGGCAATTTGTATTGAGCGAGCTTCCCCGCTATTCTGGCGGGATTCCGGATAACTTCATAGCGAGACGACAAAAATGACTCAGGACGAACTCAAAAAAGCCGTAGCCCACGCCGCCATCGAACATGTGCCCAGCGGCATTATCGGCGTTGGAACCGGCTCTACTGCCAACCATTTTATTGCCGCGCTGGCCGCCATCAAAGGCCGCATTGATGGCGCCGTGGCCTCATCCATCGCCACTGCCGAGCGACTGCAAATGATTGGCATCCCGGTGCTGGATCTCAACAGCGTTGGCGAGATGGAGGTCTATGTCGATGGGGCCGACGAGATTACCCGCCACATGGCCATGATCAAGGGCGGGGGTGGCGCGCTGACCCGTGAAAAAATTGTGGCAGCCTGCGCCAAGAAATTCATCTGCATTGCCGACGATAGCAAGCTGGTCGATGTTATGGGCAAATTTCCCTTGCCGGTTGAGGTCATCCCCATGGCCCGCTCTTTTGTCGCCCGCCAACTCGTCAAACTCGGCGGCAACCCGGTCCTGCGTGAGGGATTCACCACCGATAACGGCAATGTCATCCTAGATGTGCACGGCATGAACATCGTTGACCCGGTCGCCATGGAAACCGAAATCAACCAGATCGTCGGCGTCGTTACAGTCGGATTATTTGCACGGCGTGGCGCCGATGTGTTCCTGATGGGTACGCAGAACGGAGTCAAGACGCTGACCCGCTGATGTCCGGTATGCTCTCAGCTAACACCCTCCTCGCCCGCTTGGAATGCTCCTTCAAGGGTGAGACGGTCGTGCTGGCGTCCGTAATCGATCTGGATCGCTGTCTAGCCAATAGCGCGGATGCGCCCGATTTTTATCAGGCCTTGGCCCGGGCGGGCGGCATTGATGCGTATTCCTATCTGTATGAGGTACTGGAGTCGGAAGAAATCCAATTTTCCGAACCCACCGGACTGGCGATCGATTGTTGCGCAGAGGGCTCATTCGACTGGGAGGCCTTTGTACAGAAAGCCTGCCATATCCGGGATACTCGCGTGGTGCAGGCCATTGCCAAACGCGAAATGGGCGTGGATGACCTTGATGCGCAAGCCGGGCTAAAAGCCGCGCTGCTGGCCGCTTATGGCGAGGGCTGGCGAGCGGGACAAGCCGCTAGCCGCTAACGCCCAGCTCCGTCTGGAACCGTAGCGTGGGGATGGGCGCTTATAGCAGATCCGCGTTAGGCTGATCTTCTGCAGGGACGCGGTAGCCCTCACTAGCCCACTCGCCCAGATCAATCAGCTTGCAACGCTTGGAACAGAACGGCCGAAAAGCGTTTTCAGGCCGCCATTCCACCGCCTGGCCACAGGTCGGACAGGCGACGCTCTTGACGGTATCGTTCATAACCCTGGTCTCCATGCATAAGGGCGGCTTGCGCCGCCCTGTCAGGTCACTCAGGCTAGGTCAGGCCGAGAACGAAGAACCGCAACCGCAGGTCGTGGTGGCGTTGGGGTTACGAATCACAAACTGCGCGCCTTCTAGGCCTTCGCTGTAGTCAATCTCGGCACCCGTCATGTATTGCATGCTCATGGAGTCGATGAGCAGAGTCACGCCATCCTTGTTCATGGTGAAATCATCGTCATTCTGAGCTTCGTCGAAGGTGAAGCCATACTGGAAGCCGGAACATCCGCCGCCAGTCACAAAGACCCGCAGTTTCAACTCGGGATTGCCCTCTTCCTCGATCAAGGCCTTGACCTTGGCAGCGGCGTTGTCGGTAAAGTTCAGCGGGGATGCGGCGGTCATGATGTACTCCAAATAAAAGTTGACTGATTTAGTATGCTATAAACCAGCGGCCCCGTCAATCAGGGCATAACCGGAATCTGGGTCAGACCCTGCGTTTCTTCAAGTCCGAACAACAAATTCATGTTCTGCACTGCCTGACCCGCCGCGCCCTTGACCAGATTATCAATGACCGACAGGATGACCACAGTATCTCCACCCTGCGGGCGATGCACAGCAATACGGCATAGATTCGAGGCACGCACCGAGCGCGTTTCCGGATGGCCTTTGGCGGGTAGCACATCGACAAAAAACTCGTTGGCATAGCGCTGTTCGAACAACGCCTGCAAGTCGATGTCCTTGGTCAAACGGGCGTAGAGCGTGGCGTGAATCCCGCGGATCAGCGGCGTCAGGTGCGGCACGAAGGTCAGTCCCACATCGTGTCCAGCCATCCGCGCCAAGCCCTGCCGGATCTCCGGTTGATGGCGGTGGCCCGGCACGGCATAGGCCTTGAAGTTGTCACTGGCCTCGGGGAACAGGGTATGCACTTCGGCCTTGCGCCCAGCCCCAGACACGCCCGATTTGCAGTCCGCCACCAGAAAATGGGTATCGATCACGCCGGCCTCAATGAGCGGCATGAAGCCCAATTGCACGGCCGTCGGGTAACAGCCCGGGTTGGCAATCAGGCGTGCGCCCTTGACTTGGGCGCGGTTGATTTCGGGCAGGCCGTACACGGCCTCAGCCACTAGGTCAGGGCAGGCATGTTCCATGCCATACCACTTCGACCACACAGCGAGATCAGGGATGCGAAAGTCAGCGGCCAGATCAATCACCTTGACGCCGGCCTCGAGCAGTTCGCGGGTTTGGGTCATAGCCACGCCGTTAGGTGTCGCAAAAAACACCACATCGCAACCCTTGAGCTGGGCATCGTCCGGCGTGCTAAACGCCAGATCGACCCGGCCGCGCAGCGACGGGAACATCTCCGCCACCGGCATCCCGGCCTCCTTGCGCGAGGTAATAGCCGTCAATTCCACCTCCGGGTGTTGCGCCAACAAACGCAATAACTCCACGCCGGTGTAACCCGTGCCGCCGACGATTCCTGCCTTGATCATGTTTGAACCTCAAAAAAGGGATGCTGAAGAATATACCGGCAACAAAAAAGCCGCCATCGTGGGCGGCTTTTTTGCAGGGCAGCAATTAACGCTTGGAGAACTGCTTGCGGCGACGGGCCTTGCGCAGACCGACCTACTTACGCTCAACCTCACGAGCATCGCGCGTTACCAGACCCGCGGCCTTGAGCGGCGGCTTGAGGGCAACATCAAAGTCGATCAAGGCACGCGTAATGCCATGACGCACGGCACCGGCTTGACCAGACTCACCGCCGCCGTTGACATTCACCATGATGTCAAAGCTGGCAAGGCGATCCACAAGAACCAGGGGCTGCCGCACGATCATGCGGCCCGTTTCGCGGGCGAAGTATTCGTCCACCGGTTTGCCATTAACGACGATCTGGCCAGAGCCAGCCTTGACGAAGACGCGGGCAACCGAGCTCTTGCGGCGGCCGGTTCCGTAATAGTATTCACCGATCATGTGCGTACCTTAGATAGAAAGTGTTTGCGGTTGCTGGGCGGTGTGCGGATGTTCGCCACCGGCATAGACCTTCAGCTTCTTGAGCATGGCGTAGCCCAGCGGGCCTTTCGGCAACATGCCTTTGACAGCGAGCTCCAGAGCCCGGCCCGGATGCTTGTCTTGCATCTTGGCGAAGGTGGTCTCACGAATACCACCCGGATAGGTCGTGTGACGATAATAAATCTTGCCCTCGTCCTTGGCCCCGGTCACGCGCAGTTTGTCGACATTAACAACGACGATAAAGTCGCCCGTATCGCAGTGCGGCGTGTAGATGGGCTTGTGCTTGCCACGCAAACGACGGGCAATCTCGGAGGCAAGGCGACCAAGCACCTTGTCGTTAGCATCTACTACATACCAGCCATGCACGACTTCGTGCGGCTTAGCGGAAAAGGTCTTCATGGCCTGTCCTTAACGGTTACTGTAAGCACCCCACCCAAGGATCAAACCCGAACGGAGCACTAATGAATCTGAGAAAGCGGCGGATTGTAGAGGAACCTGTCTCGGTATGTCAAACCCATCTCACCGTCGGTCCACCTTCGTTGGGTTTGCAACTCACCACACGCCGCAGCTCCAGCCCCAGCTTCTGCGCATCCCGTCTCGGTTCATCTCGTGGATAATGCGCTTCCATGAATATCGGCTGGCTCATCACCAACACGCTCGCGGCCTTCCTGCTACCCCCGCTGAACCTCGTCCTGGTCGGTCTCTTGGGGCTGTGGCTGCAGCGCGCAGCAGCCAGACGCCGCCGCCCTGTCCTCGGAAAGACCCTAATCGTCGTCGCCCTGCTCGGCCTGACGCTACTGTCCACGCCGTGGCTCGCCAAGCGCCTGCTGGCCCCGCTGGAGGCCCCGGCCTTGACGCAAATCGACAAAGACGCGGCCGAGGCCATCGTCATCTTGGGCGGGGGAAGCTACCGCAATGCGCCCGAATTCGGCTCCGACAACATCAAGAGCGAGACGCTGGAACGCCTCCGCTACGGCGCCTACCTGGCGCGGCAAACCGGCAAACCCATTCTGGTCAGCGGCGGCGCGCCCGACGGCGGCCCAGCCGAGGCCTCGTTAATGCAAGCCGTGCTGGAACAGGATTTTCGCGTTCATACCCGCTGGGTTGAGGATCGCTCCGACAACAGCCGCGAGAATGCCGCCTATGCAGCCAATATGCTCAAAAAGGCGGGGGTCACCCGCATCTGGCTGGTCAGTCAGGCCTGGCACCTGCCGCGCGCCATTGCTGAGTTCGAACGCCACGGTCTAACCGTTATCGCCGCTGGCACGGGGTTCGTCAACACCGCAGCGACGACACCGCTGGATTTCGTGCCCAATGGGCAATACCTGCGCTACAGCTACTACGCCATGCACGAAGCCATCGGCCGTGTCTGGTATCGGCTACGGGCACTCTTTGACTGAAAGGAAAGGCAATGAAAACGCGTGTGAAATGGGTTGAAGATGTGTGCTTCATGGGCGAGGCCGACAGCGGTCACGCCGTCATCATGGATGGATCACCCGAAATTGGTGGCCGCAACCTCGGGCCGCGCCCCATGGAAATGCTGCTGATGGGGACGGGCGGCTGCACCTCGGTGGATGTCATCATGATTCTTAAAAAAAGTCGTCAGGATGTTACCGCCTGCGAAGTTGCCATCGAGGCCGACCGCGCCGACGACCACCCCAAGGTGTTCACCCGTGTTCACATGCACTTCACCGTCACCGGCCGTAATCTCAAGCCCGAAATTGTCGATCGCGCCATCAAACTATCCGCCGAAAAATATTGCTCGGCCAGCATCATCCTCGGCAAGACCGCCGCGATGACGCACGACTTCGAGATTATTGCGGCCTAGCGAGTCACCCCACCCTGGCAAGCCGGTCAGGCCCTCGGCTCGTGGTCAGACCCGGTAAACCAGCGCCTTCATCACCTTGGCCATGCCTTGCATGGCCAGCTTGACCGGCGCGGGCAGCGGCGCGCCACCGTGGGCCAGCGCGGTATCCGCATGTTTCGCTTCGTCCACCTTCATCTGCTGCACCACGGCACGGCTTTTCTGATCGTGCGCTGGCAGCCATTCGAGATGGTCGTTAAGGTGGCCTTCCACTTGCCGTTCGGTCTCGGCCAGAAAACCCAGGTTCCACTTATCGCCCAACGCGCCCGCGAACATGCCAAGGCCAAATGAACCGACATACCACAGCGGATTGGACAGACTCTTGTGACTACCCAAGGCATCTAAGCGTTTCTCGCACCAAGCCAGGTGTTCAGTTTCTTCAGCCGCTGCTGCAACCAGCGCCTTTTGCACGGTGACATTGCGCGCGGTCAGGGCCTGCCCGGCGTAGAGTGCCTGGGCACATACCTCGCCCGTGTGATTAATACGCATCAGCCCCGCAGCGTGGCGGCGTTCGACCTCGTTGAGTTCGCCCTCCGACAACGCCGCATCGGGATACGGACGCCGCGACTGGGCCCGGGAAAACACCGTACGCAGGGCGGTATCCAATTGAATAACAAGATGATCTGCAGCAGACAAGCGGACGGGCAACATATTCAGCCTTTCAAATTTCCCCAGCGCGGAATCATA
This sequence comes from Burkholderiales bacterium, assembly GCA_005790965.1. Lineage (GTDB taxonomy): Bacteria > Pseudomonadota > Gammaproteobacteria > Burkholderiales > Thiobacillaceae > QYQG01. The sequence goes on along the minus strand of SXTL01000024.1, from coordinate 23,654 downwards.
GTCTGTGCCACCCCCAACTGGTCAAGAATACGGGCGACAACAAAATCGATAAGGTCTTCGACCCGTTCCGGACGCGCATAAAAGCCGGGATTGGCCGGCAGAATCACGGCACCGGCCTCAGCGAGCTGCGTCATGTTACGCAAATGAATCAGCGAAAAAGGCGTCTCGCGCGGCACCAAGATCAACGGTCGGCGCTCTTTAAGCGTCACATCAGCAGCCCGTTCGATCAGGTTATCCGACAGGCCATGCGCCACGGCCGCCAGCGTGCCCATGCTACACGGGCAGATCACCATGGCATCAGCGGCCCCGCTCCCCGAGGCCAAGGGTGAGAACCATTCTTTCTCGCCGTAGAGCGCGAGCTGGCCCCCAGGATAACGCGCCGTCAGCTCCGCGGTGAGGGTCGCCGTATCAACGGGTAATGCCCAATCCGTTTCCTGCTTCAGCACAATGCGTGCCGCCTGCGACAACATCAAGCTGACGCGATACTCCGCCGCCAGCAGAGCCGCTAACAAACGCAGACCATAGGCCGCGCCCGACGCTCCCGTCAAAGCCAGGGCAACATGTTTCATGTGATCTGTCTCGAATTCATCAAGCTCACTACGATCAGCCCATTCGCCAATCCCGTCAACCAGGCCGCGCCTAAAAAGATAGGCAGGAGACCGCTTAGGTTGACCTGTGGCATCAGCCACAGATTAGCCACGCCCAACTGCGCCACAATATGCGCAAAACCCGCCAGTAGCGACAGGCTAACCGGGCCAAACCAGCGCCGCGGCAAATGGATCGCTAACGCGAGGATCAGCAGGCTGGCCAAGCCTCCGGAGAAACTGAGCACAAAGGTAGGCGTCAGGAAGGTACCCAAGGCGAGTGCCCCGGCCACAATACGCAGCAGCGTCACCCAGACGGCCGCGCGCCAACCCCAACGCCACAATACGATCAGGGTCACGATGTTAGCCAGCCCCGGTTTGACACCGGGCAAGGGCAAGGGGATAACGGCCTCGACCAAGGTCAGCCCCACCGCCACCGCCGCCAGTGCCGCAATCTGGCGGTCGGCCTCGTTGGGAATCAGTTCAATAGCCGAGGCTGTCATAGGTCAACCGCCCCCATTCCACGCTGACCCGATTCGGCAAACACACTGCCGCCTCGCCAGCCCTTAGCCAGCCCTGCCGGACACAGACCTGACGCGGCGAAGGGTCCGCCGCGACGCGTACGCGCCCGGCCCGAAATTCAACCACCGTCACGCCCAGCGGACCGGGCACCCGAATCAGCTGATTGAGGCGCACATCCCCTTCCATGAAGATCTGACCCGCCTGCCGGATTACCACACGCCCGCTAGGTACCGGGGCCTGTGTCGCCAGCATCACGATGGTCGCGAGGCCCAGCAAGGCCACTCCCCAATCTCCGACCTGCAGACTCGGCAAAGGTAAGCTGTTCACAGCGGCAGATTCCGATGTCGCAACAACACTTGGTACCGGTGACCAAAATGAGCCGCCAGCGTCTCAGCAAACCAGACCGAACGGTGTTGCCCCCCCGTGCAACCCAGGGCTACGGTTAGGTAAGCGCGGTTATCCGCCACATAGACCGGCACCCAGCGTTCCAGAAAACTGCGGATGTCGGCCCACATCTCGCCCACCTGAACATCGGCGGCCAGATAATCCGCCACCGGGGCATCGCGCCCTGTCAGGGGACGCAATTCGCTGCGATAGTGGGGATTGGTCAAGCAACGGACATCGTAAACAAGATCGGCATCCAGCGGCAGGCCATGCTTGAAACCAAAAGATTCGAAGACCAAGGTAAAGACGCCTCCGCCGATCGCCAGAAAACCCTTCAGCCAGGCACGCAAGGCGTTGGCCGTCACGCCACTGGTGTCAATGCGATGCCCTAAGGCCGCCAGATCGGCCAACATGGCCCGTTCATCGGTGATGCATTGATTGAGGGCGCGGTCACCCACACTGAGCGGATGGCGGCGCCGCGTTTCGGAAAAACGCCGCAGCAAGCAGTCATCGCTCGCCTCAAGAAATAAAACCTGGAGTGCATGCTGAGCGCTCAGGGTGCGAATCGCCGCTACGGCCTCGGCCAAGTTTTGCGGATCGCGGGCATCAATACCTACGGCCACCTGACTGTAGCCAGTTCGGCTCAGAACCTCAACGGTCGCCGGCAACAACGGCGCCGGCAGGTTGTCGATGCAATAAAAGCCCTCGTCTTCAAGAAGATTAAGGGCAACGCTTTTGCCCGCGCCTGACAACCCTGTGAGGACGATGATGCGCATTAACCGTCCCCAAACGCGATTTGCTCGCGCTGGCGCTGGGCAAAGTCGTCGCCGCTGTTGTAGCCACGCTGTTGCAGGATGTGATTGCGCACGGCCACCTCGACCAACACCGCTAAGTTACGCCCCACCGCGACCGGCAGGCGCACCTTGGGCACAGTCACCTCTAGAATACGGCACAGCTCGGCCTGCATATCGAAGCGATTCGACGCATCCCAAGAGTCCGCCGAGGTGAGTTGTACGATCAATCGAAGCTGAACCCGGTGCTTAACGGCCGCCTCCCCAAACAATAAACGGATATTGAGGAGACCCAAACCGCGCACCTCCATGAAGTCGCGCAACAACACCGGGCTACATCCTTCCAGGGTCTCGGGTGACAAAGCGTGAAACTCCACCGCATCATCGGCTACCAGTCGGTGGCCGCGCGACACCAGCTCCAGGGCCAGTTCACTCTTGCCAATGGCCGGGTCACCGGTAATCAGAACCCCCATGCCGGCGACCTCCATGAAGACCCCGTGCAACACGACATAAGGCGCCAGAGACTGGCTCAGCTGATGATTCAGACCACGCCACAAGGCCGTGGTCGAAACGCCCGCCGAAATAAGGGGGGTAGAGTGACGCTCGGCACACTCTAAAAACGCGTCCGGCACCTCCACGCCATTAGCGATAAAGATAGCCGCGCTGTCAAACGAAAAGAGCGCTTCGATGGCGTGTTGCCGAGCATCGGGCTCGAGCGAGGCCAACAGATTGATTTCGGTCAGACCCAAAACCTGTAAACGCCCAGGCTCGAGCTTATCGGCATGCCCCACCAAGGCCAGCGTGGGGCGATACACCGTATCCTGCAAGACCTCGCGATCAGCACTCTGAGCCCCAGCCAGCCAGACCAGTTGCAGCTTCACCTCAACCTGCCGAAAGAGATCGGCAACAGTTCTCCGTGGCTTAATGGGCGGGGCTAGGGAATCCACTCGCAGATCAGCTTATGTAAGGACGCGGCATCCGGCGCCGCGCGTAGCCGCTCGCGTACTGACTTGCCGCTCAACATCTGGGCCAATTCAGCCAGGACCTGCAAATGCTGATCGGTTGCCGTGGCCGGAGCAAGCAAAACAAAAACCAGATCCACCGGCATCCCGTCGGGCGCATCGTAATCCAAGGGCGTGGCCAAGCGATAAAAAACGCAGACCGCCTCCTTGAGGCCCTTGATGCGGCCATGGGGAATGGCAATCCCATACCCCAAGGCGGTCGAACCCAGCTTCTCACGCGAGAACAGGCTATCGAACACCTCGGCAGAAGAAACGCCGTGGCTCGCCTCGATGAGACGCCCCGCCTCTTCCAGCAAGCGTTTCTTGCTGGCAATGCTAGCTCCCGCCACGACATTCGCAGGGGCCAGCCATTTCGCAATCAGGTTCATGGCATTACGACCAGCAGATCAATCCACGCTGGCGCGTTTGATGCCACCCTCGTCACGATGCACCGCGCCCAGCTTTTCCTTGTGCTTGACGATCTGACGGTCCAGTTTCTCTTCCAGGGCATCAATGGCGGCATACATGTCCGGCTCAATAGCCTCGACATGGATGTCCTTGCCGGGGAGATGAACCTGGGCCTCGGCCTTGTGATTCAATTTCTCGACGCCCAGCGTCACGGCCACATCAATGACATGGTCAAAATGGTGGGTAATGCGCTTCACGCGGCCTTCAACATAGCTGCGGATAGCCGGGGTGATTTCGAGGTGATGACCAGTAACAATAAGGTTCATGTTGAACTCCAAGTGGTTAAAAACGCCGGGCGCTGACAACGCAGCTCCCGGTTCAAGCAATCCTCCGGCGTTGCGCCGCCGGCTCAATATGCATCTGTTCCCGATATTTTGCCACGGTCCGGCGCGCAACCCGAAACCCTTGTTGACCTAAGGCATCCGACAAGGCCTGATCCGAGAGGGGCTGGGCTGCCTTCTCAGACCGGATCATCTGCCGCAAAATGGCCTTGATGGCTTGGCTGGAGGCCGCTTCGCCCGCCTCCGTCGCCACCGCATTGCCAAACAGGCTCTTGAATTCAAACACCCCGCGCGGAGTGAGCATGTACTTCTGCGTGGTCGCACGAGATATGGTCGATTCATGCAGACCCAACTGATCGGCCACCTCACGCAAAATCAAGGGCCGTAAGCCGGCATCGCCGTGTTCCAGCCAACCCTGTTGGTGCGCCACCAAAGCCCGTGCCACCCTCAGGATAGTCTCAAAGCGTTGCTGCACACTACGGATCATCCAACGGGCCTCCTGCAACTGGGCAGCCAGCGCAGGGGACTGACCCTGCTGATTGAGGATATTGGCATAAAGTGCATTCACGCGCAGGCGCGGCATAGCCTCGCTATTGAGCTGAACCTGCCAACGGGCCTTAGCGCCCGTTCCGGTCTTGCGCACAATAACATCGGGGATAACAAATTGCGTCGCCTGAGCAGCATAGATCGCCCCGGGACGGGGATTGAGCGAGGCCAGCAAATCCCGCACCGCCTGCAAATCCGCTTCGCAAGACAGTCCCAAGGCCCGCCGCAACTGAGCGTACTCCCGCTCGGCCAACAAAGGCAGATAACCCTTCACCAGCCGCAATGCCTCCGTGCGCCAAAGCGTAGTGACTGGCAGGTTCTGCAACTGTAGCTGCAGACACTCCCCCAAACCCCGCGCACCGACACCTACCGGATCCAGACCCTGAAGCACCCGTAGGGCTACCTCCAGGCGTTCCAACTCATCCTCCGGCGATTCTGGCAACAGAGTCACCAATTCATCCAGACCCGTAAATAGAAAGCCGTCTTCATCCAACGATTCGATCAAAACTTGCACGCGGCGCCGGATCGGCTCGGCAAGTGGCATCAAAGCCACTTGATCCAACAAGTGCTGACGCAGGTTCAGCCCGGCCGGGTCTTCAAGGTTAAAGCCCTCTTCAAAGCCCTCGTCCTGGATCTGTTCGCCGGCCCCGCCGCCGCCATCACCCCAGGCCAGATCCAGGGCCACCTCACTAGCGCCGCCGCTATCAACCTCGCCAACGCGCGTCTCAAGGTCTCTATCCCCGGGCGCTGGCTCACCACCCACTGACGCAAGCGGTAAATCATCACATTCCAGCAGGGGGTTTTGTTGCAGGAGATCACCGATCTCCTGATTGAGATCCAAGCTCGACATCTGCAACAAACGAATCGACTGCTGGAGTTGCGGCGTCAGAGCCAGTTGGGAACGCAGCCCAAGATGAAGGTTTTGTTTCACACAAGACGACTCAAATCAGAGCCGGAAATTCTCGCCGAGATAAACCCGGCGTACATCCTCATTGTAGACAATCTCGTCCGGACGGCCAGAAATCATGACACGCCCTTCGCTGAGGATGTAGGCGCGATCACAGATACCGAGCGTCTCGCGCACATTGTGGTCAGTAATCAGGACGCCAATGTCACGCTCCACTAAAAAGCGAATGATCTTCTGAATGTCCACCACGGAGAGGGGGTCGATGCCAGCAAAGGGCTCGTCGAGCAACACAAAACGGGGTCGCATCGCCAAAGTGCGGGCTATCTCCACCCGCCGCCGCTCGCCGCCCGACAGACTGGTCGCCGCGGCATCGCGCAGGTGATCGATGTGCAGATCATCAAGCAAAAGCTGGAGATGTTCCTCCACGGCAGATCCTTTGTGGCCCTGCAACTCAAGGATGGCGGCGATATTGTCGGCCACCGTCATGCGCCGGAAGATCGAGCTCTCCTGCGGCAGGTAAGACAATCCCAGCCGAGCCCGGCGATAGACCGGTTCATGGGTGACCTCGTGTTCATCAATAAAGATCTGCCCACCATCGGCCGGGACCAGGCCTACCAACATGTAAAACGAAGTGGTCTTGCCGGCTCCGTTCGGTCCCAACAGGCCGACGACCTCGCCACTCGCAACCTCGATGGAGACCTCCTGCAGGATGGTCCGGCGCCGATAACGCTTGCGCAGACCAACCGCGCGCAACAGGCTCATTTAGACACAGCCGGCATGACCGGGATGGACTTCGGCGGCATAGGCGCCGGGGCGGGAGCCTTATCTGCCACAAGCGGCGGCCCCGCCGGCGTCTTGCTCTGAATCACCGCAATCACCCGGCCCGGTGCGGTCGGTGTGGTATCCCCGCGGGCCTGATAGACCTGAGTGCGCATGTCGTAAACGACACTATCGCTGTGCATTTCCTGCAAATTGCCGCGTTTCAAGCGGGCCTGCCCGGTCAGTTTGACGATCTCGGTACGCCCATCGTAATCGATACGCTCAGCCCAGCCTTCTACGATATGCCCGGTGCCCTCCTCTTTCTGCCGGAATTGCGCCGGACGACCGTAAGCGACCCCCGTATTCAAGCCCACGGCATCTTGCGCAATCTCGATCCGATCGCCCTCAATCTGCAGACTGCCACGCGTCATAACCACACTTCCCTCATAAACAGTCAGTTTACGAGCATCGTCAAGCCGCATACTGGCCGCGTTGATGTAGACAGGCTGTGCCATATCAGCCTTTTCGGCCCATGCGCAGGCCGCTGTGCACAAGACAGCCGCCAATACCGCATGCAACATCAAGCCCTTATTTTTCATAGACACTCCTCACCGGTCCGGCAAACTCCATGGTGCCTGACTTGCCGTCTGCCTCCATGCCTTGCGCGTCGATACGGCTCCGACCCTGTTTTACTTGGACGGGTTTATCCGTCCGCACCCGATCCATGTCCAGCATCACCCGCAGGTATTCCGTCGTCAAAACAAGAGGCTCACCCCCACGGTTCGCCTCGCGCTGCAATCGTACCTCATCCAGAAAATAAAAATTATCGCGATCTTCGGAAACCAGGCCGCGCCGGGCCGTGATATGCATCTGGCCACCTCCGGCCTGGAAACGGTCATAACGCGGCTCAACCAAGCGCAGGGTGTCGTCATCGAGAAAATGGGTCATCCGCTGCGCCGTCAAGACCTGCGTAGTCGAGGACTGACGGCTCACCGAGGTTAAGCGCAGAGCTTCAATAATCGTCCCGGGTTCGTGGCGAAATCCTCGCATATCGAACAAGTCGGCGATGTGCGATACATCCTTCAACCACAGAGAAAGCGCCGCCAGCACAGCCACCGTCAGCATAGGCAGCACCGAACCGACGCGCCACGATGCCAGCATCGCCATATCAGCGATCGTACAGAGCCAGTTGCGCGGCCCAGGTCCCTTGCGCCCGCATAATGAGTTCGCACAGGGCCCGCGCCGCACCGCGCCCCCCGGGCTGCGGGGTCACAAAATGCACACGCGCCAAGACCTCGTCCGGAGCCTCCGGCACCGTCACCGCAAGCCCGCAGCGCCGCAGGATGGGCAGATCAACCAGATCGTCACCGATACAAGCCACCTCGTCGTGACTCAGGCCCGCCTCGCGACACAATTGTTCGTAAGCCTCCAGTTTGTCCTCAGCGCCTTGATAAATGCGCTCGATCCCCAGGTTCTTGGCCCGATGCATGACCACATTCGAAGTGCGTCCCGTGATGATGGCCGGCTCGACCCCGCTGGCCTTGAGCATCTTGATGCCATGACCGTCACGTGAGTTGAAGGCCTTGTATTCATGGCCTTCATTATCGAAGAACAGGCTGCCATCGGTCAGCACCCCGTCCACATCGAAGATCACTGCCCGAATACGGGAGGCCCGCGCCAAGACTTGCTCGTGTGTTTCTGCCATCACACCACCCCCGCACGCAGAAGGTCATGCATATTCAGCGCCCCCACCAAGCGGTTGTCGGCATCAACCACCAACATCCCGTTGACTCGCCACTCCTGCATGCGCTCGACCGCCTCGACCGCGAGGGCATCAGCGTGGATCGTCCGCGGTTCGGTCTTCATGACTTCACGAATGGACGCTCCACGCACATCGACATCGCGATCCAGGCAACGCCGCAAGTCGCCGTCGGTAAAGATCCCCACCAAGCCCCCTGCCGCATCGACAATGGCCGTCATGCCTAAGCCCTTCTGGGTCATTTCCAGCAACGCCGCCTTAAGACTGGCCGCCTCGCTCACCACTGGCAGAGCCTCGCCGCTGTGCATCAGGTCACGCACATGAACCAACAGGCGTCGCCCTAAGGAGCCACCTGGATGAGTGCGCGCAAAATCCTCGGCTGTAAAACCGCGCGCGTGCAAGGTCGCCACCGTCAGGGCATCGCCAATGGCCAGGGCCGCCGTCGTGCTAGCCGTCGGTGCCAGATTGAGCGGACAGGCCTCCTGGGCAACAGCGGCCTCCAGATGCAGATTAGCCTCGCGGGCCAGCGTCGATTCTGGGTTGCCGGTAATGGCAATCAGATAGGCGCCGCGCCGCTTGATCAGGGGCAGGATGGTCACCAACTCCCCGCTCTCGCCCGAGTTAGACAAGGCAATCACCACATCATCGTGCTGAATCATGCCGAGGTCGCCATGGCTAGCCTCGCCCGGATGGACGAAGAAGGCCGGCGTGCCCGTCGAGGCCAGACTGGCTGCAATCTTGCCACCGATATGGCCAGACTTACCCATGCCGCTGACCACCACGCGTCCCCGGCAGGCCAGGAGGGCCTGCACGGCCAACACCAACTCCGGCCCCAGACGCTCGGCTAGCGCCGTCAGCGCCTCGGCCTCGATCTCAAGCGTACGGCGCCCCATGGCGAGAATCTCGTTATCTGGACACATGTGAGGAGTGGAGGGAACTGTCATAATGAGGCTCATTGTAGCGTGACCTTTCTCTTCCACCACAGACAAACCGGTACACGAACACAAAAACGATGCACACCACTCTGGGCCTTGTCCTCATCCTTCTAGCCGCCGCGGTACTCAGCACCGCGCTGTTTCGCAGCCTGCGCCTGCCGGCCATGCTGGGCTATGTTACGGTCGGGACCCTAATGGGCCCATCGGGTTTCAGCCTCGCCAACAACGATACCGAGACCCACACCCTGGCCGAGTTTGGCATCGTCTTCCTGATGTTCTCGATCGGCCTAGAATTTTCCCTCAGCCGTTTGCGAGCCATGCGCGGCTTGGTCTTCGGACTAGGTAGCTTGCAGGTTGGCCTGACCCTGTTGGTCGCCGCTGGCATCGGCTGGTCACTGGGCTTTTCCATGACGGAAGGCCTCGTTCTGGGCGGGATCCTGGCCATGTCATCCACGGCCATCGTCAGCAAGACCCTCGCCGACCGTGGCGAACTCGACACCCCGCACGGCCAGATGATCATCGGCATCCTGCTGTTCCAAGATCTCGCTGTCGTGCCCCTGATGATCTTTATCCCGGCCTTGGCTAGCGGCGTCGGGCTAGGCTGGGCGCTGGGCGCTGCCGCCTTGAAAGCCACCGTGGTTCTGGCCGTTATCCTGCTTCTGGGACAGCGCATCTTGCGCCCTTGGTTTCATCTGGTCGCCGAGCGCAAATCCTCCGAGCTATTCATGCTGAATGTCCTGTTCATCACCTTGGGTCTGGCCTATCTGACGGCCCAGGCGGGCCTGTCTCTGGCACTGGGCGCCTTTGTCGCCGGCATGTTGATCTCGGAAACGGAATACCGCTTCCAGGTGGAAAGCGATATCCGCCCCTTCCGTGATGTCCTGATGGGGCTTTTCTTCGTCACGATCGGTCTATCCCTCGATCTGACGACGGTAAGCGGGCAACTACCGGCCGTGCTGGTCGTTCTACTTCTCGCGACGCTGGTCAAATTTGCCCTCGTCCTTCCGCTAGGACGCCTGTACACCCCACACACCTCGGACGCTTTGCTGACCGGTATTGGGCTCGCTCAGGCCGGCGAATTCGGCCTTGTCCTGCTTACTTTGGCGGGCGACAGTCAACTCTTCGAACCCCAATTACGCCAAGCCATTGCCGCTGGCATGGTGCTTTCGATGCTGATCGCTCCCCTCCTGCTCCAACACAGTAGCCACATCGTGCTTAGGATTTGTGGGGGCGCTTGGCTAGAACGCGCGCGCGGCATCCACGAAATCTCCCGCAAGAGCTTCGGCATTGAGGAACATGTCATCCTCTGCGGCTACGGCCGCACCGGCCAAAGTGTGGCCCGTATCCTGGAGGCCGAGGGCATCCCTTTCATCGCCCTAGATCACGACCCCAAACGCGTCAAGGCCGCTGCCGCCGCGGGCGACAATGTCGTGTTCGGCAACTGCAGTCGTCAGGAAGTCCTGATGGCGGCGGGCATCCGCCGCGCCAAGGCCCTAGTCATCAGCTTTGCCCATACCCCGACGGCGCTCTCGGTCCTCGGTGCGGTTCGTCATCTCCACCCCGGCCTACCCGTCCTGGTCCGCACTTTGGATGACACAGACCTCGAGAAGGTCAAGCAGGCCGGCGCCACCGAGGTAGTTTCCGAGGTTATGGAGGGCGCCCTGATGCTCGGGTCACAGACCCTATTGATGGCGGGCACCCCACTCGGACGCGTCCTCAAACACATCCGCCAGATGCGCGAACGGCGCTACAGCACCCTGCGTGGATTCTTTCAAGGCGCCAGCGATGACGAAGAATCGGGGCATGCCCAAGAACGGCTGACCACCCTGTTAATCGAAAAACACCGGATGGCGGTTGGTCGCAAGCTCAGCGAACTCGACCTTGTCGATGCCGCCGCCACCGTGGTTGCGGTGCGCCGCCACGGCATTCGGGCCGCAGACCCATCACCGGATACGCGCCTGCAGGCCGGTGACATGCTCGTTTTGCGTGGCCTGCCTGAGGATCTGGCGGCCATCACCGAACGCCTTTCCCGCCCGGTCTAGTCGAGCCTAGGCTGCCAAAATCAAGCGCTTCATCTCGCTGACGGCGGGCATCCAGCCCGTGAAGAGGGCCTGCGCCACGATGGCGTGGCCGATGTTAAGTTCCTCGACCCCGGGAATGGCCGCGATGGCCTGAACATTTTGGTAATGCAAGCCATGCCCCGCATTGACCTGCAACCCCAGGTCGAGACCCCTTGCCACCGCCTGCTGAATCCGCTTCAGCTCCTCGGCGAGCAACGCTTCTTCGGCCTCGGCAAAACGCCCAGTGTGAATCTCCACAACCGGTGCCCCAACCATGCGTGCGGCCTCCAGTTGCCGCGCCTCGGCATCAATGAACAACGAAACCCGGATGCCCGCTGCGCCTAGCCGCTGACACGCATCTCGCATACGCTCCATCTGCCCGGCCACATCCAGTCCACCTTCCGTAGTAAGTTCCTGACGGCGTTCCGGGACCAGACAGACATCCTGAGGCCGGACCTGCAAGGCAATACCAATCATTTCTTCAGTGACCGCCATCTCCAGATTCATACGCGTCTTTAACAAAGGGCGCAGGGTGAACACATCAGCATCTTGAATATGGCGTCGATCTTCACGCAAATGCAGGGTAATCAGGTCGGCCCCCGCCGCTTCGGCCTGCAGGGCCGCCTCGATGGGGTTTGGGTAATGGGTGCCACGAGCCTGACGCAGAGTGGCCACATGGTCGATGTTGACGCCGAGTTTTCGGCTGGAGAGAGATGAAGGCATCGCTATCAGAGCTGAGGGGTTAGAGGGTGTTGAGATCGATAAGGAGTTGCCGAGTATGCAGTTGGCCGGCCCCGAGATGATGGCCAATCAGCGCCCGCATCAGGAATTTACTCCCCTGCAACACTTCTGGCTGCGACCAGTCTCCTGCCGCCAAGGCCTGCAACATCGCGCCAGTATACGGCCCACCGTCAGCTTCCCCGGCGCTCTCCACTAGCCCAGTCTCAGGCCGCCAAAAATAACGCCGCTCGGCCTCGATGGGGACACCAGCGGCCGTCTGATGTAAGGGCTCGGCATAGCCCATCTCTTCAAGCAAGACCAGTTCGAAGCGGCGCAAACAACGCTCGGCAGGCTCGCCCGCCGCCAAGGCGTGCAAGGTTGCACCATAGGCGTCGAATAGGGTCGCGTGGGCATCTTCCGCCGGTAATAAGCGCAGCAGCAGTTCGTTGAGATAAAAACCGCAGATCAAGGTTCCGCCAGCCAGATCACGCAACCCACCCTGCCACTCAGCGGCGTGCAAGGTGCGCACAGCGCCCTTGCCAAACCAAGACAGCGCGAGGGGTTGAAAGGCCAACAGGCGAGCCCGTAACGAGGAAAGTGGGCGACGGCCACCCCGCGCCACCAGGCTCAAGCGTCCATGTTCCCGGCTAAACGCATCGACCAACAAGCTGGTCTCGCGATAAGGCCGCGTGTGCAGGATCCAGCTCTCGGCCTGATCAACTCGGTCAGCCATGAGTGGCTATTCGTGTCCCAAACGCTTGAGCATGGCCGCACTATCCATCCAGCCGGTCTTCACCTTGATCCAGCAGGTCAAATGAACCTTGGCCTCAAACAGTCGTTCCATGTCCTGGCGCGACTCGCTGGCGATACGCTTCATCCGCTCACCGCCCGCGCCCAGGATAATCGGTTTGTGCACCTCGCGATCGACCAGGATCACCACCCCGATGCGCCGCATCCCAGAGGGTTCCTGCGTGAACTGCTCAATCTCCACCGCCGTACCGTAGGGGATCTCTTCGCCGGTCAAGCGAAAAACCTTTTCTCGTACGATCTCGGAGGCAAGAAAGCGCTCACTTCGATCCGTAATAGCGTCCTCCTCAAACATCGCCTCACCTTCCGGCAAATAGGGTTTGATGATGGCCAAGAGGCGTTCTGCATCGCTGGCCGTTCGCGCCGACAGCGGCACCAACTCGGCAAACGGGAAACGCCCGGCTAAAGTTTGCAGTTCTGGCAGCAGCCGGGTCTTGTCGGCCAACTGGTCGACCTTGTTGATGACTGCGATAACCGGATGCGACTTCGGCAGCAACTGCAACACCTGAGCATCGGCCGGGCTAAAGCGGCCCGCCTCCAGCACCAAAAGGATCACATCGACCTCGGCTAGGGCCTGCTGGACGGTGCGATTCATGGCAGTGTTGAGCTGGCTTTTGTGCCGGGTTTGGTAACCCGGCGTATCCACAAACACGAATTGGGCATCGGTCTCGGTACGCACCCCAAGGATGCGGTGGCGCGTGGTCTGTGGTTTATCGGCAGTAATACTGATCTTGACCCCGACCAAGGTATTGACTAAGGTGGACTTGCCCACATTCGGACGCCCGACGATGGCGATCAGTCCTGTCTTCATAGGCGTCTCTGCACTGGCAAGCTTCATGTCGGCGATTCCAGCAACGCACACGCCGCCTCAGCGGCGGCCTGTTCTGCCGCCTTACGGCTGGCGCCCTGACCTTCCGTTCGCACGCTTAGCGCAGCAACGCAACACTCGACCACAAAGGTCTGCGCATGCGCTTGACCTTGGGTATCACGCAAGGTGTACACGGGCAGATTGAGACGCCGCCCCTGCAGCCACTCCTGCAGACGGGTCTTGGCGTCTTTGCCCTGTTGCTCCGGATCAATGCCGGCCAACCGGGTCGAGAACAAACGAGAAATTACTCCGCGTACCGCTTCAAATCCCCCGTCCAGCAAGACAGCGCCGAACACGGACTCTAGCGCATCAGCCAAAATGGAGGGGCGCCCTGTTCCGCCACTGCGCACCTCGCCCTCACCCAAGCGCAGCAACTCGCCCAAACGCAGATCCGTTGCAATCTCGTACAAGGGCTGCTGGCTGACCAGATTGGCGCGCAGACGCGACAGGCGACCTTCTTTGATCTGCGGAAAACGCTCGTAAAGCAGGAGGCCGATACAGAGATTAAGGACTCCGTCGCCGAGAAACTCAAGCCGTTCGTTGTTGCTGGCCGCAAAACTGCGGTGGGTCAAGGCATCGATCAGAATCTGCGGGACCTGAAAGTGATAGCCCAGCCGTTCCTGAAGTCGTAATAAAAGATCAGACATCCGCAATCAACCGGCCAATCCGCTTGGGGGCCCCAAGATTTTTAAGGGCCGTAGCGAAATCGTCAAAGTTCCACCAGATAAAGAAAGCCCGCCCCACGATATTCCGGTCGGGGACAAAACCCCAATAACGCGAATCGTTGCTGGCATCACGGTTATCACCCATCATGAAATAGTGCCCCACCGGTACGGTGCAACGAAAACCAGCATTTTCATAACGGCAATTGTCGCGGAAAGCAAAATCACCCTGGACCTGATGTTCGATCACCGGCGGCATGCTCGGCACGACCAGACTGGTATGCGTCCCGGCATCAAGGGCCTCACGATACTGCTGGCCACGCACCCAGTTTAACCCGCCCGCCTCATAGGCATATTCACTTGTCGGCGTCCAGGCGACGGGGCGGCCATTGATGATCAGGCGCTTGTCGGCGCGATACTCGATCGTATCGCCCGGCACGCCGACCACCCGCTTGATGTAGTCGAGCCGCTCATCCTGCGGAAAGCGGAAGACCATGACATCGCCCCGCTGCGGTTCGCCCAGCGAAAGGACCTTCTGGTTAATCACCGGCAGGCGAATGCCATACTCATACTTGTTGACCAGGATAAAGTCCCCGATCTGCAGGGTCGGGATCATCGAGCCGGACGGGATCTTGAACGGCTCGACCAAGAAAGATCGCAGCAAGAAGACCGCCAGAATGACCGGGAAGAAACTGCGCGCATATTCGACCAACAGGGGCAGCTTGGCGCCCTCGGCCCGCCGCGCAGCCGGACGGTAACGCTGAAGCAGGTGATCGACCAACCAGACTCCACCCGTCACCAGCGTCGCCGTAAACAGGATGAGGGCGAAATTCATTTCCCGTCTCCGATCTGCAAGATGGCCAGGAAGGCCTCCTGCGGGATCTCGACATTACCGACCTGTTTCATGCGTTTTTTACCTTCCTTCTGCTTCTCAAGTAGCTTTTTCTTGCGGGTAATATCGCCACCGTAACACTTGGCCAGCACATTCTTGCGCAACGCCTTGACGGTCTCGCGGGCGATAATGTGTGCGCCGATGGCCGCCTGCACAGCGATGTCAAACATCTGGCGCGGAATCAACTGACGCATCTTGGCGACCAGTTCGCGGCCCCGGTATTGCGCGGTCGAGCGATGCACGATCAGCGACAGGGCATCTACCTTTTCGCTGTTGACGAGGACATCCAGCTTGACCAAATCGTCGGCCCGGAATTCCTTGAATTCGTAGTCCAGCGAGGCGTAACCGCGCGAGGTTGACTTGAGCCGATCAAAAAAATCCATGACCACCTCGTTGAGCGGGAGGTCATATTTCAGCATCACCTGACGGCCCATGTAGCGCATGTCCACCTGGCTACCGCGTTTCTGGTTGCACAAGGTCATCACATTGCCCAGATATTCCTCCGGGACCAGGATAGTCGCGGTAATGATTGGTTCCCGCACTGCCTCGATCTTGGACGGGTCTGGCAGACGGGCAGGGTTTTCCACCTCAACCAAGGTGCCATCCTTCATCACCACCTCGTACTCGACCGATGGAGCCGTTGTGATCAGGTTCTGGTTGTACTCCCGTTCCAGACGCTCCTGCACGAGATCCATGTGCAGCAGCCCGAGAAAACCGCAGCGAAAGCCAAAGCCCAGCGCCTGCGAGGTCTCCGGCTCAAAATGCAGGGCCGCATCGTTGAGCTGCAACTTGGTCAGGGCATCGCGCAAGCTGTCATATTCGTGCGAATCAACCGGATAAAGCCCCGCAAAAACCTGCGGCTGGGCCTCCTTGAAGCCAGGCAGGGGCTCGGCGGCCGGCTCACTCACCAAGGTGACGGTATCTCCCACCTTGGCGGCGCGCAACTCCTTGATACCGGCGATGATAAAACCCACCTCGCCCGCAGACAGTTGCTCGCGCTGCACCGACTTGGGCGTGAACACACCCACCTGTTCGCACAGAAACTCGGCGGAGGAGGCCATCAAGCGAATCTTTTGCTTCGGTTTCAGCACGCCATCCACTACACGCACCAGCATGACGACGCCGACATAATTGTCGAACCAGGAATCAATAATCAGGGCCTTGAGGGGCGCATCCGGATTACCCTTGGGCGACGGCACCCGCGCCACGACCAGTTCAAGCACCTCCTCGATCCCGAGACCCGTCTTGGCCGAGCAACGCACCGCATCGCTGGCATCAATACCGACAATGTCCTCGATCTCTGCCGCGACCCGATCCGGGTCGGCCGCCGGCAAATCGATCTTGTTCAGCACCGGAAAAACCTCAACGCCTAACTCCGTGGCGGTATAGCAGTTCGCCACCGTCTGAGCCTCGACGCCCTGCGAGGCATCCACGACCAGCAGAGCCCCTTCGCAGGCGGACAAGGAACGGGACACTTCATAGGAAAAATCGACATGACCCGGGGTATCAATCAGGTGCAAGTCATAGGTTTTTCCATCCCGCGCCTTGTAGGCGAGTGCCGCCGTCTGTGCCTTGATGGTGATGCCGCGCTCTTTTTCCAGGTCCATGGAATCGAGGACTTGGGCATCCATCTCGCGCCGCTCCAGACCCCCACAATATTCAATCAAGCGATCGGCGAGCGTCGACTTGCCATGGTCAATGTGGGCAATGATGGAAAAGTTGCGGATGCGATTCATATTTGGGCGCGGACCAGATGGCGTGCTTAAAAACCGCGCAATTCTACACGAGGCCGACTTATCCCGTTCTTATCCCGATCCCATCTATCCCACTCATCAGAGCCGACTGCCGCGCTCGATAATGATCCCTAACTCTTTGACATTGCTAAGAATAGCCAGCTTGCGCACCGTAATCCGCACCCAGGGCGCACCAAATTCTCCGCGGACAATCTCGGCAATATGTTCACCTAAGGTCTCAACCAGACGCAGGTTCTTGCCCACTAGGCTTTCCTGAATACGCTGTGCCACCCGACCGTAGTCGATGGTGTCAGCAATGGCATCACTATGGCCCGCCTTGTGGTCGTACAGGCCGATCTCCAAATCAATAATGACCGGTTGTGGGGCTTGGCGCTCCCATTCGTAAAGGCCAATGGTGAGATCAAGACGAAAATCGTGCAGGAAAAGGATGTCCATGGAATCAACACATCAGCGATGCAATCAAGGTCTGCTATTCTACAGGCCATGATGCCCCTCCTGCTGACTCTCCTTGTGGCCTATCTACTCGGCTCCCTGTCTGCCGCCGTGCTGCTTTCGCGTGCCTTCGGTCTGCCTGATCCGCGCAGCTACGGTTCTGGCAATCCCGGCGCCACCAATGTGCTACGCACCGGCAACAAGAAGATTGCCGCCTTAACGCTGTTCGGTGACGGCCTCAAGGGCGCCTTGGCGGTGTGGCTCGCCATGCTCGTGGGCACACAATTTTCGACCCATAGCTGGCTCCCCGCACTCGCCGGACTGGCCGCCTTCATCGGCCACCTCTGGCCTGTTTTCTTCCGTTTCAAGGGCGGCAAAGGCGTCGCGACCGCTCTCGGCGTTCTCCTCGCCCTCAATCCCTTACTCGGCCTTGCCACCCTGCTAACCTGGCTGGTTGTCTTCGCCCTGACCCGGGTCTCCTCGCTTTCAGCCCTTGCGGCCTCCGCTGCGGCGCCTTTCTTTGCCGCCTGGCTGGACGAACCCGGCCTAGGCGCGCTCATTATCTTGGTCACCCTAATCTTCTGGCGGCACCGCAGCAACATCCAGCGCCTCATCCGAGGCGAGGAAAGCGGTTTTCGCAAATCGTGAGGGATGAGTCATGGCCTGGTTCGAAAAGGAAATGGACTATGCGCGCGATAACCTGAGCGCCGCCTCGAGCGAGGTTATCCATCGCGCCGGTGACCGTTTAGACGCCGTCATGCAATCCGCCGTGCGTCAGGCCGGGAGCGAGTTACAGGCCGTGGTTGGGACCGCCAGCCAGGAAATCGACGCCAAGCTGGACAAAATCTCCCAGGAACTGCACGACCAGCGCAGCCTAACCAAGGACGATGTGCGCGAACTCGTGGACTATGCCGCCGAGCGTATGTCGGGCGTGTTGGACCAGCGCATAGCGGTCATGAAGGCCGAGATTTCAGCCTTGGTGCAGGAAAAAACCGAGTACTTCAAGGCCGAGATTGACGACTTCTTCATCCGTCGCCAGCGCGACCTGGCCCGCGAACGGCAGCGACTCGTTATCAACATCGCCCTCGCCTTTCTTGCCTCCATTGCCGTGGGGGCCGTCTCCCTGTTCTACAAAGGAATCGACCAGATCGACATGCTGTCGGTATTCCGCATTGTGCTCGCCTCGCTGGCTGGTGGTTACAGCGTCTATCTGGTGATCGGTATGTTGCGCTACTGGCTAAGCCTCGCCGAACACGAGAAAGATATGGTCTATGTCGCGGCTCGCTATTGGGGTTGGCTGCGGCCCGCCAGCGTGCTCGGCTCCTTTACCCTCGTGTTGCTCCTCGGCAGCGCCTCGCTAGCCCTGATCTTCCCAGATGAGGCCTTGCGCCTCCTGCACCTGCAACAATGGGTGGACAACCACTTTAGTTTCGCACCGCGGCCTTGACGCTACCCGCTGCGGTTTCCATCAAGCAGCCAGCAACTCACTTAAATCCCAACGCGGCCGAACCGTAAAAACGCCGTCCGAGGCCGGCGCACCCGCAATCAACCGTTGCGCCCCGGCATAAGCGATCATGGCCCCGTTATCGGTACATAAGGCCAGCGGTGGGTAATAGACCGTTGCCCCCACCCGCGCCGCCTCGGCATTTAAACGCGAGCGCAACAAGGTATTGGCACTGACTCCGCCAGCAATCACCAAACGGTTAAATCCCGTCTGCTTGAGCGCCTTCAAGGCCTTGCCGGCCAGAACATCCACCGCAGCGGCCTGGAAGGCAGCGGCCACATCCTCGCGCCGGGCCTCGGGGTGCTTATGCACCAGATTAAGCACCGCCGTCTTCAAGCCACTAAAACTGAAATCAAGGTCCCCACTGGTCAACATCGGCCGTGGCAAGGGATAGCGAAAGGCATCGCCTTGCTCTGCCAAGCGCGCAATCTCTGGTCCCCCAGGATAGGGCAGACCCAGCAGTTGCCCAGTCTTGTCAAAGGCCTCGCCCGCCGCATCATCCAGCGTTTCGCCCAACAAGGTGTAACGCCCAACCCCATCGACCTGCATCAACTGCGTATGCCCACCGGACACCAACAAGGCCACAAAGGGGAACTCGGGACGCGGCTCAGCCAAGAGGGGCGAGAGTAAATGGCCTTCAAGGTGATGCACCCCAATGGCAGGAATAGCCAAGCCAACCGCAAGCCCTTGCGCAAAACTCGCCCCCACCAGCAAGGCCCCTGCCAGACCCGGCCCTTGGGTATAAGCGATGGCATCAATCGTATCGAGGGCCGCGCCCGCCGCCTCTAAAACGCGCCGCGTCAAGGGCACAATCCGCCGAATGTGGTCACGCGAGGCCAGCTCCGGCACGACCCCACCGTATTCGGCGTGCATCTCCACCTGAGTATGCAAGGCGTGCGAACGCAGCCCGGCGACCGTGTCATACAGCGCCACGCCCGTCTCATCACAAGAAGATTCGATACCCAAGACCAACATAACGCATAGGATAACTTGTAATTACTGGCTACCGTGCCTATAATCACCGCTCTTTTTTATCGGATTTTGCCATGCCGAATGTTCGCCTCAAAGAAAACGAGCCGTTTGAAGTCGCGATGCGTCGCTTCAAGCGCGCCATCGAAAAGACCGGTCTGCTGACCGAGCTGCGTGCCCGTGAGTTTTACGAAAAGCCCACCAACGAGCGCAAGCGCAAGCTGGCCGCCGCCGTGAAGCGCCAATACAAGCGCACGCGCAGCCAGACTCTGCCCCCGAAGCTGTACTGATCCAGTTCCGGACACGGGTGGCAACGCCCGGATCCGACTGAACTCTCCGGGCCAATCGCACGATGTCGCTCAAAATCCGCATTCAGGATGACATGAAGTCGGCCATGCGTGCCCGTGAAGCCGATCGTCTGTCGGCTCTCCGCCTGCTCGTTGCCGCCATTCGGCAACGCGAGATTGATGAACGCATCGAACTCGACGACAGCGGGGTTATCACTATCCTCGAAAAACTCGGCAAACAACGCAAGGACTCGCTGACCCAGTACGCGGCTGCCGGGCGTCAAGACTTGGCCGAGCGCGAGGCCTTCGAACTCACGGTCTTGGCCGACTATCTGCCGCGCCCCCTCTCCGCCGAAGAAATCAATGCCGCCATCCAGGCCGCAATTGCCGAATCCGGTGCGGCCTCGGCGCGCGACATGGGAAAAGTCATGGCCCTGCTCAAACCCCGCTTGGCTGGTCGTGCCGATGTGACTGCCGTCTCGGGCGCCGTCAAGGCCGCCCTCGTCTGATACCCCTCCTGGGCCATGATCCCCCAGGACTTCATCCAGACCTTGCTCGACCGGACGGATATCGTCGAGGTCATTGACCGGCAAGTGCCGCTCAAAAAGGCCGGCGCCAACTATCAGGCCTGCTGCCCGTTCCACAACGAAAAGTCGCCCTCGTTCAGTGTTAGTCCGACCAAGCAGTTCTATCATTGCTTTGGCTGCGGAGCGCACGGCACCGCCATTACCTTTCTGATGCAATACGGCGGTATGGGGTTTGTCGATGCCGTCACGGACCTCGCCGGACGCGTAGGGCTGCAAGTCCCCGAAGACGAACGCGGTACGCGCCCCGAAAATGATCTTAATACC
Organism: Burkholderiales bacterium; assembly: GCA_005790965.1. GTDB lineage: Bacteria > Pseudomonadota > Gammaproteobacteria > Burkholderiales > Thiobacillaceae > QYQG01. The sequence continues at coordinate 2,911 of SXTL01000024.1, read as the reverse complement.
CGCCTCACCGCCTTACTGGAGGCGGCCGGCCAGCATTATCGCAATGCGCTCAAGCGCCATCCGCCCGCCATCGACTACCTGAAACAGCGCGGTGTCACCGGTACTACGGCGCTCCGTTTCGAACTTGGCTACAGCGACGCCGAGTGGCAGGGCCTGGCTGGAGCCTTACCCGATTACGCCAGCACCGAAGCCGAACAGGCCGGCCTCGTCATTAACGGCGAACAAGGCAAGCGTTACGACCGTTTTCGCGATCGGATCATGTTCCCGATCCGCAATGACCGCGGCCGCTTGATCGGTTTTGGCGGCCGACTCCTCGGCGACGGCAAACCGAAATATCTCAACTCGCCCGAGACACCCCTATTTCACAAGGGACGCGAACTCTATGGGCTGTTCGAAAACCGGCGCAGCATTCAACAAGCCGACAGTGTCGTGGTCGTTGAAGGCTACATGGATGTCGTCATGCTAACCCAGGCCGGTGCCGAAAACGCCGTGGCCACGCTCGGCACAGCCGTGACCGCCGACCAGGTCTACAGCCTGCTCCGCCGTGTCGACCAAATCCTGTTTGCTTTTGATGGCGACAACGCCGGCCGCAAGGCCGCTTGGCGGGCACTGGAAAACTGTCTCCCTGCCCTACAGGATGGCAAGCAGATTGGCTTTGTTTTCTTGCCAGAGGGCGAAGATCCCGATAGCTTCGTCCGCACGCAGGGACTAGAGGCCTGGAAGGACCTACAGAAACGCCCACAGGCCTTGTCCGAATTTCTGTTCGGCTCCTTGAGCCGCGACCTGGACCTCAACACCCCGGAAGGACAGGTCCGCCTCACCACTCTGGCCATACCCTACCTGGACCAGATCCGCAGTGCTCCCCTGCTGGCCCGTAGCTTGCGGCAACGGCTATCCGAACTCGCCGGCGTTGCCGCCCCACCTCCATTTCGCTCTCCTGCCCCGCAACGGGCCCAGCCAGTCCCGCGCCCACTGACAAAACTCCTGCTCCGCGGCCCTGAATTTGTGTTGCTACAGGGCCTTCTGCACGACCCCCAGCGGGCCAGCCGTATCCCCGCTGGCTTTCAGGCGCGTCAAGCCGCCGGACAGGCCGTACTGGCCCTACTCGACCACCTGCACTTACAGCCTCAAACAACCAACAGCCGCGACCTTATTGAAGAGTTCCGCGCCGGTGATCATGGAGCCATCGTCCGCGCCGCTGTAGAAGAGATCCTGCGCTGGGATGACCAATACGATACCGAAGCCGAGTTTGCGGGGGCCTTGGCGAGCCTTGATGCCCAAGCCAGCCGTCTGGATGTGAGCCGCCTTTCTGGAAAAAAACCCAGCGAGCTTTCCGCAGCAGAACGCGCCGCACTGCAAGCAGCACTGCTGAGCAAAAAAATCGCTCCTAGGTAGGGGCCGTAAAAAAGTTCTCCCCGCCCACGAACGGCCAGAGAAAATAAAACTCCTTCCAAAAGCGTCACATAACCACGCTTTTCGCAATACCAAGGGTCCATCGTGTACAATCCCCGGTTCAGCCGACCTTACTCTCTATAGCCAGCGATGCCGACCCAATCTGCCCCGAAAACCAATCCCAAGGCCGAGAATTCCAAGGTCACCCCATCCAAATCCGCCCCGAGCAAACGGGCGGCGGCGCCCAAAAAGACCATTCCGGAACTGCTGCTGGCAGAAAACGGCAGCGCTGAAACCACTGAGATCGCGCGTACACGCCTGAAAGCGTTGATCCTGCTTGGCAAAGAGCGGGGCTACCTGACCTATGCGGAGATCAACGATCACCTGCCCGATCTCGCAGCGGATCAGCTGGAAGGGGTTGTCACCATGCTGAACGGCATGGCGGTCCAGGTTTACGACGAAGCACCGGATGCCGAAACGCTCCTCATGAATGAGACCCCGGCCGTGGTGGCCGATGAAGACGCGGCTGAGGCGGCCGAGGCCGCCCTCTCAACGGTGGATGCCGAATTCGGTCGCACCACCGACCCCGTGCGTATGTACATGCGCGAGATGGGCTCAGTCGAACTCCTGACCCGCGAGAAAGAAATCGCCATCGCCAAACGCATCGAGGAAGGCCTGAAGCACATGATGCAAGCCATCTCGGCCTGCCCGCTGAGCTTGGCACAAATCCTCGAACTGTGGGGCCGCATCGAGCGCGATGAGATGCGCGTCGAGGAATTGGTCGACGGCTTTACCACTGACAGTGGCGACGACATGCCCCTCGCCACAGATGCGGTGGAAGATGACGCCGGGGCAGAAGACGATGGCGAAGACGACGAATCCCGTCGTGCCGCCGCCACCGCCGCCAACCTCGCCCTGCTCAAAAGCGAAGCCATCGAACGCTTTACCCTGCTGCGCGACTTGCAAGCCAAACTCGTGAAGGCCAGCGCTCGTTACGGTGCCGACAGTAAGCAGGCTGCAAAGCTTCAGGACGACATCTCTCGGCACATCCTCAGTATCCGTTTCGCGGCCCGTCAGGTCGACCAGCTCTGTGAAAGCGTGCGCGGCATGGTCGAACAAGTACGCGTCGAAGAACGCGCCATCATGGACATTGCCGTCAATAAATGCGGCATGCCCCGCGCCCATTTCATCAAAACTTTCCCCGGCAATCATGGCAATCCGGAGTGGCTGCTGACAGAACTCGCATCCGGCGCGGCCTACTGCACCGCTCTGGACCGCCAGCGCCATGTCATCAACGAGCTGCAATCGCGCCTGCAAAATCTGCAAACTCAGGCCGGCCTCTCGATCGTGGCCCTGAAAGACATCAGTAAGCGCATGTCCACCGGTGAGGCCAAGTCCCGCCTCGGCTGGTGAGTCGAGCAGAAAACGCACATTGGTGAGGAGGCGCGAGGCCTGCTCATTCATCATCTGCGCGTTCACATCCCGCGTGTTCTCTGTGCGCAGTGCGGCAAACAGCACG
>SXTL01000111.1 GCA_005790965.1 Burkholderiales bacterium | reverse complement strand
GCCGTAAATACTATCCGCGCTGGCCGCCAACAGGCTACCCAGGGCAAAGATCAGTAGCCCCAGGATAATGACGGGCTTGCGACCAAAACGATCGGAAGCCATTCCGAACGGGATCATCAAAAGGGCTTGGGTCAAGCCATAAATCCCCAACGCGAGGCCAATCAGGGTATGGTCATCCGTCAAATCCTGCGCATAAATGGCAAACACCGGCAGGATCAGGAACATGCCCAGCATACGCAGACCAAATATACCGGCCAGCGAGATGGCCGCACGGCGTTCAGAAGGGAGCAGCGGGGAAGAGGCGGGGGCGGTGGATGTAGTCACAGTCAAATCGAAGTGTCATAACAAGGCAAAGAGCGCGTATATTAGTCGGTTTACAATAAATTCGGCCCATCCATGATCCGCATCCGCGGTGCTCGCACCCACAACCTGAAGAACATCAGCCTGGATCTGCCGCCGCACCAACTGATCGTTATCACCGGCCTTTCCGGTTCCGGCAAGTCATCGCTGGCCTTTGACACCTTGTATGCCGAGGGCCAGCGTCGCTATGTTGAGTCCTTGTCGGCCTCTGCGCGGCAGTTTTTGCAATTGATGGAGAAGCCCGATGTCGATCTCATCGAGGGGCTCTCGCCCGCCATCTCGATCGAGCAGAAGGCCACCAGTCACAACCCCCGCTCCACCGTGGGTACGGTGACGGAGATCCACGATTATTTGCGGTTGCTGTTCGCCCGTGCCGGTACGCCACGCTGTCCCGATCATGGCATTGAATTGTCGGCTCAGACCGTTTCCCAGATGGTCGACCAAGTGCTGGCCCTGCCCGAGGAGACGCGGCTGATGATCTTGTCGCCCCTGATCGTGGGACGCAAAGGTGAACAAGCCAACCTCATTGATGAATTACGCGCTCAGGGATTCGTACGGGTGCGCGTGGACGGCGAGGTGTTTGAGATCGATGCCGTTCCAAAACTGGACAAAAACAAGAAGCACACCTTGGAGGTGGTTATTGATCGCATCAAGATCCGCCCGGACATCCAGCAGCGCCTCGCTGAGTCGTTTGAAACGGCCTTGCGGCATTCCGACGGACGGGCCTTGGCTGTGGAGATGGACTCCGGCAAGGAGCATCTGTTTTCGGCCCGTTTTGCCTGTCCGGTGTGTGACTACGCCCTGCCCGAGCTCGAGCCGCGCCTGTTTTCGTTCAACAACCCCATGGGCGCCTGCCCGCGTTGTGACGGACTCGGTCTGATCCAATTCTTCGACCCTGAGCGGGTGGTCGCCTTCCCGCACCTGTCTCTCGCCTCCGGGGCCATCAAGGGTTGGGATCGGCGCAACGCCTTTTTCTACCGCATGATCGAGGCTCTGGCCTTCCACTATGGCTTCGACATCGAAACCGTTTGGGATGATCTGCCCGAACGCGTCCGCGAGATTGTCCTGTTTGGCAGTGGTAATGAGGTCATCAGCTTCCATTACCTGGGCGAGAATGGCCGCGCCCAGCCGCGTAAGCATGCCTTTGACGGCGTCATCCCCACCTTGGAGCGGCGTTACAAAGAAAGTGAATCGCAAATGGTGCGCGAGGATCTGGCCAAATACATCGCTACCCGCACCTGCCCGGAATGCGCGGGCAGCCGTTTGCGGCGCGAGGCTCGCCATATCACGCTGGGCGGCGCCCATCTGCATGAACTGGCCCATCTGCCCATCCGCAACTGCCTGGCATTTTTTGAAACCCTCAAACTGGAAGGCTATCGCGCCCAGATCGCTGACAAGATCGTCCGCGAAATTTGCGCCCGTCTCGGTTTTCTCAATAATGTCGGCCTAGACTATTTGTCGCTAGATCGTTCCGCTGACACCCTGTCGGGTGGCGAGGCCCAGCGCATTCGTCTTGCCTCGCAGATCGGCTCTGGCCTAACCGGGGTCCTCTATGTGCTGGACGAACCCTCTATTGGCCTGCATCAACGCGATAACGAGCGTCTTCTGGGCACCCTGCGCCACCTCCGCGACCTGGGAAATAGCGTGATTGTTGTCGAACATGATGAAGACGCCATCCGCGCCGCCGACCATATCGTTGATATGGGGCCCGGAGCGGGGGAGCATGGTGGCGAAGTTCTCGCCGCTGGAACGCTTCAGGACATTCTTGCTAGTGATCGCTCACTTACAGCGGACTACCTCTCGGGAAGAAGGGCCATTGCCCTGCCCAAACAAAGGCGTCCAGGACGCGAGGACCGGCGCCTGTGCCTGACCGGGGCTCGCGGCAACAATCTGAAATCGGTCACCCTCGACCTCCCGCTGGGACAGTTCATTTGCATCACGGGCGTCTCCGGATCGGGCAAATCAACCCTCATCAACGATACCCTCTACACCCAAGTAGCCAACCAGCTGAACGGGGCGTCCGCCACCCCAGCCCCATTTGATTCAATCACCGGCATCGAGTTCTTCGACAAGGTGGTCAATGTCGATCAATCGCCGATCGGCCGCACCCCGCGCTCCAATCCGGCCACCTACACCGGGCTATTTACTCCCATCCGCGATCTTTTCGCCGGTACGCCCATGGCCCGTGAACGGGGTTATGAGCCAGGGCGCTTTTCCTTCAACATCAAGGGGGGTCGCTGCGAGGCCTGTCAGGGCGATGGCCTCATCAAGGTTGAAATGCACTTTCTGCCCGACATCTATGTCCCTTGTGATGTTTGTCACGGCCAGCGCTATAACCGCGAGACCCTGGAGATTGAATACCGGGGCCGGAATATCCGCCAAATCCTGGAGATGACGGTCGAGGAGGCGCGCGCCTTCTTTGCGGCTGTGCCGGTGGTCGCTCGCAAGCTGCAGACCCTCGTGGATGTCGGACTGTCCTACATCCGGCTTGGTCAATCGGCCACCACGCTGTCGGGGGGTGAGGCGCAGCGCGTCAAACTGGCCCTTGAATTGTCCAAGCGCGACACCGGTCGTACCCTTTACATTCTTGATGAGCCGACCACCGGCCTCCATTTTCATGACATAGCCCTGCTCCTCTCGGTTCTGCAACGCCTAGTCGAGCGCGGCAACACCATTCTTGTCATCGAGCACACTCTGGATGTCATCAAAACCGCCGACTGGATTGTGGACCTTGGCCCTGAGGGAGGCGATGGCGGCGGGCGTATCATTGCCGTAGGCACGCCGGAGCAGGTGGCAGCCAACCCCGCCAGCGTTACCGGCCAATATCTGAAAACCGTCCTGGAAAAACATGTCTGAACCCGTTCGTCTATCCAAGCTCATGTCTGAACGCGGACTCTGTTCTCGCCGTGAGGCGGATACCTATATCGAACGCGGCTGGGTCTGGGTCAATGGTGTCCAGATCAGCCTGCTCGGCACCAAGGTCGCGCCGGACTGCGAAATACGGCTGACGCGCGAGGCCAATCTGCAACAAGCGCAACGCGTTACCATCCTGATGCACAAGCCGGTTGGCTATGTCAGCGGGCAGCCCGAACCCGGCTATGAACCTGCGGTCGTTTTGGTTAAGCCCGAGCATCGCTGGGACGAGGACCGCACCAGCCCCTTCTCCCCGGCCTGGCTCAAAGGTCTGGCCCCGGCCGGCCGACTGGACATCGATTCGACCGGCCTACTGGTCTTAACCCAGGATGGGCGGATTGCCAAGCAACTTATTGGCGAGAACTCGAGTATTGAGAAAGAATATTTGGTACGCGTCGCGGGATCGCTGGATTCAGCCGGACTCCGACTGTTGAATCATGGCCTCTCTTTGGACGGCAAGGCCCTGCGCCCTGCGAAGGTCAGCTGGCAGAACGAAGACCAGCTGCGCTTTATCCTGAAAGAGGGAAAGAAGCGACAGATCCGCCGTATGTGTGAATTGGTGGGCCTCACCGTGGTCGGCCTGAAGCGGGTCCGGATTGGGCGAATCATGCTTGGCCATCTACCCTTGGGGCAGTGGCGCCTGTTACGCGCTGACGAAGGGTTCTAATTCGGCGCAGTCCCGGATGGAACAAATGCCACCCGATCACCGACCTGCAGGCCGAGCGCGGCGGCCGCCGAGCCTCGGTTCGTCGCGATCTCGACCAAGCCGTTGGCGTTGCTGTGCCAGAACACTTCGCCCTTCCCGCCCTCGCTAAAGGTGCGTTGCCAAGGTAAGGCGCGGCCCTTCAGCTGCAGACGATCCTGTGGGCCCCACAAAGCCGCGCGCAGGCCCGTCCAAGCATTGCCGTAATGATCGATGTAAATCACCCGCGGCAGATCGGCGGAATCAAACTCGACTTGCAAGGCCTCCATAGCCTGCAAGTCGCCCGTAGCAATCATGCGGCTGGCTTCATCCCGGGCCAAACGGGCCGCAATAGGCGCGTACAGATCGCGACCATGGAAGCTATCCGACAGCCGCTCAGGGCGCCAGGCAATACGGTAGGCTTGGCTCTGCTGTGCCCGCTGGGCCCGAACCGACAACAATCCGTTATCGGGGCCGACATACCAAACCCCATCAGCCAAAAGCGCCACCGACTGACGCGGACCACCGACGCCAGGATCCACAACCGCCAGAACCACAGTGGCCACCGGGAAGGTAAAGGCATCGATCAGGTGCGCTCCGGCATGGGCATTAAAGTCGGGCAAGGCATGGAACAAATCCACCACCGGAATGCCCGGGGCTTCTTGATGCAAGACGCCTTTGAGCTGCCCCGCATAGGGATCCGTCCAGCCGTAATCAGTCATGAGCGCGATCAGCGCCATTCTGAACCTGCGCGGCGGCAATCCGAAGACAAAAAAGCCGGCTGAAAGGCCGGCTTCTGGTGTGCCAGTGGCACGCTATTACTCAGCAGCCGACTCAGCGGTCGCGGCCCGATCAACCAATTC
>SXTL01000023.1 GCA_005790965.1 Burkholderiales bacterium | reverse complement strand
TGTGCCCAACCTGACCATCGGGCCTTTGGTTTGCGAGGCGCTGCGCAAGCATGGTGTCTCCGCGCCGATCGATGTGCACCTGATGGTCACACCGGTCGATCGCATCATCCCCGACTTCGCCAAGGCTGGCGCCACCTACATCACCTTCCACCCGGAAGCGTCCGAGCACATCGACCGCACCCTCGGCCTGATCAAGGAAAGCGGCTGCAAGGCTGGCCTGGTGTTTAACCCGGCCACGCCTTTGGACATCCTGGAATACACCCTGCCCAAACTTGACATGGTGCTGCTGATGTCGGTGAACCCCGTCATCGGCGGACATAAATACATCCCCTATGTGCTCGACAAGGCCAAGAAGGTCCGCACCATGATCGACGCTGGCGGCTACAACTGCCGTCTTGAAATCGACGGTGGCGTCGGCCCGGCCAATATCGCCGAAGTCGCCCGTGCCGGCGTGGATACCTTTGTGGCTGGTTCGGCCGTATTTGGCAAACGCAACGAAGCTGACAAAAACAAGTACGACACCATCATCGGCGAAATGCGTGCCGAGCTAGCCAAGGTTTAAGCATGGCGGTGACACTTCCTTTGCCCGTCAAGGCGATCATGATTGATCTTGACGGCACCCTGCTTGATACAGCGGAGGACTTGGCTGATGCGGCCAGCGCCATGTTGAAGGAATTGGCGTTGCCGGTGCTGGAATTGGCCGAGATCAAAACCTACATCGGCAACGGCGTGGCGCGACTCGTCAAACGCTGTCTGACGCGGGATCTGCACGCTGAACCCGATCCTGAGCTGAATGCGCGCGCCTTAGCGATTTACCAGAAGCATTACGGCGCCCATGTGTCGCGCAAGAGTCAACCCTTTCCGGGCGTGGTCGAGGGCCTGCAAAAGTTCCAACACATGGGCTTCAAGCTGGCTTGCGTCACCAACAAGGCTGAGCAATTCACCTTGCCGCTGCTGCGCGATACCGGACTGTTGTCCTATTTCGATATCGTGCTGTCCGGCGATTCATTGCCCAAGAAAAAGCCCGATCCTTTGCCCCTGCTCCATGCGGCCCAAGCCTTTGCTATCGAGCCCGCCGAGATGTTGTTGATTGGCGATTCGCTGAACGATACTCAGGCGGCACGGGCGGCTGGTTGCCCAGTTTTTTGCGTGCCTTATGGCTATAACCGGGGTCGCCCGGTCAGCGAACTGGATCTCGATGCCGTGGTGCCTAGCCTAGCGGCAGCGGCTGAGAAGGTGGTCAAAAAGTAAGCGCCGGTGTTTAACGAAGAAAAATTCAACCAATTGGCCCGCGAGGGTTACAACCGCATCCCGGTGGTGCGGCGCTTGCCGGCGGACCTCGATACGCCGCTGTCGTTGTATTTGAAGCTGGCCAACCAGCCGTATTCTTACTTGCTTGAATCGGTCGTGGGTGGCGAACGGTTTGGACGCTACTCTTTTATTGGCCTGCCGGCCCGTACCGTATTGCGCGTGCATGGTCATTTCGTGAGCGTTGAAACCGACGGGGTGGCGATTGAACAGACCGATGCAGTCGATCCGCTGGCTTTTATCGAAAATTACATGGCCCGTTTCAAGGCGGCTACAGTGCCAGGCCTGCCGCGTTTTCCGGGCGGGCTGTCGGGCTATTTTGGCTACGACACGGTTCGTTACATCGAGAAGAAGCTGGCGCAGTCCAACAAGGTCGATGCCATTGGGGCCCCCGACATTCTGTTATTGCTGTCAGACGAGCTGGCGGTGATCGACAACCTGACCGGCCAGCTGACCCTCATCGTTTATGCCGATCCGATGGAGCCAGACGCCTGGCTGGAGGCGCAGACCCGGCTGAACGCGCTGGCCGCCCAATTGCACAAGCCCGTCCATGCACCTGCTCCGGTGCGGGGCGAACTGATGGATGCCGTGTCCGAATTTGGTGAGGCTGGTTTCAAGGCAGCCGTGGAGCGGGCCAAACAATACATCCTCGATGGCGACATCATGCAGGTGGTGTTGTCGCAACGCATGAGTCGGCCGTTTCATGGTCACCCCTTGTCGCTGTACCGTAGCCTGCGTAGCCTCAACCCCTCACCCTATATGTTCTATTACGATATGGGCGGCTTCCAGATCGTGGGCTCCAGCCCGGAGATTCTGGTGCGGCTGGAGGACGAGACCGTGACGGTGCGCCCCATTGCCGGGACTCGGCCGCGCGGCATGACCCGCGAGGAGGACGAGCGTCTGGAAGCGGATTTGCTGGCCGACCCCAAAGAACGCGCCGAGCATGTGCAGTTGATGGATTTGGGCCGCAACGACACTGGTCGCGTCGCTGAGATCGGGAGTGTGCGCGTGACCGAAAACATGACAGTCGAGCGCTACTCGCATGTCATGCACATCGTCTCGAATGTCGAAGGCAAACTCAAATCCGGCCTTAACGCCATGGCTGTTTTGCGTGCCACCTTCCCAGCCGGAACCGTCTCTGGCGCGCCCAAGATTCGGGCGATGGAGATTATCGATCAACTTGAACCCACCAAGCGTGGCATCTACGCCGGTGCGGTCGGTTATCTAGGCTTTAACGGCGATATGGATGTGGCCATTGCTATTCGCACCGCGGTCATCAAGGACCACACCTTGTTCGTCCAAGCCGGTGCAGGCATCGTCGCCGACTCTGTAGCCGAAAATGAATGGCAGGAAACCCGCAACAAGGCTCGCGCCGTGGTGCGCGCGGCGGAATTGGCGCTGGCGGGGGAGGAGGGCGCATGAAGCTTTTGATGCTCGA
>SXTL01000110.1 GCA_005790965.1 Burkholderiales bacterium | reverse complement strand
CGCCGGGCGATGGGCAAGAAAAAGGCCGAGGAGATGGCCGAGCACCGTGAGATCTTTCGTGCCGGCGCGTTGCAAAAGGGCTATGACGAAAAGCTCGCCATGCAGCTTTTCGATCTCATGGAAAAGTTCGCTGAATACGGCTTCAACAAATCGCACACAGCGGCCTATGCGGTGGTGTCTTACCAGACGGCCTGGCTCAAGGCCCATCACACGGCGGCCTTTATGGCAGCAACCTTGTCGGCAGACATGGACGACACCGACAGCGTGCAAATCTTTGCTGAGGATGCGCGCGCCAACGGCATGACCTTGCTGGCGCCGGACATCAATGTGAGTGAATACCGCTTTGTGCCGGTCTCACGGAGCGAGGTGCGTTACGGTTTGGGCGCGGTCAAGGGCACGGGCGAGAACGCGGTCAATCATCTGGTGCGGGAGCGTACCCAGAGTGGCCCCTTTCTGGGCTTGTTCGATTTCTGCCGGCGGGTGGACAAACGCCTGGTCAATCGCCGCGCGATCGAGGCCTTGGTTCGGGCTGGCGCCTTTGATAGCCTGCATGGCAGTCGCGCTTCGGTGCTGGCGAGTGTGGGCCTGGCCATGGAATGGGCTGAGGTGCGTCAGCAGGGGGCAATGCAGGACAGCTTGTTTGGCGAAGCGGTGGCCAACGAGCCGCCGCCCTTGGTCGAGATGCCCCTCTGGGATGTCCGTACCCAACTGGTGCAGGAAAAGTTGGCCCTGGGCTATTACTTTAGTGGTCATCCCTTCACCGCTTGGCGACAGGAGCTAAAGGGTCTGGTGGAGCGTAGGCTTGGCCAAATTACGCCGCAGAAAGAGTTGCTGTTGCTGGCTGGAGTGATTGCCGGGGTCCGGACGCAGATGACCCGGCGCGGCAAGATGGCTTTTGCACTGTTGGAAGATGGCAGCGCGCGTTTGGAAGTGGCCATCTTTTCCGAATTATTTGATGCCCACCGCGAATGGCTCAAGGAAGATCGTCTGCTGATCGTTCGCGGCAAGGCGGTTCATGACGACTATTCCGGCGGCCTGCGGGTCACGGCTGAGGAGCTGTTTGATCTGGAGACGCTCCGCACGCGGCAGGCTCAGGGATTACGCCTAGTCCTGAATGATTCGGCACGGCTGGGCTCGTTGCAGGGGCTGTTGCAGGCCTTCTGCCACCCGCAAACGGGCTGTCCCATCGTGATTGACTACCACAATGGACGGGCCCGCTGTCGCCTCAAACTGGGTGAGGCCTGGCGGGTTCGACTGGCGGATGATCTGCTCGAGGGGCTGCGTGCAGCCTTGGGTACCGACGCGATCCAGATTGACTACAGCCCGGCACGCGCCTAGACAAACCCTAAGCCCTCGGCCAGAGGGTGGGCATCCTAAACGCAATCGGTGGCCTCCTGCCACCGCAATCGGCCAGAGGGCGAGCCTCTTGCCACGGCGTACCTGCCACGGCGCACTTGCTTGTACGAGCGCAGCCGCCGGCCTGATCTTTCCGAACTTGGCATTTCTGCCACAGCGGTGGGGCTCGTTAACCTTACCCTTGGTATATTGGTTGCTAAAACTAAAGTTATATAAGACAATACTAATGCCGTTGACTCCGGCGCTTTCCCAAGCGCTTCAACGGCGTCTCCTCCATCCTCCTTTTTTGGTGGATTTGACCCGGTCAGTTGACCGGGTCTTTTTTTGTGCTGCTGCGATGTGTTGCAGTCGGGTGTACGGCGAGGCGTCTTTACAGCAAGTACAATCGACGGCCATGAGCATCAAAAGGATTTCCTCCCGCGATAACCCCGATTTTCGTCACCTGACGGCGTTGGCAAACGATAGCCGTACGCGGCGAGCGACGGCCGAAACTTTGCTTGATGGCGCCCACTTGGTCGAGGAGGCCTTGGCGGCGAATCTTTCGCTTGGCCTCGTAGCGGTGACTGAAACCAGCCTGCCCAACTGGACCGGGCGTGTGGCTGGCGCGCCGCTTGTGGTCTTCCCAGAGGCCCTGTTGCGCCAGATCTCGCCCGTGGCCACGCCGAGTGGCGTAGTTGCGAGTCTGCACCTGCCCATGTCCGGTGCTCCGTTCCCGGCGGGCGATGTGCTGTTGCTGGAGGATATTCAGGATCCGGGCAATATGGGGGCTTTGCTGCGCACCGCAGCGGCAGCCGGAGTGCGGCAGGTTTTGTTATCACGCGGCTGTACTGAGGCGTGGTCACCCAAGGCTTTGCGCGGAGGGCAGGGCGCCCAGTTCCGGCTGCAGATCCGCGAAGGAGCGGACCTGGTCACGGAGGCTGCACAATTGGCTATTCCGGTCTATGCCGCAGTTCTCGAGGCCGCGCAATCCCTTTACGACCTGAGCCTGGCCCAGCCGGCTGCCTTTGCCTTTGGTAACGAGGGCGCTGGCCTAAGCGCCGATTTACGCGCCGTAACCACGGGCTTCAGGATCCCCATGCCGGGCGGAACGGAATCGCTGAATGTCGGTGCAGCCTGTGCCATTACCCTGTTTGAACGGGTCCGACAGCGCCAAGCCCTATAGTGGCGCCTTGGAGGAGGCCAGCTCTCTGGTTGAGGGTTTTGGGAGCGCGCGCCGCGCTCAATAAGCTCGCGTAGAGGCTGTGCGCCTAGCCGTGTTCGTGGACATGGCGTGCGGCTTGCAGGAGGCGCACCAAGTCGTTGCGGTGCTGGCGCAGGTTGCGCTGATACCAGCGATGCACGCCATACATGGCAGTGGCCATGAAGAGACCAAATAGAATAATCACCGTTTGCACAGAGAGTTGTGCCGAGACGAGCAGGGTATAGAGGCCCAGCATAACGAGAATGCCAAGGTTTTCGTTGAAGTTCTGCACCGCGATGGAGTGACCGGCCCCCATCAGGATATGGCCGCGATGTTGGAGCAGGGCGTTCATGGGTACGACAAAAAAGCCGGCCATGGCCCCGACGACCAACATTAATCCGCTGGCAAACCAGAGGCCATCAAAGGCCAGTAAGAGGACGAAGTTCTTGCCCCAACCTAGGCCCAGGCCCGCATCGCTGATGGGCACCATGAGGAGGGCGGCGAGGCCCATGGCGATACCGACGCCAATGACGCGCACCGAGCGGTGGATGGGGATCAGACGGCCCGCCATAGCCGCGCCGATAGCAATGCCGACGGCGAAGATGGCCTGCATGTAGGGGGCCTGGTCGAGCGGCAGGTGCAAGGCCTCTTCTGTCCAGCGCAGCATAATGAATTGCATGGTCGCGCCCGCGGCCCAAAACAGGGTGGTGACCGCAAGGGTAATCTGCCCCAGTTTGTCGACCCACAGCAGGCGGACGCAGTGGAAGAAATCGCGCAGGAGAAAGAGCGGATTGTTATGCAGCGGCTTGTGGTCCACCCCGGTGTCGGGCACATACGCGTTGAACCAGGCGGCGACCAAGTAAAGGGCGGCGACCATGGCCAGGCTGTAGTCCAATAAGCTGGAGGTGATCTTGATTGGCAGCCAGGCATCGATCTCGCCAAACCAGGTGAGGAGGGCGGGGTTGATCATCCAGCCCCCCAAAATGGTGCCAAAGATGATGGCGCCGACGGTGAGGCCCTCGATCCAGCTGTTGGCGACGACCAGTTTGCTGTGCGGCAGGTATTCGGTAAGGATGCCGTACTTGGCCGGTGAATAGGCCGCAGCGCCCAGACCCACCACGGCGTAGGCGTAAAGAGGACTGACCCCTGCGATCAGCATCAAGCAACCGATGATCTTGATGCCGTTGCTGATGAGCATGACCCGACCCTTGGGCATGGAGTCGGCGAAGGCCCCGACAAAGGCCGCGAGCAAGACATAAGAAATGGTGAAGAACCATTTCAGCATGGGCTCATAAGCGGCCGGCGCGTGGATCTCGCGCAGCATGGCGATCGCGGTGATAAGCAACGCATTGTCGGCTAGCGCGGAGAAGAATTGCGCCGCCATGATGATGTAAAAACCGCGATCCATGGGCTGGGGTCTTGGAGGATGCGGCGTTATATCACGCAAGCCAGCGATGGGGGGCAGAGAATGCGATGAATGCTGAGGGATTTTTAATATCGCGCCGCATTTTTCGTACGAAAGGCGGCTAACGCATGGTTTGCTGGTCTAATTTGTGTTCCAATAAAGGACATTGATCACCGGATAAGAAAAAAATGGCAGACCGTCGGTTACAAGTCTTTCATACCGTCGCCAAGCAATTGTCCTTCACCAAGGCCGCCGAGTTGCTTTTCATGACGCAGCCTGCGGTGACTTTTCAGGTCAAACAGCTTGAGGAACATTTCAACGCTCGTCTCTTTGAGCGGGCGCATGGACGGATTACGCTGACCCCTACCGGGGAGTTGGTCCTCGATTTTGCCGAGCGCATTATTGGTCTCTCGCACGAAATGGAGACCCGCGTACAAGAGCTCACCGGCAAGGTTAGCGGTCCTCTCCTGATTGGGGCTTCGACAACCATTGCGGAATACATGTTGCCGCGCTTGCTGGGCGAGTTCAAACGCCTGCACCCGGACACTCAGGCGCGCCTGACGGTCGCCAACTCCGAGACCATCGAACACAAGGTGGCCGAGCACACCCTGGATCTGGGTCTGATCGAGGCCCCATCGCACAATCCCAATCTGGTCACCAAGGTTTGCTGCCAGGACGAACTGGTGGTTATCTGCGCCCCGGACAGCCCGCTGGCTAAACGCACGGTCGTTAGCCCGAAGGATGTGGCGCGCGAGCCTTACATCAGTCGCGAAGTCGGTTCTGGTACGCGCGAATGCATTGATGATTTTTTCCGCAACAATCAGGTCAACCTGGACGAACTCAACCTCTCGATGGAACTTGGCAGCCGCGAGGCCATTAAGGGCGCAGTGGCGGCCGGATTAGGTGTAGCCGTGGTCTCATCCACCACCGTTGCCAAAGAGGTACGGCTGGGCGAGCTCGTGACCGTCTCGCTTGAACCGCCTTTGCGCCGGCAACTCTCGCTGGTTTATCCGCCGGAGAAATTCCGCAGCAAACTGCTGCAGTCTTTCCTCGACTTCATCGAGAAGAGCCCGCTCCTGCAAAGCCAGATTGTCCTGTGAACGCTGCCGAACGCCGCCTGCTTCAGGCTTGGCGTAGTCTGCCAGAAGGCGGGCGCGCCAGTCTCCTCGATTACGCCGAATTTCTTTTGCAACGCCAGACGGCGGATGTTGCAGCCCAGCCTGTGGCGCAGACCCCGCTTGACATCCCGCGCCCGGACGAAGAATCCGTTATCAAGGCCGTGCGCCGTCTCAAAGCCACTTACCCGATGCTGGACAGCGATCACAGCCTCCTGAATGAGGTTTCTGCCCAGATGACGCGGCACATCATTCACGGCGAAAAAGCCGATTGCGTGATCGATCAACTGGAAGTTATCTTCCGACAGAAGTACGATGCTCACTCTACTCTGACGCCCACCGCATCATGACCCAAACCCTCAACGCGGACCCCGCCGAACTGGAAAAATTTAGCGCCTTGGCCCATCACTGGTGGGATCCGCAAAGCGAGTTTCGCCCCCTGCACGAGATCAACCCGCTGCGCCTCGACTGGATCGACCGGCAGGCCGGACTGGCCGGCAAGCGGGTAGTCGATATCGGCTGCGGGGGAGGGATCCTCTCCGAATCCATGGCCGCTCGGGGCGCGCAGGTGACCGGTATCGACATGGCCGAAAAACCGCTCAAGGTCGCCAAGCTGCACATGCTTGAATCGGGCCTTAAGGTTGATTACCGCCAAATCACTGCCGAAGAACTCGCCGCCGCCGAGCCGGGCGCGTTCGATGTCGTGACCTGCATGGAAATGCTCGAACATGTCCCCGACCCCGCCAGCACCGTACGCGCCTGCGCCACGCTGG
>SXTL01000109.1 GCA_005790965.1 Burkholderiales bacterium | reverse complement strand
CTGCCGCCACCGGGGTGGCGGGCGGTCATTTCCAGTCGGCCGCCCAAGCGTTCTAGGCTGGCTTGGGCCAACCTCAGGCCGACGCCCCAGCCTCCCGACTTGGGTCCCGCTTGCGCAAAGCCGGGCCCGCGATCAAGCACCCGGATCTGCCAACCGTCCGCATGGGCCTCGGCCTCGAGGATGACCTCGTCCGGTGAGGCATCAGCGGCGTTGTTGAGCACCGTGGTCAGGATCGAAACCCACGCGGCCAGGACCACCGGGGAACGCTCTGTCAGGGCCGTATCGCGCAGCGTGCCCAAGTGAGCCTTCACTTGCGGCCGCATCAATTGCCAGTGCTCAAAGGTCTGCCGCAGCCAGGCCTCAAAGGTCTCGGCTGGCGGCGCCGCCCCGGCGCGCCCGGCGCCGGCCGCCACCGCGAGTCGGGCGAGGGTGTGTTGCATGCGCTCAGCCTGGCGCTTCAAGCGATTAAGCGGCGGAGTCAGCTCTTCGTCGCCCTCGTAGGCGTGGCCCAGTTCATCCAGCCCCAGCTTGAGTGCGGCTAGGGGCGTGGCCAAGTCATGCGCCGCCGAGGCCGCCTGCATGCCCAACAGGAAGATTTGTTCATCGCGCAGGGCGCGTTCGCGGGCCTCAGCTAGGATCCGGTCACGCCGCTGCAGGGCCGCGGACAGTCTCACCAGGGCAAGCGTCACAAACAGCACGGTGAAAATGAAGTTGAGCCACATACCCGTAAGATGCAGGTCGATGGCGTTGGCCGTACTGACCGTCAAGATCAATGGCTGGTACCAGAACGCCAAGAGCGAATACAGAATGACCGTCCAGACGGCCATGCTCCAGGTGGCGCGCGGCGACAGCAGGGTCGCGGCCAACAACAGCGGCACCAGCAGAAGGGAAATAAAGGGGTTGGCGTAACCTCCGGTAAAGTAGATCAGGGCCGCCAACAGAACCGCGTCGGTCGCCAGTTCGATCTGGGTCTCGACCACGGTGGATTCGCGCCCGGCGCGCAGCCGCCAAAACGCCGCCCCGATCAGGCCGGCATGCAGTCCAATCAATCCCCAGACGATCGGCCCCTGCAGGCGGGCCCCTAACCAGAAGACCAGCAACCACACGCCGCCCAGCTCGAGGCCCAACAAGGCCGCCCGCACCGACCATAGGCCACGCTGCGGATCAGGCGTGGCCAGCGGATTTTCGGGGCTTATCATTGACATCATGGCCGCATTCTAGCGGCCCCGGCCCCTGTTACGGATGCGACAATTTGCCGCACGACGCGCGCCGCGTCTTGGGCTATTGTTGCGGCGTTCCTTCAAATACTCTCGGAGCCTACCTATGAAACGCTTTGTCTTTACCTGCCTGACCGCCTCTCTCAGCCTCACTGCCTTGGCCGATACCGTCAAGATCAGCGACCCTTGGGCCCGCGCCACCGCCCCCGGCGCCCCGGCTGGCGGAGCCTTCATGAGCCTGACGGCCGATGCCAACATGACCTTGATTGCGGCTGAAAGCAAAGCCTCCAAGGTGGTCGAATTGCACACCATGAAGATGGAAAACGGGGTGATGATCATGCGCGCCGTCCCGCAAATCGATCTTCCCAAGGGTCAGACGGTCAGCCTCAAGCCGGGCGGCCTGCATGTCATGCTCATCGGCCTCCATGCTCCCCTCAAGGCTGGAGAAAAAGTTGACATGACCCTGCGCGTGAAGGACAGCCAAGGCAAGGAGCAACGCCTTCCGGTCGCCGCCGAGATTCGCGCCATGAAGCCCGCCGCCATGCCAGCGGCGCACATGCACTAAGGCGCACGCTTCACCCACAAAAAAGGGCGCCACGGCGCCCTTTTTTTCACAGCCACCACAGCGGCCACAGCGGCAGCTAGGCCTCAGCCTTTCTGAACCTCATGCTCCAGTTGCTCTAGCGTGACATGGCGCACATCGGCACCCGTCACCATATAGACGACATACTCGGCAATGTTCTTGGCATGATCGCCCACGCGCTCAATGGCTTTGGCCACAAACAACAGGTCAATGCAGGCCGAGATGGTGCGCGGGTCTTCCATCATGTAAGTAATGAGATGACGCACAATGAGGTGGTACTCCTCATCCACCTGGATATCTTGGCGAGCCAAATCGGGGATCCCGGCGACCTCGATGCGCGCAAAGGCATTCAGGGCCTGCCGCAACATGCGCGTCGCCAATTCGGACAGATAACGAATCTCCGTATGGCGCGGAATGAAGACGCGGTCCGCAACCTGCGTACTTAGCGCATAGCGGGCAATCTTCACGGCCTCATCGCCAATGCGCTCCAGATCGGTAATGCTGCGAAGGATGGTCAGCACCATGCGCAGGTCGCCCGCCGTCGGGCAGCGCAGGGCAATGATGTTGGTGCAGGCCTGATCGGATGACGCCTCGAGGGCGTTGACCTGAGCCTCATTCTCGAGAACCTGCTGCGCCAGCGCCTGATTTCCCTCCATCAGAGCCGTCATGGCGTTGTGCATTTGCTCCTCAACCAGCCCACCCATTTCCAGCACGCGCGCGCGCATGGATTCAAGTTCTTCATCAAAGGGCTTGTAGGTATGTTCCGTCAGCATTGCGATTTATCTCCAAAGGTCTTCCAGCATCCGTACGCGATTATAGGACGGCTTCAGCCGTGTTTCGTGACATCTTTGTGACAGTAACGCG
>SXTL01000108.1 GCA_005790965.1 Burkholderiales bacterium | reverse complement strand
CCCATGCGATAGCCCTGCTGATCAAACCCGAGCAAAGGCAAGAACAAAATATCGAGTCGACGGGCCCGAATCTTGGGTCGCCACACCGCATGTTCAGGAATCCCGTATCGGTTATGGGTCCAATCAGCGCGACCTGTCATGCGGGTAAAGCCCAGCGTGCGCTGGCGGGCCTGAGGGACCACCGGCAGAAAGCAGTTGACTCGCATCGCCATGGCCCGGGTCAACAATTCGGTGATATCCAGTTCGCCCTTGGCCGGCATGTAAAAGCCGATCCGTCGACCTTGGCGCAACCAACCGGCGCGCAAGGCCAAGCGGACGATCAGGGTCGCGGCCTTGCGCCGCGTCTCAGCCGTAACCGATGCGCGCGCGGCGCGTAGTTGACGCCGCAAACCGGTCTTGGTTGCATCTAAAGGGGAAGAAATCATAGAAAGCAGACCCCGCCACACACCAACGAATCGCTATCTTGAACCCTGGGGTTCAAGGTGGCCACGGCGCAATCGCTTCGGGTCCATGGAACAGGCCATGTTCGCGCCCGCAATCTGTTGCTGCAGCCTATCGATACGAATCGGTTCAAAAATACACAACTCGCCGGAAGCGGTAGGGTCAGAGCAGATTATCCTGCGGCGCGAGGGCTTGATCAAGCGCTGCATTCATGTGCGTCAGCCGCGAAACCAGTTCGCCCGGTTCTACGCCCGCGCCTCGCGAGCTAATGTAGTCATGGGTAATGTTGAGCGCCGCCATGACGGCAATGCGTTCCACACCACTCACTTTGCCACTGTCCTTGACCTCACGCATCTTGCGGTCAAGCAACGATGCCGATTGTAAAAGACGCTCTCGCTCGGTTTCAGGGCAGGCCACGCGATATTCACGGCCCATGATGGAGACATCTAGGCTAATGACTTTTCCGGCCGCGCTCATGGGATTTGCTCAAAAAGGGATTCTATCCGGGTGCTTGCCGCCGACAGTCGCTCGGACAGCTGACGATTGGCCTTTTCCATGGCCAGAACACGCTGACGCAGCTGCAGATTCTCTTCGCCAACAAGGCGATAGCGTTCTAGCAACTGCTGCAGTTTGGCTTCAAGGGTATCAAGCTGTTCCAACATGCCTGCACTATAATGGCCTCTAATTTTATTAGTCAACCACTTACAACACATTTGCGTGCCAATTTCTCGGATAGGTCCCGGTCCGGCCCTTTATCGGGGTCGTTTTGCCCCCTCGCCCACGGGCCCGCTCCATTTGGGCTCATTGGTAGCGGCCTTGGGGAGTTATCTGGATGCCCGCACCCATAACGGCATCTGGCTCTTGCGCATGGAGGACATTGATCCACCCCGCATCCAGCCCGGTGCGGCCAGCGCCATTCTGCGCAGCCTCGAGGCGCACGGTTTCACCTGGGATGAGGCCATCGTTTGGCAAAGCCAGCGCCAGGCCGCCTATGCCGAGGCCTTGGCGCGCTTACGCCAAACAGAGCGGGTCTATGCCTGCACCTGCAGTCGCAAGGACATCAGTCGCAACGCCCGACTCGGCGCTGATGGCCCGGTTTATCCCGGCACCTGCCGTCGCCATCAGCACCAAAGCCCCCATGCGGCTTTCCGTTTTTTTGCGCCCAATGCGCCCATCGCCTTTACGGATCGACTGCAAGGCCGGGTCGTCTGCGACCTGGGCCGAGATCTCGGTGACTTCGTGTTACGCCGCGCCGATGGTGTCTATAGCTACCAACTCGCCGTGGTCGTGGACGATGCCGCACAAGGCATTACCCATATCGTGCGAGGCTCTGATCTGCTGGTTTCCACACCTCGCCAGATCGCCCTACAAAAAGCTCTCGGTCTGACCACACCCACCTATCTACACCTGCCGGTCTTGCTGGATGCCGCCGGCGACAAACTCTCCAAACAAACTCTCGCCGCCCCGCTGAATAATGCAGACCCCCTCCCGGCTTTGTTGATGGCCATGCGCTTTCTGGGTCAGTCTGATAGTCACCCCCCCGCCACGCTCAGCGAGTTTTGGCCGTGGGCTACCGCACGCTGGTCACCCCATCGCCTGCCGCGCTGGCGCGGCGCACCACTCCACGCGCCAACGACCCCGCATTCCCTGAGCTATCCTTGACATAGACAGGGCTCGACCGGGATAATTCGCACCCTTCGCATCAAGTCGGTGATGTAGCTCAGACGGTTAGAGCGGTGGATTCATAACCCACAGGTCGGCAGTTCGATTCTGCCCATCACCACCAAATTTTCTGGACCCTGCCACTACCTTTTCCTCGTTGCCTGTCCTGCGCCTGCACGGGGTTGCCAGACTATGACACGCAAGGTCTACATCAAAACCTTTGGCTGCCAAATGAACGAGTACGACTCGGACAAAATGTCCGATGTGCTCGCGGCGGCAGAGGGCTATGAACCCACCGATAACCCGGAAGAGGCTGATCTGATCCTGTTCAATACCTGTTCCGTGCGCGAGAAAGCGCAGGAAAAGGTGTTCAGCGACTTGGGCATGGTGCGGCCCCTGAAGCAAAAAAACCCCGCGCTGCGCATCGGCGTGGGCGGTTGTGTGGCCAGTCAGGAGGGGGCCTCCATCGTCAGCCGAGCGCCCTTTGTCGATCTAGTTTTCGGGCCACAGACCTTGCATCGCCTGCCGCAAATGCTGGCTCGGCGCGATCAAAGCGGTCGCCCGCAAGTCGATATTGACTTCCCCGAGATCGAGAAGTTCGACCATCTGCCGCCGCCGCGCGTGGAGGGGGCCACCGCCTTCGTGTCGATTATGGAAGGCTGCTCCAAATATTGCAGCTTCTGCGTGGTGCCCTACACTCGGGGCGAAGAAGTATCGCGCCCGCTGGCCGATTGCCTGACCGAGATGGCACAACTGGCGGCGCAGGGCGTAAAAGAGATCACTTTGCTGGGCCAGAATGTAAACGCCTACCAAGGCGCAATGGAGGATGGCGAGACGGCTGACCTGGCCTTGTTGCTGGAATTGGCTGCCGAGATCCCCGGCATTGGCCGCCTCCGTTTTACCACCTCGCATCCGCGCGAATTTACGCCGCGCCTGATCGACTGTTTCGCTCGCCTTCCCAAACTGGTGTCGCATCTGCATCTACCGGTGCAATCAGGCTCGGATCGCATCCTGGCGGCGATGAAACGCGGCTACACGGTGCTGGAATACAAGTCCATCATCCGCAAACTGCGGGCCGCACGGGCTAATCTATCGTTGGCCACTGACATTATCGTGGGCTTCCCGGGCGAGACCGAAGCAGACTTCGAAGCGACCTTAAAATTGGTCGAGGCGATGAATTTCGATCATTCGTTCAGTTTCGTGTATAGCGCCCGCCCCGGCACCCCGGCGGCCAGTTTGACTGACGACACGCCCAGCGAGGTGTACAAGCAACGCCTCTATCGCCTGCAAGAACAACTCAACACTCAAGCCGCCGCCATCAGCGCGGCAATGGTGGGTACGGTGCAACAAGTGCTGGTAGAAGGGCCCTCGAAAAAGGACCCGAACGAATTGATGGGGCGTACCGAAAACAACCGAGTCGTGAACTTCGCGGCACCGGAGCGGTTAATCGGCGAGTTTGTCGCCGTGCACATCACCCAAGCCATGCCCAACAGCCTGCGCGGATCCGTCATTATTAATAACTGATCTGCAAACCTACCTGTGCAAATCGCCTTTCCCGACGCCGACAACACCCGCTTGGCCAACCTCTGCGGGGTGCTGGATGAAAACCTGCGGCAAATCGAAACGGCCCTCAATGTAACCATTGCCCGGCGCGGCGAGGTCTTCAATCTGGGCGGGGCACAGGCCGCCACCGCCGGTCGCTTGCTCAAGAACTTCTACCAGCGCGCCAAGAAACCCCTCGACCTGGAAGAGATCCAACTCGCCCTGGTGGAGGCCAATCATCAGGCCGACCTCGCTCGCACTGATAAGGCGCAAGAGACCGACATGCCGGTATTAATGACCCGCCGCGCTGGCCTACATGGCCGCACAACCCGGCAAAACCAGTACATCCGGCAGATCCTAGAACACGATGTCACCTTTGGTATCGGCCCCGCTGGCACGGGCAAGACCTATCTCGCCGTGGCCTGTGCAGTGGACGCCCTGGAACGCGACTTGGTGCGGCGCATCATCTTGGTTCGCCCGGCCGTTGAAGCCGGCGAGCGACTCGGTTTTCTGCCCGGTGATCTGGTGCAAAAGGTCGACCCCTATTTGCGTCCGCTCTATGACGCCCTCTATGACTTGATGGGGATTGAAAAAGCGACCCGCCAGTTTGAGAAAGCCGTGATTGAAATCGCTCCGCTGGCCTTCATGCGTGGCCGCACCCTGAACCACGCCTTCATTAGTCTCGACGAGGCTCAAAACACCACGCCCGAGCATATGAAGATGTTCCTGACCCGCATTGGCTTTGGCTCCAAGACCGTCATTACCGGTGATGTGACCCAAATCGATCTGCAACGCAGCCAGAAAAGTGGCTTGGTGGAGGCCGCTGAGATTCTCTCCGAGGTCCGCGGCATTGCCTTCACCCAGTTCAAGAACGAAGATGTGGTGCGCCATCCCCTGGTGGCACGCATTATCGAGGCCTACGATGCACACAAGCCCTCGACCAAACCATGACACACCCGCTTGAACTCGCCATCCAGATCGCCAGCCGCGCTGAGGGCATCCCGACGCGGGCGCAATTACGCCTCTGGGTCAAGGCGGCGCAACAGGCCGAAATGGCCCTGACCCTGCGCCTTACCGATACCGCCGAGGCGCAGCAGCTTAATCAGGCTTATCGCGGCAAAGATTACGCCACCAATGTCCTTACTTTTGTGTACGCCACCGCACCGGCCAGTGGTGATGTGGTCCTCTGCGCGCCGGTCATCGCCCGCGAGGCCGCCGAGCAAGGCAAGTCCCTCGAGGCACACTATGCCCACCTAGTCATTCATGGGATCTTGCACCTGCAGGGCTACGATCACGAACACAAGAGCGCTGCGGTAACCATGGAGTCGGTGGAACGCTTTATCATGCAACATCTGGGCTATTCAGACCCCTACGAACATGGAAGACGACAGTCGAAAACCTAACCTGCTACAGACCCTGACGGCCTGGCTCACACCCGAGCCAGACACCCGCGATGAACTGCTCGGTCTACTGCACGCCGCTTATGACAACGACTTGCTCGATGCCGATGCCCTGTCAATGATCGAAGGGGTCATGCAAGTCTCCGAGATGCAGGTACGCGAAATCATGATTCCGCGGGCCCAGATGGATGTCATCGACATCAACGACGCGCGCGACAGCATCCTGCCTTTCGTAATAGAGACCGCTCACTCGCGATTCCCAGCGGTTGAAGGTGACCGTGACACGGTGATTGGCATCCTGCTAGCCAAAGACTTGCTACGGCTTTGCGCGAACGAAGAAATTGATCTGCGAGACACCCTGCGCCCGGCTGTCTTTGTGCCCGAATCCAAACGCCTCAATGTACTGCTGCGCGAGTTCCGCGCCTCGCGCAACCACATCGCCATCGTCGTTGACGAGTACGGCGGAGTCGCTGGCCTGGTCACCATCGAAGATGTGCTGGAGCAAATCGTCGGCGACATCGAGGACGAATATGACTACGATGAAGAAGCCGACAACCTTATCGCCGAACAACCCCGCATCTGGCGCGTCAAGGCACAAACCGAAATCGCCGATCTCAACGCGACCCTCGGGACACATTTTGACGACAGCGAATATGACACCGTCAGTGGTCTCGTTTCTAAAGCCTTCGGCCGCCTCCCCAAGCGCGGTGAACAAATCGAAATCGACGGCGTGCGTTTCCATATTCTGAGTGCAGACAGCCGCAGAATCCACACCCTGCGGGTAGAGTGGCCACTCACTTAAGAGGGACTTGCCCAAGGTTTAAGCAAGCCTTGCCAATTGCTGGCGCAGGGGTTACTTTCAGTACATTCAAGTTCTGACTGACCCCAACGATGACCCCTGCTTGGCAAACCTTTCTCGCCGCCCAAGGCGCACAGACGGACGCTCAAGGCGCCCTCCATTTTGGCCCTGTGGCCGATGAAGTGGCCGCCGCGCGGAGCGGCCTAGTCCTCGCGGATCTATCCCATTTCGGCCTGATCGCCTTCAGCGGCGAAGACACCCTGAACTTTCTGCAGGGCCAGATCACCAACGATCTGCGGGGCCAGGGCCCGGATCAGGCCATTTTCGCCGGTTATTGCACGGCAAAGGGGCGATTACAGGCCAACTTTCTGGTCCTTCGCCAAGCCGATGACTATTTGTTGCTGCTTCCGGAGAGCCTGCGCGAAACGCTGCAAAAGCGCCTCTCCATGTTTATCCTGCGCAGCAAAACCCGCGCCCGCAACGCCAGTGCCGAGTGGGTACGCCTCGGTCTGTCCGGCCCGGGCGCACGCGCCCTGCTAGCCCACGCTTGGGGAAATGCCCCCGCTGCGGGGCTTGGTGTCTTGCCACATGCCGAGGGCCTGGCTATCGGACTTGGCGACGAACGCTTTGATATCCTGATCCGTCCAGAAGCCGCGCCAGCCCTCTGGCATGCCCTTAGCGCCGAGGCGCGCCCCATCGGTCACACGGCCTGGGGCGCTTTACTGGTGGATGCCGGCATTCCCACTCTCCTGCCGGCGACCTTCGAGGCCTTCACCCCGCAGATGGTCAACATGGAAGTCCTGCATGGGGTCAGTTTCAACAAGGGCTGTTATCCGGGGCAAGAGGTTGTCGCCCGCACGCAATACCTCGGCAAGGTAAAGCGGCGCATGTTCTTGGCTCATACCGAGGGCGCCGCAACGCCCGGTACTCACCTGTTCAGCAGCGCGGTGCCTGATCAAGATTGCGGCCTGATCGTCAATGTGGCGCCCGCCGCGAACGGAGGCCACGATTGCCTCGCCGTTGTGCGCCTAGATGCTTGGGAGTCCCATGATGTTCGGCTCGGTGATCGCCAAGGGCCTCTGCTGGTCGCCCGCCCTCAACCCTACGCCCTTCCGGAGTAAAGACCATGACTGTCCCCGGTGAACGCCGCACCCAGATCCTGCAAGCCTTGGCCGAGATGCTTGAGGCACCGCAGGCCGAGAAGATCACTACCGCCGGCTTGGCTGCACGCCTGCAATGTTCCGAGGCCGCGCTCTACCGCCATTTCGCCAGCAAGGCCCGCATGTACGAAGGCCTGATCGAATTCATTGAATCCACGCTGTTCTCGCTCATCACCCGCATTGGCACGGACGAACGCCAAGGACTTGGCCAGGCACGCAGCATTGTCCAACTCTTGCTGGGCTTTGCCGAGCGCAACCGGGGCATGACCCGTGTCCTCACCGGCGAGGCTCTGGTGCATGAAAACGAACGCCTGATGACGCGCATGAACCAAATGTTTGATCGTCTTGAGGTCACCCTCAAGCAAGCCTTGCGTATTGCCGCAATTCAAGGGACCCTGCCCGCCAATCTCGACAGCGCGGCGGCGGCCAACCTGCTCATGGCCTGGGTGCTAGGCCGCTGGCAGCAATTCACGCGCAGCGGTTTTCGTCAGTCGCCGCTCACCGCCTGGGAAGCCCAGTGGCAAATCATCGGCCGCGGCCTCATTCAGGCCGCTGCCTGATCACGGCCTCAGCGGCTGAGCGCAGATCGGACACCTCGGATCACGCCGAATTCGCACCTCGCGCCACTCGGCGTCGAGGGCATTGAACAGCACCAGCCGGTTGGATAACGCGGTGCCAATGCCCATCAAGACCTTCAGCGCCTCGGCCGCCTGCACACTGCCGATAATGCCCACCAACGGGGCAAACACGCCAAACTCGGCACAGCGCATTGCCTCGTCTTCGCCGCCTTCTGGGAACAGACAGGCATAGCAAGGCGCATCGCCATCACCGGGGGTCGCGAAGACGCTGACCTGACCGTCAAAGCGCACCGCCGCTCCCGACACCAGCGCACGGCCTGCGGTCACACAGGCCCGGTTGATGGCATAACGCGTCTGGAAGTTATCCGTGCAATCGAGGACGACATCCGCTCGGCCAACCGCATCAACAAGCGCCTCTCCCGCGAGCCGCAACGGGATGCTCTCGACCTCAACCTCCGGGTTCATGGCCCGCAGACGCTGGGCCGCCGATTCCGCCTTATTGGCGCCCAGGCTGGCCTGAGCGTGGACAATCTGGCGCTGTAGATTAGTGAGGTCTACCGTGTCATCGTCGGCGATCAAGAGGCGGCCCACGCCCGAAGCTGCCAGATAGAGTGCCACTGGGGAGCCCAAACCGCCCGCACCAATAATGAGGGCTGTCGCGGCTTGGAGACGCTTCTGACCTTCGATACCAATCTCATTCAGAAGGAGATGCCGCGAATAGCGCAATAGGCGCTGATCACTCAGACTGTCGGCCAAAGAAACTTCTGCCCGACAGTTTGGGCTAGCGGTATTGTCGCCACTCATCTTTGGGCGTGTCGTCATGGTCGCCGTGTGGACGCTTGCCCCAGCCTTCGACATGGGCTTGATAATTCTTGACCTGCGCCTCGGGGATGCGCAAGTTTTCGCGCTGAATGCGCTCAACATAGTAAACGAGGGCCCGCTTGAGTTTTAACAACAAGGGCGTGCCCAGATGAAAGCCTTGCGCGTCCAACCCGGTCTCCAAGGCCTGCAGCGTGTATTCCTGTATGCAATACCGCACCTCAATAGACAGAGGGCCGCGGGCCTGAGCAGTCAGATTCGGCAAGCCTTCCAGCAGCAGCATGGCCCGCTCAACCTGGCCCGGAGGGGTAGCATGGAAAACGATCTCGCGGCGTTTCTGGATATCGCAGGGGGTCGGCATCGCATCATTGATCAGAAATCACGGGCGCAACAAACTCAGCCCCTTAAGCAGGGTGATGGCCTGAACAAATTGCAGGTCCTTGGTCGAGGCCATCGTATCTTCAGGCCGTGCCGTGCTTGCCTCGTCCGGAACGGATTTATCCGTCGTCGGCTTGTCGGTGGGTTTATCAGCCGGTTTGTCTAGCGCCTTGGGTTTTGCTGGCTTAGCCGCTGGTTTGCCGTCGCCCGCCAGATGATGTTCAAGATCGGCCTCACGCACCTCACTTCGGGCGTTCGCCTCGCTACTGATCTTGCCTTCTTCGACCACAATATCCGGCTCAATGCCCTTGGCCTGAATGGAGCGGCCGTTCGGGGTGTAGTAGCGCGAGGTGGTCAGCTTGATTGCCGTCCCGTTGTTCAACGGCAGGATGGTCTGCACCGAGCCCTTACCGAAGGTCTGAGTACCCATGACAACGGCGCGCTTGTGATCCTGCAAGGCCCCCGCCACGATCTCCGAGGCAGAGGCCGAGCCACCGTTGACCAACACCACCACTGGCAGGGTCCGCGCCCAGGCCGGGAGCGTCTTCAGGTAATCCACCTCACCGGAGCGCAAGTAGTCCTCACGCGTGTTAGTCAGACGCATCTTGGCGTCCTCGGTCCGCCCATCGGTATAGACCACCAAATCCTTGGGCTTGAGAAAGGCCCCGGCTACGCCCACCGCGGCGTTAAGCAGTCCACCCGGATCATTGCGCAAATCAAGAACTAGGCCCTTCAGCGGCGCTTTGTTCTGGGCCTCGAGGTCCTTCAGCGCCGCGACCAGGTTTTCGCCTGTACGCTCTTGGAACTGCGTAATGCGGACATAGCCAAAACCCGGTTCGGGTAGCTTGTGCTTGACGCTCTTGATCTTGATCACTGCGCGAGTGATGGTAATCACCAAAGGCTTGGTCTGGCCTTTGCGCAACACGGTCAGAACGATATCGGAACCGACCTTACCACGCATGCGCTTGACCGCATCGTTCAGGCTCATGCCCTTCACCGGGGTCTCGTCGAGTTTAATGATCAGATCACCCGACTTGATGCCGGCGCGATAGGCGGGCGTATCTTCAATCGGGGCGACGACCTTGACGAAGCCGTCTTCCATGCCGACCTCAATGCCTAGGCCGCCAAATTCACCTTGGGTATCAATCTGCAAGCCTTTAAAGGCCTCGGCATCCAAGTAGGCGGAATGGGGGTCCAGACCCGACAACATGCCGTTAATGGCCTCGGTGATGAGCTTCTTGTCCTCAACCGGTTCAACATAATCGTTCTTGATACGGCCGAAGATCTCGGTGAAGGCCCGTAGGTCCTCGATGGGGAGTGGGTCGTGTTCGCGTGTCGCCTGGGCTGGATAGTTAAGGGCGACCGCAGCCCCTACAAGCACTCCGGCCAGGAGGAATCCCAACGATTTCAATTTACCCGACATGCCCATGGCCCCTTGATAGCCAAAACCTACAGATCAGCGACCTCCAGATCTGCCCGCCGATCCACCCACCCAGCTCAGCGGATCAAATGGCCTGCTCTGATGGCGCAATTCGAAATAAAGGCCCGCTCGTTCATGTCCACCCGTGTTGCCCACACTGGCAATCACATCGCCCGCCCGCACGGCCTCGCCCGGCTGTTTATACAGACTTTCGTTATTGCTGTACAGGCTCAGGTAATCATCGCCATGGTCCAAGATAATCAAGTTACCAAAGCCCCGCAACCAGTCGGCAAACACCACCCGACCTGTCGCCACGGCATGTACGCCTTGCCCTGCGGCTGACTGAATAAACAGGCCCTTCCAGGCCGGCCCGCCCCCTTCCCGGGCACTGCCAAATCGGGCCACAATCTCGCCCGCTAGCGGCAAGGCTAAGCGCCCCCGCAAGCGCGTAAAGTCCAAATTAGCCAAACGCGCATCCGCCACTTGTTCGACCTTCTGACCCGGCGCCGGCCTACCGGTCGAGGCCTTGCCGGGGCGCACCGAAGCGCTGCGCGTGCGCAATTCGGCCAGACGCTGAACCAACCGGGTCAGGCGCTGCTCATCGCGCAGCAATGTGCCGATCTCTTTCTTTTGGACACGAATCTGATCAGACAAACGCGCCAACATCGACTGTCGAGCCTGGCGCTCCGTTTCAAGTTTTTTCTTCTCGTCCAACTGCCCGGAGCGCAGCGTAGACAGCTGTTTCTTACTCTCGCTGACCTTGTTCTCCAGCGCCGCTAACTGCGCCAGGGTCTGGTTATGAATGCGAATCAGATCGGCGCGTGCCTGGGCCACATAGCCTGCATAGCCCAATTGTCGTGCCGCCGCTGCCGGGTTCTCACCGTTTAATGCCAGCCGAGCGGCATCGCTCCCGCCACGCTCGTAGCGATGGCGCACCAGCATGGCCAACCGCTCCCGCTGCTCTTCAATCTGAGCCTTGACGAGACGGATACGCGCATCGAGCCGGTTTAGTTCACGACCCTGGGTAACGACTTGGTAATCGAGATCCCGCAAGCTACGCTGCACTGTAGAAATATTGCGCTCGGAATCGCGCAGGGCATCCGCCGCTTCGTTGCGATCGGTCGTCGCCTGTTCAACATCGCGCCGCAATTGCTCAATGCGGTCCCGCAAAGCGTTCAGTTCCTGACGCTTTTCACCCGCCCGGTCGGCGGGCTTTTCCGTAGCCGCCCCAGCCGAACCGGCCAGATACGCCCAACACAGCAGGCCAATCAGGGCGCGGGCACGCACTCAGCAGCTACCCGGCAGCGGTTTATCAAAGTGAACCAGTGAATGACCGCCCATCTCGTTCGGCTGTGCAAGACCCATCATGTTCAACAAGGTCGGAGCGACATCTTCTAGCGCACCCGTATCGCTCACGGTTGCCGGGCGGCCGATGTACACAAAGGGCACCAGATTGATAGTATGGGCGGTATGCGGCTGTCCCGTCGCCGGATCCATCATCTGTTCAGCGTTGCCGTGATCCGCAATGATCAGCGTCTCACCGCCGTGACTGCGCATGGCCTCAACAGCGCGGCCCAGGGCAACATCCACCGCCTCGATGGCCTTTTTCGCGGCCTCGAAATCGCCGGAATGGCCCACCATGTCGGCATTGGCATAGTTACAGATGATGGCCTGATACTTGCGGCTCTCGATGGCCGCCACCAGTTTGTCGGTCAACTCCTGGGCGTTCATCTCGGGCTGCAGATCATAGGTGGCCACATCCGGCGACTTCACTAAAATCCGCTCCTCGCCCGGATACACGGTCTCCTCACCCCCATTGAAGAAATAGGTGACATGGGCGTACTTCTCGGTCTCGGCAATGCGCAATTGATGCAAGCCCAGCCGGGAAATGTATTCACCAAATCCGTTGCGGACTTGTGTGGGCGGAAACACGACCTCTACATTGAAGTTCGCCTGATACTGGGTCAGGGTGCAGTAGTGCGACAACTTCGGCACCCGCTCGCGCACAAAGCCATCAAAGTCCGCCTCGGTGAAGGCCCGCGTAATCTCCCGGGCACGATCAGCACGGAAGTTCATGAAGATCACGGCGTCACCATCTTCCATGCGCACCGGATCTTCGCCCGGCGGGCAGATGGCCGTGGCCTTGACGAACTCATCCGTTTCGCCCCGCCCATAGGCGGCCGCCAAGCCTGCCTGCGCGGTCTCGGCCTGAAACTCAGAGCGGCCCTGCGCCAAAAGGTCATAGGCCTTCTCAACTCGTGCCCAACGCTTGTCACGATCCATGGCGTAATACCGGCCACACAGGCTGACAATGCGCCCAACACCTAGTCCATCAAGCCGCTCCTGCAAGGAATGCAAATAGCCCTCGGCGCTTTTGGGCGGGGTATCCCGTCCATCCAGAAAGGCGTGGATATAAACTTTGGTCACCCCCATGCGTGCCGCCATGAGAGCCATGGCGTGAA
This sequence comes from Burkholderiales bacterium, assembly GCA_005790965.1. Classification (GTDB taxonomy): domain Bacteria; phylum Pseudomonadota; class Gammaproteobacteria; order Burkholderiales; family Thiobacillaceae; genus QYQG01. Next base: position 12,100 of record SXTL01000108.1, on the reverse strand, counting down.
TCTGGCTGTCGTCGCTGTGTACGCCGCCATCCGACAGAAGGCCCATGATATGCAAGGCTGCGCCGCTGGCCTTGATGTCGTTCAGGGTATTTTCCAACACATGGTTGTGGAAAAAGTAGCCGGCGCGAATGGCCAGTTCAATCCGGCTGTAATCTTGATACACCACACGCCCAGCGCCGATGTTGAGATGCCCCACCTCGGAATTACCCATTTGGCCACGCGGCAGACCTACGGCCGATTCCGAGGCATGGATAAGCGTGTGCGGACAGCTCTTCCAGTAGCCATCAAAATGCGGTTTGTGGGCCATCGCCACCGCATTGAATTCGGGATTTTCGCTTATCCCAAAACCATCCAGGATGATCAAAAGTACAGGGGTTACGGAGGGTGCCATGTCGTTAGCCTCTCTACAGAAGCAGGTATCTAAAACTGCCCTCCATTTTAAGCCATTTATAGCCCTCTTGCCGGTAAAGGGATATTGCCGTATGGTTACATCAGAATGTAGCAATACAAGAGGAGTTTCTCCATGGATCAACAGCAAGAACAAGTCATCGACACCGACGAGCATATCGAACAAGCCTCGCGCGCCATGAAGGCCATGTCGCATCCTTTGCGTCTGAAGATCCTTTGCGTCCTCGGCAACAAGGAAATCAGCGTTCAGGAAATCGTTGACAATGTGGGCACTTCCCAAAGCAACATCTCCCAGCATCTAGCCATCCTGCGCGACAAAGGCGTCCTGCGTACACGCAAAGACGCCAACCGTGTTTTTTATCGCATCAGCGACGGGCGCACCCTCAACCTCATCAGCATGATGCGGGATGTGTTCTGCGGCTTTGCCAAATAAGGTTTGCCAAACCACCTCCCCTCACGCTATAAATTGCGCCACGGGCTTGCATAAGCCCTGCTTATTAGTCCATAATTGATCTCTAATATTACTTCGGCCCTCCCGGCTGGAGCGGTGCATCACACGGGCCGAAGCGCCCGTGTCTGTTCGGAGACATCATGCGCAACCCTTGGTCAGTCCTCCTTCTTCTCGCCGCTTGGCCCCTTGGGCAGGCGGGCGCCGAAACGCTTAATTTCAAGCAATGCACCGAGGCGGCTCTGAGTCAAAATCCTGACATGGCCATCAGCCAGGCTCAGATTGAACAAGCCGAAGCGGCCGTGCGCGAGGCCAAGGGCAACCGGATGCCGCGTCTCAACCTGTCATTGACCGCCTCGCGAACCGATGACGCGCTCAATGTATTTGGCGCCAAGTTGACACAACGCCGCGTCCTGGCCACCGACATGCAGGACCCCACCCTGAACAACCCCGGTGCCATCAATAATTTCAACAGCCGTATCGAACTCCAGATTCCCGTCTACAACGGGGGACGGGTTGAAAGCTATGTGCGTCAGGCGCAAGCCCTTACTCGTGCGGCTCAGTCGGGCGATCGCATGGCCCGTCAGAAACTGGTCAAGCAGGTCTTGCTGGCCTATCAAGGCGTGCATACCGCCCGCGCTTACATCAAGGTAGCTCGCGAAGGACGGGCCGCCGCCGAGGAATATGTCCGCATCACTGAAAGACTCCACAAGCAGGGCATGGCCGTCAAGAGCGACAGCCTTTCCGCCCGCGTGAATCTGGAAGATATGCGGATCAAGCTAATCGAGGCGCGCAACGCCGAGGCCACCGCGCTGGATCAACTCAAACTGCTCATGGGTCGGCCACTCGGCGCCCAGATGGATGTCGCCGACCCTGTCTCTCCGGCGCTTATGACAGGTGATGCTGCGGCCCTGCGCAAGCAGGCGACCGAGGCCCACCCAGGCCTCCGCGCCCTGCGCGAACAGGTCGATGCCGCCCGCGCCGCGGTCGATGCCGTCCGTGCCGGCAAACGCCCCCAATTCAATGTCTCATTGCGACAAGAATGGAACGACCGTACGCTCGGCTTTGATAGCAATGCCTACATGATGGCCGGTGTCCTAACCTGGAATGCCTTTGACGGCGGCACCCTGCAGGCCGGCGTCGACCGCGCCGAGGCCCAGCGTAGCGAACTAACGGCCAAGCTGCGCCAGAGCGAAGAGGGCATTGGTTTCCAAGTCACCGATGCGCAACGCCGCGCCCTGGAGGCCGAAGAACGCACCGCCGTTCGCCAACTCTCCGTCGAACAGGCTGAGGAGGCCCGACGCTTGGTCAAGATGCGTTACGAGAACGGGGTAGCACCGCTCATCGAACTGCTCTCCGCACAAGCCCAACTGGACAAGACTCGCGCCGATCTGGTCGCCGCCCGTTACGACCTCGCCGTCACTCGCGCCGAACTCAAGCTCGCCGTGGGCGTCCTCGAACCCGACCAGATCTGATTACCGGAGACCTGATGATGCATCGCCCTGCCCACGCTTACCTCGCACCCCTCGTTCTGGCCCTGACGCTAACGGCCTGCGGCGCCCACGAAGAAGGCGCCAAGACGGCCGCCGCGCCCCGCGTCGTGCAAGCCCCATCGGCTGTCGTGCAAGCGCAAGATGCGCCGGCCTATGCCGTAACCCCTGGCACCGTAGTCGCTGAAGAATCCATCAAGGTTGCCTCGCGCCTGATGGGTTACATCCGCGACATCGCGGTCGTTGAGGGCCAGAGCGTCAAGGCTGGCCAGCGTCTGTTTACCATTGACCCTCTGGACATCGAAGGCGCCGTCGAACAAGCCCGCCTCGGCCTCAATCAGGCCGAAAACGCCCTCAAGGACGCTAAAGCCGATTACGACCGCTACGCAAACCTGCACAAGGAAGAGGTGGTCACCCGCCAGCAGTACGAGAAAATGAAGCTCAACTACGAAATCGCCGTATCGCGTGCGGCCCAAGCCAAAGCGGGCCTAACGACCGCGCAAGGCCAGATGCGCTACGCGACCGTTGTGGCCCCCTTTGCCGGCGTCGTCACCCAAAAATTAGCCAATGAAGGCGATATCGCCGCGCCCGGCCATCCCGTTCTGGTTCTCGAAAATCCGGCCCGCTTGCAGGTGCAAACGGCCGTCCCGGAATCTGTCTTCAAAACCCTGACCGCTGGTCAAACGGTCGATATCGAAGTGGATGGTCAAACAGACCGTCTCAAGAGCCGCATCGCGCGCCTCTCTCCGGCCGCTGACCCGATGACACACACTTATCTCGTCAAACTCGACCTTCAGGCCAAGGTCAAGAGCGGCACCTTTGCCCGCGTCCTCTTCCCGGCCGGCCAGACCCGCAGTCTGCGCGTCCCGCAAACCGCCCTCCAAAACCGCGCCGGCATCATCGGTGTATTCGTCCTCAATGCCCAGGGCATTGCTCAATACCGCATGGTGCGCACTGGTACGATCAGTAACAACAGCGTCGAAATTCTCTCCGGGCTAAATGCGGGGGATCGGGTCGTAACCGATCAGGCAGCAACCATCAACAACGGCGACCAGGTCAAGGGTTAAGCCATGAGCGCAGACAACCACCCTGAAGCGCACGACGCTCGGTTCAACATCGCCGGCCGTTTGGCGACGGCCTTCCTTGAATCAAAGATCACCCCATTAATGATCTTCGCCCTGTTCATGCTGGGCGTGATGGCGCTGGCGCTGACACCGCGCGAATACAACCCGCAGATTGTGGTGCCCGCGGCCAGCATCATTGTGCAAAAGCCAGGCGCCAGCGTAGATGAGATCAACAATTTGGTAGTCAAGCCACTGGAAGCGATCATGCACGCCCAAGCAGGTGTTGATCACAGCTTCGGCTATGCGGCCAACGATTACGGCGTGGTCACCGTCCAATTCAAGGTGGGGCAAGACCAGGAAGACAGTCTGGTCAAGCTGTACAACCAGTTGATGCAAAACATGGATCGCATGCCCGCTGGGGCGGAACAGCCCATCGTGCGGCCCGTCAATGTGGACGATGTGCCGATTCTGACCCTGACGCTAAGCTCGGCGAACCAAACCGAACAGGCCTTGCGTGAGGTGGGCGTGCGACTGCTGGAACAGTTGCGCAATGTCGATGGTGTCTCCTTCACGCAATTGGTCGGTGGCCGCGCTCCCGCCCTAAATGTGTGGATTGACCCGCAGCGTCTGGAGGCCTCTGGCCTGTCTTTTGAACGGATCGACCAAGCCCTACGCGGCGTCAATGTATCGGCCCCGCTCGGTGCCTTAACGCAGGCCGGCCAAGCCCGGGCCTTGCGTCTGGATGGATTTTTGGGCAATGCCGAGGCCGTAGGCCGCATTGTAGTGGGCGCCCACAATGGCCTTCCGGTCTATCTGCGCGATATCGCCCGCATTGAAGCGGGCAGTGCCGATGTGGAAGAGGGCTCATGGCAGGGCTTCGGTCCAGCCGCCCAGGGGGCGTCGCCCGAACTCAGCCCAGCGGTAACCCTGGCCATCGCCAAGAAGGCTGGTACCAATGCCGTAGATGTGTCCAGCGCGGTGCTGGCCAAGCTGGAGGAACTGAAACGCCAGGCCTTGCCGCATGACATGACGGTTACGGTAACGCGCGACGACGGCGAGCGGGCGGATGCCGCCGTCAACCTGCTGGTCGAACACCTGGGCATCGCAATCTTCACCGTAATCCTGCTGATGTGGTGGTTCCTCGGTTGGCGTGAGGCGGGCATCGTCACCATGACCATCCCATTGATTTTGTTCATTGTCCTCGCCGTGGGTTATCTTACCGGTCAGACCATCAACCGCATCACCCTGTTTGCACTCATCTTGGCGCTGGGCCTGCTGGTCGATGACTCCATCGTGGTGATCGAAAACATCCACCGCCACTTGCATCACGGCAAGGTCAAAATGGAGGAGTTTGGCCAGACCTTGGTGATCGCCACCAACGAGATTGGCAACCCCACCAATGTGGCAACGGTAGCGGTCATGCTGGCCTTCATTCCCATGGCCTTTGTGACTGGCATGATGGGTCCGTTCATGATGCCAATTCCAATTAATGTCCCGGTGGCCATGCTGGCCTCGCTGTTCATTGCCTATTCCATCGTGCCGTGGGCGGCGCGGCGCGTCTTACGGGGCAAGGCCCTGAAGGCCCTGGTCGAGTCAGACACATTGGAAGATTTAGGCCGCCACCATCATCCGGACAAGATTTGTCGATTCTGCCTATGCAAAGGCCGGGATGACAAAGACCCCCTGCGTTGCGCCTATCTCGCGGTCGTCGAACCGCTGATGGCGAGTGCCGCCAAACGCAATCTCTTCTTCACGGCGGTCGTGGGCCTGTTGATTGCGGCCATGCTCATGCCAGCCTGGCAATTTGTTCGACCAGCGGGCGTCGGCGGACCACTGTCAGCGTTGGGCGTCGAGCTGAAAATGCTGCCAAACGACAACACCAATACGATGCTATTACAGGTCGACATGCCCGCCGGTGTCGCCTTGGCCGATACCGATGCAGTCGCGCGCAATATCGGTGCCGTACTGGGGTCGCTAGCGCCCGTGGACAACTACCAGACCTTCCTCGGACAGGCTGCACCAATCGACTTTTCCGCCTTGGTGCGCGGCGACGCATTAAAGCGCGGCGAAAACTTGGCGCAGATTCGCGTCAACCTGATCGACAAACATCACCGCAGCGCCAGTTCACACGACATCGCCAACCAGATCGATGCCGCGCTGACCCCGGTGCGCAAGGCCTATCCCACCGCCCGTATCAAGATCTTTGAAACTCCGCCCGGACCGCCCGTGCCCTCGCAGGTGCTGGCCGAGCTATATGGCCCTGATTACGCCGTGCTGCGCCAGAGCGCGCTAGAGGTGAACGGGGCGTTTCAAAAGGTGTACGGCCTGACCAATGTGGATGACTCGGTGACCTCCGATGCGCAGAGCTATCGCGTCCGCGTCGATGCCGAAAAAGCCGCATTAGCCGGGGTCGCCCCGGCACAAGTGGCCAAGCTGTTGCGCGACTATGTCTCCGGCTTCGCCATCGGCACCCTGCATGCAGTCGACGCCCGCGAACCGATGGAGATTCGGGTGCGGCTGCCGCGGGAGTCCCGTGCCGATCCATCCACCCTGTTGGGGCTGTCGCTCACCAACCCACAGGGGATGCGCGTGCCGCTATCGGCCATCGCTCGCATTGAGCCGGTTACCGAGACCAAGGCGATGCGGGATCGCGACCAGCACGCCCATGTCACCGTCGGTGGTGAGATGTTGCAATCCTCACCGGTGTATGCCGTGCTGGCCCTGGACCAGGTACTTGATGGCCAAAAACTGAAGTCGGGTGCCACCTTCACCACCGGCAACCTGGGCTTCACCGAGGCCACACCCCGCGATCCCGGCAAATATACCCTGCTCTGGGGCGGCGAGATGCGCCTGACGCTGGATGTGTTCCGCGACTTGGGTTCGGCGTTTATCGTCGCTCTGGTGTTGATCTATCTGCTGCTGACCGCTTATTACAAGTCATTCATGTTGCCGCTGATCGTGATGGGCGCCATCCCGCTCACCCTGATCGGCGTATTCCCGGGCCATTGGGCCACTGGGCAAGCCTTCACCGCAACCTCAATGATTGGCGTCATTGCCTTGGCTGGCGTTGTCGTGCGCAACTCGCTCCTCTTGATCGACTTTATCCTCGACTACCGTCGTCAGGGTTACAGTCTGGAAGAAGCCGTCAAAGAAGCGGGCGCGGTGCGCTTCCGCCCCATCCTGCTCACGGCCCTGGCCATCATCGCCGGCTCAGCCATCATGATGACCGACCCGGTGTTCGGTGGTCTGGCGGTTAGCCTGATTTTTGGCACCTTCGCCTCCACGGCGCTCACCTTGGTAGTGATCCCGTTGTTCTACCTGCTTTGGCAACGCAGGGTTTCCACAACCACCCAACCCCAAACCTGATTGAGAGGAAAACCCATGTCCATTGAACGCATCGTCCGCATCGTCGCTGGTTTCTTTATCCTGCTGTCCCTGTTGCTTGCCCACACCACAGGCACGGCGGACTTAAGCAGCATGAGCTGGCTCTGGTTCACCGCTTTCGTCGGAGCCAACCTGTTTCAGTCTGGCCTCACCAACTGGTGTCCGTTGGTCAGCATCCTGAAAAAGGCCGGCCTGAAAGACAGCGCCTGCTGCTAATTGCGGTTGTTTGCCGCAACCCGATCGCGTTAACCCGCGCCGGCTGAGGTAAACTCCCGGCCTGTCGTTTTTTTGAGTCTCACCATGGATTTTGTCACCCAAAACATCTGGCTCATCGCGCTCGCCCTACTGTCGGGCGTGATGCTGGTGCTGCCGGCCCTCACCGGAAAACTCTCCGGCGTCCTGCAAATCAGCCCCCAAGAAGTCGTGCGCCTCTTTAATCACGAAGATGCCCTCATCCTCGATGTCCGCGAATCCTCCGAATACCGCGATGGACATGTCCCAAAGTCGCGTCACATCCCGCTCGGTAAACTCAAGGACGAGCTCGGCAGCCTAGAAAAATTCAAGGATCGCGCTATCGTCGCCGTCTGCCGGAGCGGCAGCCGTTCGCAAAGCGCCTGTGGCCTGCTGCGTCGGGCCGGCTTCACCAAGATCCACAATCTCGCGGGTGGCATCGGCGCCTGGGATCAGGCTGGACTGCCCAAAGAACGCTGAGGAAACGCCATGCCCACCGTCAAAATGTATTGCACCGCCGTTTGTCCCTACTGCCAGATGGCTGAAAAACTTCTCAACCGCAAGGGCATCACCGCGATCGAAAAGATCCGCGTTGACCTGCAACCCGAACTGCGTGCCCACATGATGGAAATCACTGGCCGCCGTACCGTCCCGCAAGTCTTCATCGGCGATCGCCACATCGGTGGTTTCGACGATCTCTCTGCGCTCGACGCCGAAGGCGGACTGGACCCGTTGCTAAGCGCATAGCTCACCTCAACCGGCCGCGAATCTTCGGCTCGGTTCTTGAAATTCCCCGCGCTGACAGCATCTCCACCTGTACCTAGCCTTGGAGATCGCCACATGGAACTGGTTTGCCCCCACTGCGGCACGCTCAATCGCGTGCCCGACGCTCGTTGCACCGACCAACCCAAATGCGGTAAATGCCACGCCGAGGTGGTTCCCGCAACGCCGATCGAACGAACCAACCGCAATTTCGACCCCTTCATCACTCGCGACGGCTTGCCGGTTCTGGTTGATTTCTGGGCCCCGTGGTGCGGCCCAGGTCGTTCGTTCGCGCCCACTTTCACGCAAATGGCGGCGCAGTACACCGGCCGGGTGCGTTTTGTGAAGGTCAACACCGAAGCCGAGCACGCGCTGGCCGCGTATCACGGCATCCGCAGCATCCCGACCCTGGCCCTGTTCAAAGACGGCCATGAAATCGATCGCCGGTCCGGGGCCTTGCCGGCGCCCCAACTCGACGCCTGGCTACGGCAAAAACTCTCGCCCTGATGATGGTTGGGGCGAATCCAAGCCGAATCCGGCGGCTATAATCGCTGCCATCTTTGTCACCCTTCAACCGTGGAACCCCGATCATGACCGAACAAGCCCAAGCCCAGCCGGCCTTCAATATCGAAAAAATCTATATCAAGGATCTATCGGTCGAGGTGCCGGGCGCGCCACAGATCTTCCTTGAGCAAGAGCAACCGCAATTTGATCTGCAGATCAGCACCCAGAGTGAGGCCATCGACGACGGCATTTACCAATGCGTGTTGACACTCACCGCCACCGCCAAGATTCAGGACAAGACGGCCTTTCTGGTCGAGGTCCATCAAGCCGGTATCTTCCGCCTGCAGAACCTGCCGCCCGAAGCCATGGAACCGACCTTACTGGTCGCCTGCCCGAACATCCTCTTCCCCTACGGTCGCGAAGCGGTTTCCGATGCCGTGCTGCGCGCCGGCTTCCCGCCCCTGCTGCTGCAACCGGTCAACTTTGAGGCCATGTACCTACAGCAGAAGCAGCAGGTCGGCGGCGCCGCGACCCACTAAGCCACGCGACTCAGCATGCAGCGGATCGCCGTTCTTGGAGCAGGCGCATGGGGTACCGCCCTGGCGATTGCCTTGGCGAATGGCAGCGGCATCCGTCTCTGGACGCGCAATCCGGAACACGCGGCGCGTATGCGCGCCACCCACAGTAATGACCGCTACCTGCCGAGCGCACCACTGCCGCACGGCGTCGAAATTACGGCCGATCTGAGCGCCGCTATCGCGGGTGCACAAATCCTCATCGCGGCCGTGCCGACCGGCGGTTTTCGCACCCTGTTGCGCCAACTTCGCGCCTTGGATGCTGCCCAGCCGCTAGTCTGGCTGTGCAAGGGCTTTGAAGCGGGCAGCCAAAAATTGCCGCATCAGGTCCTCGCTGAAGAATGGGCCAAGCCCCAAAACGCCGGCGTCCTCTCCGGCCCCAGTTTTGCTGCTGAGGTTGCCAAAGGCCTGCCCGCCGCCCTTACGCTCGCCGCGCCTGATACCGCCTTCTCACGGCAAATTGCCCAAACGCTGCACCGTCCGCGCCTACGCCTTTACGCCAGTGACGATGTGGTTGGGGTCGAGGTCGGCGGCGCGGTCAAGAATGTCATCGCCATTGCCTCCGGCATCAGCGACGGACTTGGCTTCGGTTACAACGCCCGCGCCGCCCTCATCACCCGAGGTCTCGCCGAGATGTCGCGGCTGGGGCGGGCCATGGGTGGACGCCCCGAGACCTTCATGGGCCTCTCCGGCATGGGCGATCTGATCCTGACCTGCACAGGCGATCTGTCGCGCAACCGCCAGGTCGGCCTGCGTCTGGCCGCCGGCGACGGCTTGGAACACATCTTGCGCAGCCTAGAACATGTTGCCGAGGGAGTCACCAGCACCCACGAGGTCATCGCCCTAGCCCGTCGCGTGGGGGTGGAAATGCCTATCGCCCACGCCGTGCAACGCATTCTGGCCCAAGAACTGCCGGCTCGCGAAGCGGTTGTTGAGCTCCTCAACCGCGAGCTGCGTGACGAAGGCGTCTGACCCTCGCTACCGCGCGGCCACTCGCCGCAAGCTGTTATGCCGCAGTATCCTCGTCATTGCGATTTTATTCTCCCCAATCCACCCAGCGCTTGCTGATCGATTGCATGGCCAAGTCGTTCGCGTCAGTGATGGTGACACCGTGGTGGTTGAAGAGGCCAGCGGCACACGCCACAAAATCCGCTTACTCGGCATTGATGCGCCCGAAAGCGCACAGGCCTATGGCCCGGCCGCTAGCGAATTTTTGCGCCGCCGCGCGCTCGGCGCCCTAGCGACCGTGCATTGGCAAGGCAGAGATCGTTATCAACGCCTGCTCGGACAAGTCTTCGTTCACTCGGAAGATTTGGGTCTAGCCCAGATTCGGGCCGGGCTGGCCTGGCATTACCGCGCCTATGCCCAGGATCAGGCAGCGGACGATCGCCTCGCGTATGCCGCGGCAGAACTAAGCGCTCGGAGCGAGGGCCAAGGGCTGTGGGCGGATAGCAAACTTACGGCACCGTGGGACTGGCGCCGGGAGTTTCGTTCCCAGCAGCGGCCTCGGCCGCACCGGCAAAACCATTCTGCCGCCACGCCTCAAACACCGTTACCGCCACCGCATTGGCCAGATTGAGGCTGCGCTGGCCGGCACGCATCGGCAGCCGCAAGCGCTCCGATGGTAGAAATTCGGCCAAAATCTCCGCCGGCAAGCCCCGCGTCTCTGGCCCGAAGACAAGGACATCGCCCGGTCGAAAGGTCATTGCAAAACACGCTGAACTGCCGCGCGTGGTTAAGGCAAGCCAGCGCCGGCCGGGCCGACTGCCATCGAGATGCGCCCGCAGCGCCGCCCAGTCGTCGTAGACCCGAACCTCGGCGTACTCGTGGTAGTCCAGCCCCGCGCGACGCAGCGCCTTGTCTTCTAGCGCAAAGCCCAGCGGGCGTACCAAATGCAAGCCGCAGCCGGTGTTGGCCGCAAGCCGAATAAGGTTGCCGGTGTTGGGCGGAATCTCGGGCTGATAGAGGACAATTTCAAACATGGCGCGAGGATACCCTGATTGCTACACTCTCACCCATGGTTCCCCATCTCACGACCGCCCTAACCGGCCCTCTGCTCGACCTTGAGCGACATATCCTCGATGCCCAGACCGAGGTCGAACACTGGTTCCGCAGCCAATGGAAGTTGCACGACGCGCCCTTCTATTCCTCGGTCGATCTGCGTAATGGCGGTTTTAAGGTTGCCCCGGTCGATACTAACCTGTACCCCGGCGGCTTCAACAATCTCAACCCGGCCTTCCTGCCGCTCGCGGTGCAAGCCGCCCAAGTGGCCGTGGAGAAGCTATGCAGCTCGGCGCAGCGCCTGTTACTGATCCCCGAAAACCACACCCGCAACGGCTATTACCTACAAAATGTTGCCGCCCTCGCCGACATCCTGACCAAAACCGGTCTCACGGTCCGCATCGGCAGCCTGATCCCTGATCTGGTTAAGCCCCTCGAATTGGCCCTGCCGAACGGCGGCTCCTTACGCCTGGAACCCATTCAGCGCGTAGGCAATCGGCTTCGGTTGGCCGACTTCGATCCCTGCGCCGTCCTGCTCAACAACGACCTGTCCGCCGGAGCGCCAGCGCTGCTGCAAGGACTGGAACAAACCCTGCTGCCCCCCCTGCATGCGGGCTGGGCCACGCGCCGCAAATCGCAACACTTCCGTGCATATGCCCGCCTGGCCAAGGAACTCGCCGCGCTGATCGACATCGACCCGTGGCTGATCGACCCGTATTTCTCCTACTGCGGCGCGGTGGATTTTCACAGCCAGACCGGCATGAACTGTCTGGTCACCAATATCCAGGCCGTCTTAGACAACACTCGGGCCAAATACCGCGAATATGACATCGATCGTGAGCCCTATGTCGTAGTCAAGGCCGATGCCGGCACTTACGGCATGGGCATCATGACGGTTAAATCGCCGGACGAGGCCATCGAACTCAACCGTCGCCAGCGCAACAAGATGGCTGTCATCAAAGAAGGGCTGGCGGTCGATCAGGTCCTGGTGCAGGAAGGCGTACCGACCTGCGAGGGCATCAACGGCGCCACGGCCGAACCGGTTATCTACATGCTCGACCACTTCGTCGTTGGCGGCTTCTATCGAGTCCACACCCAACGCGGCGAAGATCAAAACCTCAACGCCCCCGGCATGCACTTCGTACCGCTGGCCTTTGAAGAGGCCTGCTCGCTACCCGACTGCTCGGCCCAGCCCGATGCCCCGGTCAACCGCTTTTATACCTACAGCGTCCT
>SXTL01000107.1 GCA_005790965.1 Burkholderiales bacterium | reverse complement strand
TTTCTGTCCTGGACATTGTTGGCGTTGACGGCGTGCGCTCAGACGCCCATGGCTTTGCGTGCGGAAACCGCGCCGATTGACAAAGGTCTGACTAGCCAGATGCTGTACGGCTTCCTGCTGGGCGAGATTGCCAGCCAACGCGGGGATAAGCGCTTGTCGGCCGAGGTGTATCTGGATTTGGCGCAGCGCACCCGGGATGCCCGGGTGGCCAAGCGCGCAGCGGAATTGGCTTCGCATGCCCAGGATGCCGGGCGTTCCATGAAGGCCACGCGTTTGTGGTTGGAGCTGGAGCCGGATGCTGAACGGGCGCGTCATGCCCTGGTTCTGGTGTTGATTAAGGACGGACAACTCGATGGGGCCGTGCAGGAAACCCGGCATTGGTTGACGCGGGCGGGCGCGACGGGCGCAGCGGGGGTTTGGCAATTTCTGCCGGGCCTGTATGCGCGAGCCCCCAAGCCGGAGGCTGCGCTGGAGGCCTTGGCACGCTTGGCAGAAGGCTATGCGGAGCTCGCCGAGGCTCCGTACGCCGTGGCCCGTATGGCGCAGCAGATAAATCAACCCGAGCGCGCCTTGCAGGCGATCAATGTGGCGCTGCAGCGTCGTCCCGACTGGGAAAGGGCGGCCTTGCTCAAGGCGCAACTGCTACTAGGAGTTGGGGATCAGGCAACCCTGGATTGGCTGGCGGCCTTTTTGCAGGCCCAACCCAAGGCCAACGAGGTGCGTGCTGCCTATGCGGGGGCCTTGAGTCGAGTGCATCGGCTGGAAGAGGCCGGTCGCCTGTACGAGGACCTATTACAGGACACACCGGAGCATGCGGCTAATCATTTTCAGGCGGGGCTTTGGGCGCTGCGGGCTGGGTCACTAGAGTTGGCGGAGACGCGTTTGACGCGGGCCCTGTCCCTAGGGTATCCGAATCGGGGGCAGTTGCACCTGCGCTTGGGTGAATTGGCGGAGCGGCGGCGTCAGGATGATCTAGCCCTGCAGCGCTATTTGCAGGCCGCGGAGCATGAACACGGCAGCGAGGGACTGCTTAAGGCGGCGGTCGTTTTGGGTCGCTTGGGTCGTATTGAGGAGGGCCGCCGTTTGTTGGCCAGCATCGCGCCCAGCGACGAGGATGATCGTATCGAGATCCTCCGTACCGAGGCCCAGATGTTGCGCGAGGGGCGCGATGCGGTGGCGGCTTTGGCTGTGTTGGGCGCGGCATTGCAGCAGTATCCGGATCATTCCGATCTACTCTATGACCACGCGCTAGTAGCGGAAGGGGTAGGTCAGTTTGAGCTGGCCGAGCAGGGCTTGCGGCGCCTGATAGCGCTTAAGCCCCGACATGCCCATGCCTACAACGCGCTGGGTTATACGCTGGCGGATCGGCTGAATCGCCCACTGGAGGCCATTGTCTTGCTGGAAAGGGCGCTGGAGTTGTCGCCGGGCGATGCTTTTATCCTAGACAGTCTGGGCTGGGCTCATTTCAAGGCTAACCATTTGGACGAAGCGATTCGCTTGCTGCGCGAGGCCTATGCCGCCATGCGGGACCCGGAAGTAGCCGGCCATCTGGGTGAGGCTTTGTGGGCCAAAGGGCTGCATGCTGAGGCCCGAGTTGTTTGGCAGGAGGCCCTCAAGGCCGCACCGGACAATGCCCTGCTGCGTAACGCCTTGGAGCGTCGCTGATTTTGTTGCGTGCCGTATTCATCCGTTTTTCGTGGCTGGGGGCGCTAATCGCGCTCAGTGGATGTTCGACACCACCGCAGGCGCCATTGACTGTGGATTCACCAGTTCCGGTGGTGCAACCGCTCAGCGAATTTACTTTGGAGGGGCGTTTGTCCTTGCGTACGGCTGACGAGGCTGTGTCGGGCGGCTTGCGCTGGACGCGCCAAAAGGCGAGCGACCAGATCGCGGTTACGACCCCGATGGGTGGCGCAGTCGCCGAGATCTTGCGTGTCGGTGAGCGTATCGAAGTGGTCGACCACACAGGGCGTCGCAGCGTGACGGAATCCGGTTTGCGGGGCTTGGATCAAATGCTGGGCTTCAAATTGCCTCTGGACTATTTGCCTTGGTGGTTGGCTGGGACAGGGCGAGAGGGTGAGTCCAGTCGCCGCGAATACGACCGTGAAGGCCGTCTGGCCCATCTGGAGCAGGATGGCTGGCAGATTGACTTTCAGCGCTATCAACGGGTGGCAGATCGTTTCCTGCCTGGGAAGCTGGTTGCCCGGCGCGGGGTGGACATGGAGTTGCGTCTGGTGGTGGATCAATGGACCCTGCCATGAATGTGGAGCGGTGTTTCTATCCCGCTCCAGCCAAGCTCAATCTGTTTTTGCATGTAGTGGGGAGGCGAGCGGACGGGTATCACGAGCTACAGACCGTCTTCCGCTTTCTGGACTATGGGGATGAACTGGAAATTACGCCACGGGCGGATGGCCAGATTGTTCTTGTCGAACCCTTGCCGGGGGTCGCGCCGGAACGCGATCTGTGCTGGCGGGCGGCCCGGTTGTTGCAGGCCCAGATGGGCGGCGGCCTGGGGGCGGACATACGGCTGATCAAGCGCCTGCCCATGGGCGGTGGCCTGGGGGGTGGCAGTTCGGATGCAGCAACGGTGCTCATGGCCCTTAACCGGATCTGGGGATTGGGCCTGTCGCGCAAGGCCTTGCAGGGGCTTGGACTGCAATTGGGTGCCGATGTGCCCGTTTTTATCCATGGGCAAACGGTCTTTGCCGAGGGGGTGGGTGAGATATTTCAGCCTTTAGTTCTCCCGCCGGCGACCTATGTGGTGTTGATCCCACCTGTTGCGGTGCCTACCCAGGCGGTTTTTTCGCATCCGGAATTGACACGAGACACGGCTCGCCTCACAATCACGCCCCTCACGGAGGGTGCTTGGCAGGACAGCAGGACCCGTAATGACTTGGAGCCTTTGGTGACTCGGTTATATCCGGAAGTGGCAGCAGCATTGGACTGGCTGGGACAGTTCGGTGCGGCGCGTATGACCGGATCGGGGGCATGTTGCTTCGCAGCCTTTGCCTACCGTGAAGACGCAGAACGGGTGTTCGCCAGTCGGCCACCCGGGATGCACGGGTTTGTTGCAGACGGTCTCGATCAGCATCCGTTGTTCGGAATCGTTTGAAACGCTTGGGGAGTCGCCAAGTGGTAAGGCACCGGATTTTGATTCCGGCATTCGTAGGTTCGATCCCTACCTCCCCAGCCAGATTCAGCGTGTAGTGTTTGGGCTACACGCTTTTTGTTTTGACCTCTACGGAGTGTTGCGGTGGCCTTTGATAGCCTGATGGTGTTTACAGGGAACGGAAGTCCGGAACTGGCAGAACAGATCGTTCGCCAGTTGGGTATTCCGCTCGGTCGCGCCACGGTCGGCCGCTTCTCCGATGGCGAAGTGATGGTCGAGGTGCATGACAATGTGCGCGGTAAGGATGTGTTCATCCTGCAGTCCACCTGTGCGCCGACCAATGACAACCTGATGGAGATCATGCTGTTGGCGGACGCTTTGCGGCGTGCCTCGGCAGGCCGCATTACCGCTGCGATGCCGTATTTTGGCTATGCGCGTCAAGATCGCCGTGTGCGTAGCGCGCGGGTGCCTATTGCCGCCCGGGTGGTCGCCGATATGCTGACCGGTGTGGGCGTGAACCGGGTCCTCACCATGGACCTGCACTCGGACCAGATTCAGGGCTTCTTTGATATTCCTGTGGACAATGTCTACTCGACCCCTATCCTGCTCAACGATATCCGCGCCAAGAATTACGAGAACCTGATTGTGGTCTCGCCCGATGTGGGCGGCGTGGTACGGGCGCGGGCCACGGCCAAACTGCTCAACAACGCCGATTTGGCCATTATTGATAAGCGCCGTCCCAAGCCGAATGTGGCTAAGGTGATGCACATCATCGGCGATGTTCGGGGTCGGACCTGCGTGATCATGGATGACTTGGTCGATACGGCAAACACGCTGTGCGAGGCCGCCGCTGCTTTGAAAGAGCATGGAGCTCAGCGCGTGGTGGCTTATTGCACCCACGGGGTGCTGTCGGGCAGCGCGGTGGAGCGGGTGTCGCGCTCGGCGCTCGATGAGTTGGTGGTGACCGATACCATTCCGTTGCGGCTTGAGGCGCGCCAATGCAAGCAGATCCGCGTGTTGCCCTCGGCCGAACTGATGGCGGAGACGATTCGTCGCATCAACAAGGAAGATTCTGTCAGTTCGCTGTTTGCCGAATAAGCCCGTGCTTTTCGGAAAGCGGTTGAATCAACGATAAGCCCGCCTCTGGCGGTTTTCGTCCCCTGGTCGCGGGGGGCTTTTTAATGGTGTTGGAGTAGAAAATGAAATTTGATGTTATTGCTAAAACGCGCAACCTGCAGGGCACGAGTGCGAGCCGCCGCCTGCGTGGCGCTGGTCTGGTGCCGGGCATTGTTTATGGTGAAGGCCAACCGGCCGTGGCCATCGAAATGGATCACAAGGAGCTGTTACTGGGTCTGCGTCATGAGGCCTTCCACTCGTCCGTGCTGACGCTGAAGGTGGATGGCAAGGCCGAGCCGGTTCTGTTGCGTGATGTGCAGGTTCACCCGGTGCGTACTCAAGTGTTGCATGTGGACTTCCAGCGTGTTGATCCCAAGCACAAGATTCACATGAAGGTGCCGTTGCACTTTATCAACGCCGAAACCTGTCCGGGCGTCAAGCTGGGCCATGGTATCGCCAGCCATGCTGCGACCGAGGTCGAGGTCCTGTGTCTGCCGGGTGATTTGCCCGAATTCATTACCGTGGACATGGGTCACCTGACCGTGGGCGCATCCGTTCACTTGTCGCAAGTGGTGGCTCCGGCAGGCATCGAGTTTGCCGCCCTGCATAGCGGCAGCGATCCGGTGGTCGCCAGCGTGGTTGCCCCGAAGGGCGGCGTTGCGGAAGAGGCGGCGCCCGCGGCCTGATAGCCAACGGTACGAGCGCGGCGCGAGCCCATGCCTTCAGCGCTTAAACTCGTGGTCGGCCTTGGAAACCCTGGGGCTGAATATTCTGAAACCCGGCACAACGCCGGGTTTTGGTTTTGTGCGCGTCTGGCCGAGACGCTGGGTGTCACCTTGGCTCGAGAGGCCCGGTTCCATGGGTTGGCCGGGCTGGCTCGCTCGGCTGGGGCTTGGCTGTTGACGCCGCAGACCTTCATGAACCGTTCCGGGCAGTCGGTCGCGGCCCTGATGCGCTTTTACCGCATCGAACCGGCCGAACTTTTGGTCGTACATGACGAGTTAGACATTCCGCCGGGTCAGTTGCGTCTCAAATTCGGCGGCGGGCTAGGTGGGCACAACGGCCTGAAGGATATTACAGCGCATCTGGGGACGCAGGATTACTGGCGTTTGCGGGTGGGTATCGGCCACCCAGGCGACCGGAATGAGGTGGCTCATTATGTGCTCAAACCGCCTCGCCGCGAGGAGCGCGAGGCTATTGATCAGGCCTTGAACCGAGCACTTGGCTTGTGGCCGAAGGTGCTGGCTGGGCAATGGGTAGAGGCAACCAAGGTGGCTAATACACGCAACCCGGAGAACGATACCCAGCGCGCGCAAAGCCGAGAACACAACCCCAATCAAGAACTGAAGGAATAAAGATGAGTCTCAAGTGTGGCATTGTCGGTTTGCCTAATGTGGGCAAGTCCACCCTGTTCAATGCCCTGACCCGAGCAGGGATTGCGGCAGAGAATTACCCGTTTTGCACCATTGAGCCGAATGTGGGCGTGGTAGAGGTCCCGGATCCGCGCCTTGCGGCCCTGTCGGAGGTTGTACAGCCGCAACGCGTCGTTCCGGCTTTTGTGGAGTTCGTCGATATTGCCGGGCTGGTCGCTGGGGCTTCCAAGGGCGAGGGACTGGGCAACCAGTTTCTGGCCAACATCCGCGAGACGGACGCCATCGTCAATGTGGTGCGCTGCTTCGAGGACGAAAATGTGGTGCATGTGGCGGGACGGGTAAATCCGCTCGAGGACATCGAGGTCATTGGTACCGAACTGGCGCTGGCGGACCTGGCTACGGTGGAAAAAGCCTTGGCACGCGACCAGAAAAAGGCTCGATCAGGGGATAAAGAGGCGCAAAAGTTGGTGGCGCTCTATGAGCGACTCTTGCCGCATCTCAATCAGGCGCAACCGGCCCGCAGTCTGGGGCTGGATGAGGAGGCGAAAGCCTTGCTGGCGCCGCTGTGTTTGATGACCATCAAACCGGCGATGTATGTGGCCAATGTGGCCGAAGACGGTTTCGAAAACAACCCGCACCTGGAGGCTCTGCGCGTCCACGCCGCAGCCGAAGGGGCTCCGGTTGTGGCCTTGTGTGCAGCCATTGAAGCCGAGATCGCGGTCCTAGACGAGGCAGATCGGAAGGAGTTTTTGGCTGAAATGGGGCAGGCTGAACCGGGCCTGGATCGTTTGATTCGAGCTGGCTATGACCTGTTGGGTCTGCAAACCTATTTCACCGCCGGGGTCAAAGAGGTCAGGGCCTGGACGATCCACAAGGGCGATACGGCACCACAGGCCGCCGGCGTCATCCATACGGACTTTGAACGGGGCTTCATTCGTGCGCAAACCATCGGTTTTGCAGACTTTGTGGCCTGCAAGGGTGAGCAAGGCGCAAAAGAGGCCGGCAAGATGCGCTCGGAGGGTAAGGAATATGTCGTTCGCGATGGCGATGTCATGAACTTCCTTTTCAATGTGTGATTGACAAGCGAGTCTCGGGTCGGGATAATCCCATCGAGGACCTACGGGCCTTCACCGAGATCTTCGGCCGTATCAAGAACGATTATGTTGAACCGGTTGAGG
>SXTL01000106.1 GCA_005790965.1 Burkholderiales bacterium | reverse complement strand
TCAGCGTTTCCGGCACCTCGCCGTTGACGATGCGTTGGGCTAGGCCCTCAACGATGGCGGTCTTGCCTACGCCCGGCTCGCCGAACAGCACCGGGTTGTTTTTGGTGCGCCGCTGCAAGACCTGAATGGCGCGCCGAATCTCGTCGTCACGGCCGATCGCCGGATCGAGCTTGCCAGCCCGGGCCCGATCGGTCAGATCCAAAGTGTATTTCTTCAAGGCCTCACGCTGCCCTTCGGCATCGGCCGAGTTGACCTTCTCGCTGCCGCGCAGGGCATCGATAGCGGCCTCCAGATGGGCCCGATCCGCGCCGTGCTGCTTCATGATGCGCCCGGCGTCGCCCTTGTCGGCTACGCAGGCCAGCAAAAACAATTCGCTGGCGATAAAGTTGTCGCCGCGCTTAGTCGCTTCTTTGTCGGTCAAGTTGAACAGTTGCGTCAGCTCGCGCGACACCTGCGCCTCGGCCTGTTCGCCTTCAACCTTGGGCAGACGATCGAGCGCCTTTTGCAGAACCGTTACCAGCGCTGGCACGCGCACCCCGGCGCGTTGCAGCAAGGCACGCGCACCGCCATCCTCTTGGTTGAGCAGGGCGGCGAGCACATGCAGCGGCTCGATGTACGGGTTTTCGTTACCCAGCGCCAAGCTCTGGGCGTCCTGGATGGCCTGCTGGAACGGCGTGGTCAGTTTGTCAAAACGCATGGTATTGATCCTGATAGGGTTTCTATTACTCCGCTAAATGGGGAGAGGAAACTGGATTTCAACCACACGGGGTTCTAAGCGCAGGGTTCAACCACCACGGCCGTGCGCTTGTATTCCGGCGTATGCACGAAGCGGTCACGCTGCGGGCTGGTCACGGCGTTGAGCCGGACCGCTGGATCGTGGAAGGTGGCAAACAATTCACCCGGTTTAATGGCATCAAGAAGGCGTAGCGGCAGCTCGGCGCGACCATAGCGACTGCGGAGCCCGACCCGCTGGCCATCTTTCAGGCCAAGACGCTGCGCGTCCGCAGGCGCCATGTCGAGCGTGTCTGTGGGGCGTAACTGCACATTCGGTGTGCGCGCCGTCATCGTCGCTGCATTGAAGGCGTACAGCGTGCGGCCAGTGATCAGCAGGAACGGGTATTCGGCGTCAGTCAGCTCTGAACTAGGATAATGATTCAGGCATTTGAGCGTGGCACGCGGCCCACTCGGAAAACCGTCACCGTGCAGGATGGGCGTGCCGGGGTGAGTGGCGTCCGGGCAGGGCCATTGCAAACCCCCTTCATCCAAACGCGCATAGGTTATGCCTGCGGCGGCTGGCCAGACGCGCCTAATCTCGTCCCATATGGCGTGGGCCGAAGCAAACGGGAACGATGCCTCATACCCGAGGGCTTGGGCGACTTCGCCAAGGATCTGCCAGTCGGCACGGGCCGCGCCGGGGGGCGGCACAGCGGCTCGGATACGCTGGATGCGACGCTCGGCGTTCATGAAGCTACCGTCTTTTTCGAACCCCGAAGCCGCCGGCAGAAAGACCTGCGCAAATTCGTGCGCCGTCTCGGTCATGAATAGATCCTGCACAATCAGCAGTTCGAGATTGGCCAGGGCCCGGCGGGTCGCCGCGCGATCAGCGTTGGAATGCAAGATGTCGTAACCGATACACCACAGCCCCTTCAGGCGCCCGGCGGCAGCGGCATCCATCATCTGCAGCATATCCAGACCAGGCACAGAGGGTAGCGGCGCGTCCCAATAGCGGGCAAAGCGCTCGTGACCTTCCTGGATCGCGACCCCGCCAGTCAGCGTACCCGGATCGCAGCCCATGTGCGCCGCGCCCTGCACATTGTTCTGCCCGCGCAAGGGATTCACACCAGCGCCGGGTTTTCCAATATTGCCCGTCAACAAGGCCAGGTTGACCAGCGCCATGACCGATTCGGTACCTTGGCGATACTCGGTCATGCCGAGACCATGCACCAGCAAAGCGGGCCGGGTGGCGGCATAGAGGCGCGCGGCCTGGCGGATCAAGTCGACAGCCACCCCACACAGCGGCGCAGCCCGTTCCGGCGTCCAGTGCGCGAGATGCCGCTCCAACTCGGTAAAACCGTTTGTACGCGCCGCCACAAAGCTGGCATCGTGCAGCCCCTCGCTCACGATCACCTGCGCCATTGCGTTAAGGAGTGGAATATTGCCACCCGGCCGCAGGGCGAGATGCAGGTCGGCCATTTTGGCTAATTCGATGCGGCGCGGATCGATGACGATCAGCCGTGCGCCACGCCGCACCGCCTGACGGATGCGCTCGCCAAGCACCGGATGATTTTCAGTAGGATTGGCGCCACAGACCATAATGAGTCCCGCACGCTCAATATCGTCGTAGGCATTGGTCGCTGCGCCCGCGCCCAGCATCGCCTTCATTGCAGCCGCGGTCGGCGTATGGCAAACGCGCGCGCAACTGTCGATGTTGTTCGTCCCCAATACCTGGCGCGCAAATTTCTGCGCAATGTAATTGTCCTCGTTGCTGGCGCGGGCAGAACCCAGCAGCGCCAGACTGTCAGGGCCGTCATGGCGACGAATACGCTTAAGCTCGGTCGCGATGAAGGCAATGGCGTCGCTCCAGCTCACCGCCTGCCAGACACCGTTGATGCGGCGCAGCGGCTGGGTGATGCGATCCGATGCGGCATTGAAATCGAAGGCATAACGACCCTTCACACACAAATGCCCCTTGTTGACTGGGGCATCGGGCACAGGCCGTGCCGCCACGATACGATCGTCACAGGTCCCCAGTTCCAGTTCGCAACCTACGCCGCAATACAGGCACACCGTGCGGGTCCAGCGCGTTGGCGCGGGCCGCTCGCGACTAAAACGGTCGGCGATGGCCCCGCTTGGGCACGTGTCGGCACAGGCTCCGCAACTGACACAGGCACTAGCCAGCAGGCTGTCCGCAGTGCCCGGCACAATATGCATTTGATCGCCATGTCCCAGGGCATGCCAGACCGACTGGCCCTGCAGCTCGGTGCAGATGTGTACGCAGCGTTGACACAACACGCAGCGTTGCATATCAACGACGAGATAAGGATGGGTCGTATCGGTAAACGGTATGCCGGGCACAGCTTCGCCCTGCGCCGGCACGCCGTAGGCACGCAACAGGGCATGAAAAGGGCGGGCTGGCTCAGCAAGGACCACCTCGGGGGGATAGTGGCGGGCCAGCCAGGACAATTCAGCCCGCCGCGCCGCCTCCAGTTCCGGGCTATGGGTCACGATCCGCATCCCGTCCACGATGGTCGTCCGACATGCCGCCACGGGTCTGGTCTCGCCCTCGACCCCGACCAAGCACAGGCGGCACCCGCCTATAGGATCAAGACGAACATCGTGACACAGGGTTGGTAAATCAACGCCCGCATGACGCACGGCCTCAAGCAGGGTCAACCCTTCCGGAATGCGGTGCGAGTGCTGGTTGATGATGAGAGTAACCGCCATGCGATCCCTCTTTTGTGTCAGTACAAGTAGCGAACGATAAAGAAATAGGTCAGGAGCGTCAGCACATCCTGCACCACCGTCGCCAGCGGCCCGCTGCCATAGGCCGGGTCCCGCCCAAGACGGGTCAGCAGCCAGGGTAACAAGAGCCCCACGCCTGTGGCTAGCACACCAGCCACAACCAAGCTACCACCCACGGCGATGGCCAAACGCAGGTCGCCAAAGGTCAGCCAGACCAGCGGCAAGGTCAGCCCACCGAGCAGGGAGCCGATAATCAATCCGGTACGGAGTTCTCCAGCCAACAGTCGACCCATACCAACATGCGCCAGCGAGAGCCCGCGTACCACAATGGCCTCGGTCTGGGTGCCGATGGCGTCGGACAGATAGACCAGGCCCGGGATAAAGAAGGCTAGGGCCAAATGTTGCTGCAGGGTCGCCTCAAATTGTCCCATCAGCGCCGTGGCCAAAATGCTGCCCAGAAGACCCAACAATAGCCAAGGCAGACGATCGCGCACACGAGACAAGGAAGGCGCATCCAGCGCCCGGCGTGCCATTGAGGTTTCGTGACGAATACCCGCCAAGTGATGGATATCTTCCACATGTTCGTGGCGCAGGATAAGCATTAACGCTCTCGCCGGCACCACGCCAAGCAATTGCCCCTCCGTATCGACGACCGGCACGCTAGCCAGTCCGTGTTGCAGGGCTACGGAGGCCACCTTTTCCTGATCCTCGTCGGCCGTCACAGCGGTACAGCGTTGCATCACATCGCCCAACACGGTGTCCGGGGGGAGGCGGAACAACTCGGCGAAGGGCACAATACCGAGGAAACGGCCTGCCGTATCGACGACGCAAGCCATGTCAGTATCTTCAAGAATGTTCTGCCCGAGCCTCTCTCGCACCGCCCCAGCCCGGTCCAAGGCCCGCACCCGCAGCACCGCGGCCGTCAAATGATGCGCGGCGTCTTCATGCAACGCGACGGTGGCAGACCCTCGTTTCATGGGGTCATTATGCGTCACCTGCCCATGAAGTGCAGCCGCTATCGCAGCAAGCTGCTGCGCCTGGGTATATCTCCAAGGTATGATTCGCGGACTGTATTGACGCAATCCCATGATCGCCTTGCCAACCAGCCCATGGATACTTCCTTAGAAGCCGCCATCGTCGAAAATATCCGCACGGCACTCGCCGAGGATATCGGCTCAGGCGACCTGACTGCACAACTTCTGCCAGCCGATTTGACCGCTACGGCACAGGTCATCACCCGCGAGCCCGCCGTGCTGGCCGGACGACCCTGGTTCGATGCCTGTTTCCAGTCGCTAGCCCCCGCTTGCTCGTTGACCTGGCTGGCTGCCGAGGGCGAGGCCGTTGCGGCTGGGGCGTTGCTGGTCGAGGTCAGCGGCCAGGCCCGCGCCCTGCTCTCGGCCGAACGACCGGCACTTAATTTCCTGCAAACACTGTCGGCTATTGCCACCCAAACGCGTGCTTATGTCGAAGCAGTGGCCGGCACACAGGCGCACATCCTCGACACTCGCAAGACGCTTCCGGGTCTGCGTCATGCCGCAAAGTATGCGGTTCGCATGGGCGGCGGCGAGAACCAGCGGATCGGCCTGTTTGACGGCATCCTGATCAAAGAGAATCACATCGCCGCAGCGGG
>SXTL01000105.1 GCA_005790965.1 Burkholderiales bacterium | reverse complement strand
GTTAGACCGGCGGCCCGGCATGTAGATGCCTTCCACTTTGTCCAGTCGCCCCACGCCGCTCTGCGGTTGGTGACATTGCGCACAACTGAGCGCGTCTTTCTTGGGCGCAACCATGTGCGTAATCGGCCAGGACATCTCCGTCTCAATGAAATCAAACTGGCCTGAATAAGGCGCACCTGCGGCTTCCATTCCCGCCATCAGGGCACGATCCCAGTTAAAGTTATCCCAGTAACCGGTCCCCTTGTCGCCGGCCGTATGAGGCACCAGCAAAGTCTGATTGATCGGGTCATAGGGTTGCTTGCCGGTGAAGACCTTGAGCGGCCAGATCATGGATTTACCGTCCGTGGCCGAACCTTCAAAGCGATTGATCTGGGTTGGCTTATCCCCCTTGACTACCTTGTCACTAATCAGGGTGTATTTCACTTGGCCGTTAAACCAGGCGTATTCCGGTACCACATTCTCGCCCACTACAAAATCACCCTTGCGCGAATCGTAGATCACATGACCGTGCGAATCTTTCTTCGTAATCGGTTTACCCTCCGGGCTCAACTTGCCTGCCGTGGACCAGTCCCATGACAGTTTGGTGGCCACACCACCCCGCGCAATGGTCGGGATATGGCAGGTCTGGCAAGCAATTTTGTTAGCGTGGGTATTGAGCCGTGTACTCTTGTGAGGGCGGCTATTGTGACAAGACTGACAAGTGGCGGGATTGCGATCGGCCTTGCCCCGGATATGGGTTTCTTTGTCCATCGCCGTGGGGGCGTAACGGCTACCCGGCACCTTGTGGCCCGCGGTTTTGTGGCAGGTCGCACAGGAGAAATCCAGCCCCGCAGCATCCATATGCACATCCACATTGGGTTCAGGAGCCGCCAGCGAACTGTCCATATCACCATGTTTTACGCCATCGCCGCCCCCACCGCTAAAGTGGCAGGCCCCACAGTTATCCCGACTGCTCTTGCCTACTTTTTGGGCGACCGCATTCAAATCAACGGCCTTTATGACTTTGCCCGACCCTTTAGGAAACTCCATGTCCTGATAGGCCGGATGTCCCGCCTTGCCGGGCGCCTTGCGATATTTCCCGGTCGTATCGTGGCAGACCAGACAATCCACATTGTCTTGCTTGGCAAAATCAAAATGTGCCGAGTCCCAGCCATAGCCCGCATGACACGAAGTACAGAAGGCAAGATTGGGGGCGGTGGCGATACAGAAGTTGTTCAGCACGGTTTTTTTGCCGAGGCGCTGACCATTGGCAGGATTGGTGTATTCCCAAGTCCAGTGGCTGGTATGCATGACCTGATTTGCGGCCTCGGTATGGCAGGCCAGACAGGCCTTAGTTACCTCCGGACCTGACTTGAACGGCTTTTTCAACTGCTCAAATTTGCTGTGATCCGCTGTTCCAACCGTTGCGGCCATCGCGGCGCCGACCGCCAAATAGCCTGACAATAACCAAAACCAGACGCGCTTCGTCGTAGTAGACATGAGAACCCCGCACAGATAAGTCATTACATCACATTAGGAGGTTCTTATCCCTATTGCAAATAAAAATTCTGATGGAGAAGGCTTCACCTGCCATCACAGCCAAGCCGCTCCGCGGACCCCGCTGGAATCACCAAACTGCGGTGCAACCAAACGCGTACGAACAGCATCCGAGAACACATAACGATCCCACAAGGCTGGCACCTGTTCATATAGGCAGGACAAATTGGACAGTCCTCCGCCCAAAACAATAGCGTCCGGATCAAGAATATTGATGATTTGGGCCAGACTACGCGCCAAACGATCGGCATAACGCCGCAGGGTCTCGGCACACGCGAGATCCCCTGCAAGCGCCCGGACCACGAGGTTCTCGGGATTCAGCACCTGACCTGTGACACGCTGGTGATCGGCCGCCAGACCCGGGCCTGATAACCAAGTCTCGATACAACCCGTCTTACCGCAATAACACACGGGTCCGGGCAGTTCGTCGGCCGTCGGCCAGGGGAGCGGATTGTGACCCCACTCACCGGCAATGGCATTGGCTCCGCTCAACACCTGCCCTCGCACCACAATGCCTCCACCGACCCCAGTACCAAGGATCACCCCGAACACGCACTCGGCCCCGGCCGCGGCCCCATCCGTTGCCTCGGACAGAGCGAAACAATTGGCATCGTTGGCGATCTGGACTGGTCGTTGGAGGCGTGCCTCAAGATCCTGGCGCAAAGGCTGGCCATTCAGGCAGACCGAATTGGAATTGCGCAGGCGCCCGGTGCGCGGCGAGATGGCGCCCGGTGTTCCAATCCCCACGCGCCCCCGCCCGCCCAAGGCTGACTCGGCCGCAGTGACCAGCCCTGCAATGGCCTCAATGGTCCCGACATAATCACCCTGCGGAGTAGCGATTCGCTGCCGCCAACCGACATTCCCCGCGCGATCCAAGGCCATTAATTCAATCTTGGTGCCGCCCAAATCAACGCCAAACCGCCAAGTTTCAGTCTGCGACTTTTCCATGTCAGGATGATAGCGCGCCTGATACAGATCAGGTTCGGCCCGGCCAATCCGCCCCATTTGGCGCCTGCCAATGCTATCCTTGCCGCATACTGTTTTTGGATTTCCTCATGTCTCTGTCTCCCCGTAACGAACTTGAAACCCTCCTGGCTGCAGTCCACGCCGGCGAGGTGGGTCCCGAGGCCTTTGTCGCCCGTCTGCTCGACCTGCAGGTGTTCATGCCGATCAAGGATGAAAAACACCAGATCGCTGGTTTCCAGGCCTCCACCCAAGCCGAGCCACTGATTGTCGAGGTCGAGGACGGGCAACACGTCATGATCCTGTTCTCGGCTCCCGAGCGTGCCAAGCTCTTTCTGACCCAGTTCCCCGGCTACAGCGGGGGTTTGCTTACCGACTTCGCCTGGATCCTGCGCCGCATGGCCGATGACATGGGCATTGCCCTCAACCCTGGCGAAGAGGACGGTTTTGATTTTGATGCCGAAATGATCGCCATGATGGCCAGCCTGTTGCCCGACGAACAATGAGCCATATTCATACCTTTCCCCGCCCCGAGGTCGAGGCCGACCCGCGTCAGGTGGGAACCCCCTATTCAAGCGAATACCGGCGCTATGACGAAGGTGTGCGCTATCTGTACAGCCAGGGCGCCCACGAACTGACCCTGTTCTGGCCTGGACCCACGCCTCACGAAATTAACGGATTCCGCCTCCAACCTATCGAGATTGGCCTTTATAGCGACGCGGCCCTAGCCGTGCTGCTCTACCGTATCGACGGGATTTGCGAATGGTCCGATGTCAGTTTTCATGTTCAGCGCATCCCTGAAAACGAGCGTGAACTGCCGCAGGAACCGCCCGGCGAGCGGGCCCGACTGCGCCTCTTTATGGTTGATTGCGATACCGGCCTCATTAGCGCCCGCCGGCTGGTCTCCCTCGACAAGGTCATGACCCAGGCCCTGCGCCATGTCATGCACGAGCAGGCCCAAAACGGCTTTGACCCGCTGCGCTACGATCTCGCCCTGCAACAAATCCATGCTCGCTTCCCGGACTCCGATGCTTTGCTCAAGGTCGCGGAGTTCCAGGAGATGACCCTCGGCTGATGTCCGACCTCTCTGCCACCGCCCTCGCGGCCTTGGAAGCCACGCTTGGCCCTGAGCGCGTCTTTGCCGACCCTGCCACCCGAAGCCTCTACGCCAGCGACGAAACGCCACAGCACTGTCTCCCTGTGGCTGTCTGCTTCCCCCGTGCCCATGCCGAGGTACTTGCCCTCGTCCGCTGGGCTTACACATACAGCATAGCGCTAATCCCGCGTGCGGCCGGTTCCGGCAATGTTGGCGGCGCCCTGCCCGTCCCCGGCAGTGTCGTGGTCAGCTTCGAATGCATGACGCGGGTCTTGGAATTTGATCCGGACAACCGTCTGATGGTGGTCGAGACCGGCATTGTCACCGACGAAGTGGATCGGCTCGCCCGCAGCGCCGGGTTAATGTATGCACCCGACCCCGGCTCCGGGGCCTATTGCCGCATTGGCGGCAACTTGGCAATGAATGCCGCCGGCCCGCGTTGCGTCAAATATGGGGCCACCCGTGACCATGTGCTCGGTCTGCGCGCCATCAGCGGCGATGGCCGCGAGATCCGCACCGGCAGCCGCACCAGCAAATACGCCACCGGCTATGACCTCACCCGCCTATTGATCGGCTCCGAAGGTACCCTGGCACTAATCACCGAAGCCACCCTCAAACTCGTTCCCGCGCCCGAGGCCATCGCCACTCTGCGCCTGTGTTACAGCCGCACCCGGGCCGCCTGCGAGGCGGTAATCCGCGTCATGCGCCAACCGGTTGTGCCTTGCGCCTTGGAGTTCATGGACGCTCGTTCCATCGAGGCCCTGCGCGCCTATGGCGATGCTCAAGACCTACCGGAGGGAACGCAAGCCGTACTGATGGTGGAAGCCGATGGCGATGCACACGCCCTACCCGAACAGTTGGCGGCTTTAAACCGCGCCCTTGAGGGCCCGGGTTTGATCGAGACCCAAAGCGGCTTTTCCAAGGCGGAAATTCAGCGTCTATGGACCGCCCGCAAGTCCCTCTCACACGCTGTAAAGCGCATCGCCCCGCGCAAGATCAACGAGGATGTGGTGGTGCCGGTCTCACAGCTCGCCGATCTGGTCGATGCCATCGACCGGCTTGGCCACCGCTGGGCCGTGCCGCTTGTGGCTTTCGGCCATGCCGGCAATGGCAATCTGCATGTCAACCTGATGGTGCATGAGGCAGATGCGGACGAAATGGCCCGCGCCGCCGCCTGTCGGCGTGAATTGGTTGAAACCGTACTGGCCATGCACGGCAGCTTGTCCGGCGAGCACGGTATTGGCAGCGAAAAACGGCAATTCCTGGCGCTGGAGATCGAGCCCAGCACCCTGGCCCTGATGCGTCAAATCAAGACCCAGTTCGACCCAGCCGGAATACTGAACCCCGGCAAAAAGTTTCCCGATTAGATCGCCGCCTCGTTGGTTTCGCCGGTACGGATACGCACCACGCGCTCGACGCTGGTGACAAAGATCTTGCCGTCACCAATCTTGCCCGTGCGAGCGGCGTTGACGATCGTTTCTATTGCTTGATCAAGCAGCGCCTCGGGAACCACCAGCTCAATCTTCACCTTGGGCAGGAAATCGACCACATATTCGGCACCGCGATAGAGTTCGAGCGGGTGCGCATCCATCCCCGGAAATGGTGGCCGTTCCAGCCCAAGCGGGTCGCCATGGCACCCGACGGCCATATCTGGTTCCACCCGCATGGCGGCCTGTTCTGCGACGACTTCTGTCAGC
>SXTL01000104.1 GCA_005790965.1 Burkholderiales bacterium | reverse complement strand
CCGCCGCGGCGCACGACCGGCCAAGGCCAGGCCCACGAAGGCCAGCGGGCTGGTCACCTCGTGCACCAGTTGGCGGTCGATATACAACAGGGTCATGCCGTTGGGCTCGACATGCACCACATGGGCATTCCAGAGCTTGTCGTAAAGGCTTAACGCAGACATGGTGCAAAGAGTGTATAGAAAATAGACGCGCGATTATCGCATGACCCTGTAACGATCGCCCACGACAAAAACCACCGCAGCCACGAAAGCGCAGCCAGCCGCGACGCTAAAGGTAACGCCCGCACCCCACACATCCCAAACCGCGCCGGAATAGAGGCTACCGAGGCTACCCCCAATGCCGAAGGCAATGCTGTTGTAAAGCGCCTGTCCACGCGCCTGCACCCGGCCGCGAAACCAGCGGTGAATAAGGGCCATTGCCGCCGCGTGGTAGGCGCCAAAAGTCAGGGCATGAAGCACTTGCGCAAACAACAGGAGCGGCGTGACATCGACCCACCAGCCGATCAAGACAAAGCGCAGCGCCGCCGCCAACAGGGTAAGCAGCAAAATAGTCTCCACCCGGATGTGCGCAAACACTCTGGGCATAATCAAAAAGATGCCAATTTCGAGAATTACCCCAAGCGCCCACAACCATCCAGCAGCCGACTTGCTGTAACCGGCATTAACCAAATGCACGGTGAAAAAGGTGTAATAAGGACCATGGGCCGCCGCCATCAAGATCGCTGCCGCGAACAGGGCCAACACCTTGGGACGCCGGAGAAGTTGGCCGAGCGGCACCGCCTCGGCCTCGCTGTGCTGCACCACCGCCTCCGGCATGAAACGCGCCGCCAGCACCGTCCCGACCAGCAGCGCCAGGATGATCCACGGCAAAACATGCACCGACTGATGGTCAAGCAAGTCGCCCACGCCGATCACCATGAGGATAAAACCGATGGAGCCCCACAGCCGGATGCGGCCATAACGCTCGCTGCGTTCGCCCAGATGCGTCAGGGTGTTAGCCTCGACCAGCGGCAAGGCCCCACTCCAGAAAAAACTCACCAGGACCATCATCAGGAACATGCCCCAAAAGCCCTGCAGCCAAAAAACCAGGCAAAAGCCCAGCAAGGTCGCGAGGATGCCAATCTGGACCCAGACCATGCGCCGCCCGCTGCGATCTGCCAGATGGCCCCACAGGTTGGGGGCGAAGATGCGCATCACATGCAAGAGCGACATCAGCACGCCAATCTCAAAGGCCCCAAAACCACGCGACTGCAGGAACAGCGGCCAATACGGGGCCATCACGCCAATAAAGGCGAAATAGAACAGATAGAAACTGGAAAGGCGCCAGTAAGGGAGCATGGGTTTCAAGAAAAAAGGGGCGTCACCCGGACGCCCCCGTGCAGGGTGTAACGGTTCAGAGGGTCAGCATCTTGTACAACTGATCTTTCAGTCGCACCCGCAAATACTTGAGTTCCTCAACATAAAAATCCGTCGCCGGATCAACGCGCTGTTCGATACGCTGAATCTTGTGATCGCAGTCGTCGTAGTCCTTCATCAGGAGCACAAAGGCATCCGAAGACAGCATCTTGGCGCGAATCTTTTCTTGATACTCCGGAAACTCATGAAACAGGTCGTGGCTTTCAATCATGGCAATACTCCGTAGTAGGCAAATTAAAATTCATTCATCCGCTGAGCACAGGCGTCGGGCAATGCACATCGCCATTTTGTGCGCGTTGGCGCAAGGCGTGATCCATCACCACGATCGCCAGCATCGCCTCAACGATTGGCGTAGCGCGAATACCCACGCAAGGATCATGACGGCCCTCGGTCACCACCTCGCAAGGGGCGCCGTCAATGTCGATGCTGCGACCCGGGATGCGAAGCGACGAGGTCGGCTTGATCGCCACCGAAGCGGTAATCGCCTGACCCGTGGAAATACCGCCCAGGACACCACCGGCCTGGTTCGTCAAAAACCCTTGCGGCGTCAGCTCGTCACGGTGTTCCGTGCCCTTCTGGGTGACACAGGCGAAACCCGCGCCAATCTCAACGCCCTTGACCGCGGTGATGCTCATCAGGGCATGAGCGATATCAGCGTCCAAGCGGTCAAACACCGGCTCGCCCAAGCCAACCGGCACGCCCTCTGCCACCACATTCACGCGGGCGCCCACCGAATTTCCTTCGCGGCGCAAAGCGTCCATGTAGGCCTCAAGCTCCGGCACAATGGCGGCGTTGGGCGCAAAAAACGGGTTTTCGCTCACCACTGACCAGTCCTGGAACGGCACCGCAATCGGCCCCAGTTGCGCCAGATAACCCCGAATCACCGTACCGTATTTTTCGTTCAGCCATTTCTTGGCGATGGCCCCCGCCGCCACCCTTGCTGCGGTCTCCCGCGCCGAGGAACGCCCCCCACCCCGATAATCGCGGATACCGTATTTCTGCCAGTAGGTGTAATCGGCATGACCCGGTCGGAAGGTGCGCGCAATATTGCCGTAGTCCTTGCTGCGCTGATCCTCGTTACGAATCAACAACGCAATCGGCGTACCGGTCGTTCGGCCTTCAAACAGGCCGGATAAAATTTCCACCGTATCCGACTCCCGGCGCTGGGTCACATGGCGCGAGGTGCCGGGCTTGCGGCGATCAAGGTCAATCTGGATATCCGCCTCGGAGAGCTGCATCCCCGGGGGGCAACCATCCACGATACAGCCGATGGCCGGCCCATGAGATTCGCCAAAGGTGGTGACAGTAAAGAGTTGTCCTAAGCTGCTTCCAGGCATGAATTAAGTGGCAATACGCCATGAAGATTAGTGGCGACAAGTGTACTCCAAGCCAAGATCCCTTGCCGCAACAAAGCCTCGGCCTAACTTCGACCGAGTCCATCCGTCGCTGTCCACGAGGTAGGCGGACCCCAAACAAGGTCCTGAGCCAAAAAAATCATGAAAATTCTCGCCCAGCCCATCCATATTAGGTTTGTCTTGTTGACATGGCGAAAATTGCCGCTAGGATTCGACGCTCAGTAGCTCTGTGTTGTCTGCCTCGTCCTGGCGAGAACAAAGTCGAGTACAGGGTTCAGTTGGGCGTAAGCCCGTTCCCAGTTTTTTCTGGAGGAGAAAAGAAGCATGAAAAAAACATTTGCCCTGTCAGTCTTGGCGCTCGGGCTATCTGCTGGTTTGGTCAGTTCCACTTTTGCCGCCACCCCTGACGCGCGTCTGCGCCAGATGGCGGCTAACTGCGGCTACTGTCATGGTACCGACGGTCACAGCCGCGGTGGCATTCCGGATATCAACAACCTGCCGCGCGAATACTTCGTCAATCAGATGAAGGCCTTCAAGGACGGTTCCCGTCCCGCCACCGTGATGCATCAGCACGCAGCCGGCTACACCGACTCCGAGTTCGAGGCTTTTGCCCGTTACTTCGCGACCCGCTGATTAGAAGAGGAGCCACAAATGAGTTTGAATCGTCGTCAGTTTCTGCAATCCTCCGCCGGTGTCGTGGGCGTTGCTACCGTAGGCAGCCTGAGCGGTTGCGCCACCCAAGCTCCGGCCGTTACAGGCAAGAAGGGGCGGCCTAAGGTCGTCGTGGTCGGTGCCGGTTTCGGCGGCGCCACCTGCGCCCGTTACATCAAGATGTGGGAACCGCACATTGAGGTCACCGTGATCGAGCCGAATGACAAGTTCGTCTCCTGTCCGACCTCCAACGATGTGCTGGCCGGCTATCGCAAGATGGATGACATCACCTTCGGCTATAACAATCTGCAAGGCATTGTCGATTCTTGGGTCAAAGACTCCATGAGCGCCATTGATACCGAGAAGAAGGTCATCACCACCGCCGGTGGCAAAAAGATCCCCTATGACCGCGTTGTGCTGGCCGGTGGCGTCGAGCTGCTGTTCAACACCGTCAAGGGCTATGATGCCGAAGCGCAAAAGACCGTGATGCACGCCTGGAAGGCCGGTCCGCAAACCGCCACCCTGCGCGCCCAACTGGAAGCCATGCCCGATGGCGGCGTGTTTGTGATGTCGGTGCCGATGGCCCCGTATCGCTGCCCGCCCGGCCCGTACGAGCGTGCCTCGCTGGTCGCTTCCTACTTCAAGAAGGCTAAACCGAAGTCCAAGATCATCATCCTTGATGGTAACCAGGACATCGCCTCCAAGAAGGGCCTGTTCCTGGCCGCCTGGAAGAAGCACTACGGCCACGGCACGCCCGCTGCCATGATCGACTACCGTCCCAACAACATGCCGAGCTCGGTCAACGCCAAGACCCGCGTCGTTGGCACCGAGTTTGACGAGGTGAAGGGCGATGTCATCAATGTGGTGCCGAAGATGAAGGCGGCCGAGATCTGTGGCATGGCCAATGTGCGCCGTGGCACCGATGGCAAGGAAGGTCCGTGGTGCCCGGTTGACTTCCGCACCTACGAATCCAAATTCGTGCCGGGCGTCCACATCATTGGCGACTCCACTCTGTCCAACTATCCGAAGTCCGGTTCCATGGCCAACAACATGGCCAAGGTCTGCGCCGCCTCCATCTGCGAGATGTGCAATGGCCGTGACCCGGTGGAAGTGCCGGTAGTTGCCAACACCTGCTACTCCGCTACCACCGACCATACCGCCATCCATGTGGCCGCCGTGTTCCGCTATAACGAAAAGGACAAGAACGGCAACAAGATCCCGGGCGGCGAAATGGTCGCGCAAACCCTGCCGAAGGGCGGTCTGTCCACCGAAGAGACCGAGATCGAGCACGCCTATATGGACGGCTGGGCGAAAAACGTCTGGGCCGATACCCTGGCGCTGTAACGCATGCCGTAAGGCTGGCCGTCCGGCCTTGGCTGGACAGCTACAAGGGAGAGGGAAACCTCTCCCTTTTTTATTGATCGCACCCCAAGAATGCGTCAGACCGACCCGCTATCGGTTAGAATAGATCGCATCATCGTCACAGCCTCGCGCTCACAACAGCCCATGGAATCCGTGATCCAGTTTCTGTCGCAACCTTGGCCTTGGTATGTCTCCGGACCGCTGATCGGCCTCATGGTTCCGCTCATGTTATTCATCGGCAACCGTTCCTTTGGCATCTCTAACAACCTGCGCCATCTCTGTGCCATCACCCAACCGCCCGAGATTAATGTCGACTTTTTCAAGTACGACTGGAAAGAACATTACTGGAGCCTCGTCTTTGTCATCGGCACGGCCTTAGGCGGCGTCGTGGCGGTTGGTCTGTTACCTAACCCGGAGCCCATTGACCTATCCATCGAGGCCATGGCCATGATTCGCGCTTGGGGCTTTGAACTCCCCCCGGCCGGCGCCTTGGTCCCGCCTGAGCTCTTTAGCACGACCCTGCAAAACATTGCCCTCCTCTTTGCCGGCGGGGTACTAGTCGGTTTTGGGACTCGCTATGCCTCCGGTTGCACCTCGGGGCATGCCATCACCGGACTAGCCACCCTGCAGATCGAAAGCCTCTACGCCCTTATCGGTATCTTCGCCGGTGGCTTAGCGGCCTCCTGGTTCCTCGTTCCCCTTTTGGCACGCTAACCCATCATGAGCCGTTACTTCCCCTATCTTCTGGTCGGCATCCTGTTTGGTCTGGTGCTGGTCAAATCCGAGGCCGCCTCTTGGTATCGGATCCAGGAAATGTTTCATTTCCAGAGCTTCCACATGTATGGGATTCTGTTTTCGGCCATTGCCACGGCCGCAATCAGCATCCAAATCCTGCTCCGTATCGAGCGCAAACGCACCCTGGATGGCCAAGCCATCGAGATCCCTAGCAAGGAACGCGGCCGAATCAACTACATCATTGGCGGCCTTGTCTTTGGCCTCGGCTGGGGCGTCATCGGTCTCTGTCCGGGCCCGATCTTTGCGCTCATCGGCACCGGCTCAGTAGGTGCGATCGTTGTATTGGCTGGCGCCCTGCATGGCACCTGGCTCTATGGTGCCTACAAGACTCACCTGCCGCACTAGCCTTAATACTCAACGCCCCCTTGCTAAGCAGCCATTCCCGCATTAAAGCTGTTTACACGCCAGCCAAACCGGGCTAGCCTACGCCCTGCAACACTGCAAACACCCTATTGAGGAGATTAAACCAATGCGTAAGTTTCTGACCGCCATCCTGCCGATCGCCGCTGCTCTCGCTGCAAGCAGCGTCCAAGCCGCCCCCCTGATGTCCTCGGAATGGGCTGCCAAGGCCTGCGAGAGCTTCAACAGCAACCCGATTCTGACCACCGAGCTGGGTGAGAAATGGATCAAGAATAATGGTGGCCGCGGATTCAAGATCATCCATATGTATCGCACCGACTGCGGCGACAAGATCAAAGTTGAGATGAAGATCGTTCCGCAGGGCGGCAAGGCTGTCTGCGCCTACGGTGGCAAGGTCATGAACACCAACCTGAATGATGACATGGACTATGTCATGCACGCCGATACCAAGCGCTGGCATGAAATGGGGGCCGGTGAGTACGGCCCGATGCGCGCCATGATGTTTGGTCGCCTGAAGTTTGAAGGCCCCAAGGGTGAGGCTATGAGCGTCATGGGCCCGTTCGAGCAGTTCCTGCTCCTGCCCGGCAAGGTCCCTGGCGAAGCCGCCTGCCCGAGCAACTAAGCGGTTGTTTCGCAGCCCCGAAAAAACCCGCCTTGTGCGGGTTTTTTTGTGGCCGCCGCCCGCGGTACCCGCGGTTCTTGGTCAGGGGCCGGCTTTATTGGCCATGTTGCCAAAAAACCACATTCCAGCTTTCAGGTCATAGGGTCAGATATATGTCTTGCGTTATATGTCGTTTCGTGTAGAATGCATCCCATCGCCGTTGGCTCTTATCCAGTCAGACCGCGAAAATCTTTCTAACCTTTCTTTTATCTTTTAGGAGTTTTACCCATGAAATTGTCTGCCCTCGCTTCTGCTCTGGTCCTGTCGTCCATCGCTTCCGTTTCTTTCGCCGCGGATGTGGCTTCCCAGCTGGTTGACCCGGCTAAGGTGGTTGGCGCTGTCGCAACCCCCAAGGCGGCTGCCGCTACCGTTCAGGCTCTGATGGATCCGGCAACCTCGATCGCTCTGATCCAGGCTGGCATGAACCCGGCTACCTACACCAAGATGGGTCAGTCCGCTCTGGACCCCAAGACCGCCGGCGCTTACATGGTCTTCGCTGACCCGGCTCTGTACACCCAGTGGATGGCGGCTTCCATGGACCCGAACTTCGCCATGAGCATGGTGACCCCGATGCTGAACCCGAACTCCTATGTGAAGTGGATGTCCGCTCCCATGGACCCCCGCGTTCTGAACCTGGGCACCCAGATGATCAACCCGGCTCTGTACACCCAGTGGATGACGGCTCCGATGTCCCCCGCTAATGTGAACCTGATGATGGCTCCGCTCAACCCGAACCTGTACACCGGTTTCGCTGGCGT
>SXTL01000022.1 GCA_005790965.1 Burkholderiales bacterium | reverse complement strand
TCCATCCAGGGCTGGAAGCCGTAGGCAGTGTCGGCCGGCCGATCAGCTTTTCAAGCATTCAGGTTCCACATCAATTCATGCCCGCCCTGAATTCATTCATATCAGCATTGTCGACTCGGTCGTAGATTTCTTCTACGCTCAAAGTCAATTCAATCGATTCGAAGTTGACCAAATCACCAGAAAAAATATTCCGAGCGCCAGTGGTTGCTTTTCTGTAGGACTTGTACAGAAACCATATCCGGTTCTATCAGCACGTATTCCAGCAAAGACGGTAGATTGATGTAACGCACCAATTTGGTGGTGGTGTCGGTTCTGGAATTTCAAGCTGCTTGTCGCCTCAATATAAAATCTTATGCGGCTATTTTGTCGGGATTAACGACCTCCTGGGGCGAGTTGTTTTGGGTTTCGGCATGATCCGGATTTAAATGCACGGTATGGATTCTGTTCCAGTTCCGAGTGTGTTGGCTCCAGCGCCGAGGGTTTTGGCTACGGGCGTTTTCATAAAGCGCTTTGCGTTGATTCAACAGTGCCCCGTCCAATCCCGCATGGCGCTGCGCCGGCGTCACAAAGCCAATGGCACTATGCCGATGCTCGTGGTTGTACCACTGCACGAAATCGGCGACCCATTCACGAGCGCCGCTCAGGTCGGCAAACGATTTAAAATGAGGTTGTCGAGGTTCTCGCGCGAGGCGAGGGTGATCGCCCCGAGCGATTCGGGTTCATCGGTTTCTCCGTCACCGAGAAAGGCCCAGACCTTACGGTCGGCGGTCTTGGCCAGGCCGCGGTGTTCGAGATATTTCAGGTAGCGCGCCTGATAGATGGCCTGGATAGGTCCCAGACCCATCGAGACGGTGGGGAACTGCCAGAAGTCGGGCATCAGCCACGGGTGGGGATAGGATGAGACACCTTGCCCTGTCGATTCTTGACGGAAGTTTTCGAGTTGTTGCTCACTGATCCGGCCTTCAATGAAAGCCCGGGCATAAATACCGGGAGCCGAGTGGCCCTGGAAAAAAACCAGATCGCCGCCACCGGGGTGATCCGGGCCACGGAAGAAGTGGTTGAAACCGATATCGTAGAGGGTGGCCGCTGACTGGAAGCTGGCGATGTGGCCACCCACGCCAGGGGCCTTGTCATTGGCACGCATCACGCAGGCAATCGCGTTCCAGCGGATCATGGCGCGGATCCGGCGTTCCATGGAGGGATTGCCGGTATGCTTGTCCTGACGATGGGGTGGAATGGTGTTGATATAGGCTGTGGTAGCGCTATACGGCAGGTTGGTGCCGGAGCGGCGGGCCTTGTCGATCAGGCGCTCAAGCAGGTAGTGCGCGCGTTCGCTGCCTTCCTGTTCGAGGACGGCCTTAAGGGCGTCCAGCCATTCCTGAGTTTCTTGCGGGTCAATGTCGGGGGCGGTCGATGCCATGGGATAGATCTCCGAAGGGCGCATGGTGCGGTTGCGCCTGAGAATTCGAGGGGTTCAAATTCGATGCGATGGGTTTGGTGGTGCGTATGGAATCGCGTACATTGAGGCCGGATTTTCACCGCCCTTGGGCCTTGAGTCAATTTAATACCGAGTATTCATTTTCTTAATAATGGAGCTGCATGAAAG
This sequence comes from Burkholderiales bacterium, assembly GCA_005790965.1. Taxonomy (GTDB): domain Bacteria; phylum Pseudomonadota; class Gammaproteobacteria; order Burkholderiales; family Thiobacillaceae; genus QYQG01. The sequence continues at coordinate 10,337 of SXTL01000022.1, read as the reverse complement.
TATCTGATCGGCCCGAGTTGGCCACGACCCGCTTGATCAAGACGGTCATGGCTGAACTGTCAGAGTTACCCAAAGGTGTGCAACACCTCTGTCTGATCCTGCCCGAAGAGGGAGACTGGCCCGAGGTTGGGCATGGGGTTCCGGGTTTGGAGGCATTGCAGGCCAATTTCGCCAGACGCCGCAACACGACCTTGGGCGACACGCCGGTGCTGGTCGAAATGCCCGGTGGAATCTTGGTTAGCTGGGTCAGGGTGCCAGCAGAAGGCGAGACCTTTGCGGTCCATACCCGTTTGCGCGACGCCCTCAAGCCGCTTTTAGCTGAACAGGCGGAGCGTCTGCATGTCGCGGCTTATGGTCCGGCGGCCTTTCGGGCGCGGATGTTGGCGGCGGCGGCTTATTGTGTCTGGCTCAATGCCACGCCATTGCCGACGCTGAAAACCAAACCCCAGCCGAAGGCGTTAATAAAATTGACCCTGCAAGGCGCCGCCGCCTTGCCCGATTTGCCGCGCCTGCGCGCCTTGGCCGAGGCCAATACCTTGACGCGGCTCCTGACCTTGATGCCGCCCAATCTGTTGACACCGGGCCGTTACCGGAAAGAGGTGGCGAGTCTCGTACGGCAGCAAGGGTGGCAGATGACGACCTATGGTTTGGAGAAATTGCGCACGCTAGGGGCGGGGGCCTTTGTCGCTGTCGCGCAGGGTTCGCAACCGGCTGATGCCGCCATCGTCAAGCTGGTTTATGACGGGGCAGGCAAGGGGCGGCGCCGTGATATTGCCTTGGTGGGTAAGGGGATCTGCTTCGATACCGGTGGGCATAACCTGAAGCCGGCTCGTTATATGTCCGGGATGCACGAGGATATGAACGGTTCGGCGGTGGTCTTGGGAATCCTGCTGGCCGCGACGCGTCTTAAGCTGCCGTTGCGGCTGACGGTCTGGCTGGCGGTAGCCGAAAATCACCTCAGCCCGGAGGCTTATACACAGAACGCCGTCGTAACCGCTTTGAACGGAACCACGATTGAGGTGGTCCATACCGATGCCGAGGGGCGCATGGTCTTGGCCGATACGCTGACCTTGGCGGCGCGTGCCAAACCTGACGCCATTCTTGATTTTGCAACCCTGACTGGCTCGATGCACACCGCTTTGGGGACACGCTATTCAGGGGTGTTATCGAACCGGCCGGCGCTGCTAGCCGAAGCCGTGGCGGCTGGCGTCGCAACCGGGGAGCGCGTCTGCACCTTCCCGCTGGCGGCCGATTATGCCCCGGCGCTCGATTCCGAGATTGCGGATGTCAAGCAATGCACTTTGGAGGGTGAGGCAGACCACATCCTGGCGGCATTGTTCTTAAAACGGTTTGTGGACGACCGGCCGTGGCTTCATATGGATCTGTCTGCCAGTCGCTGCAAAGACGGTCTTGGAGCGGTGGCGAGCGAGGTGACCGGTTTCGGCGTGGCCTGGGGGCTGGAAATGCTTGCGCGCTTGCCCCCGCACGGATAGGGCCAATCAGGCGTCGTGGTGGGCCACGATGGCTTGCAGCATAGCCACGCTCGAGTCGCTGTCGTTGAGGGCCGGGATGTAGTGGAACTCCCGCCCGCCTGCGCCAAGGAAGGCCTCCTTGCCCTCCATGGCGATCTCTTCCAGGGTCTCCAGGCAATCGGTGGCGAAACCCGGACAGAAGGTATCGACGCGCCGGTAGCCCTCTTTGGCCAAGGCGCGCAAGCTCTCGTCGGTATAGGGTTGCAACCATTCTTGGAGGCCGAAACGAGACTGGAAGGTAATCCGGTAGCCGGCCTCAGGGAGCTCCAGGGCATCGGCCAGGGCACGGCCTGTGTAGAGGCATTCGTCGGCATACGGGTCGCCAAGCTCGGAGCTCTTTTGGGGCAGACCGTGAAAACTCATGAGCAGGCAATCGGGGCGACCGTGTTGCTGCCAGTAGCCCAAAACCTGCTGTTTGAGGGCCTCAATGTGCGCCGGGTGATCAAAGTACTGGCGGACCAAGCGCAACTCGGGCTGGTTACGCCACTGTTGCAGCGTGGCAAAGACGGCGTCATAGACGCTCCCTACGGTGCTGGCGGCGTATTGCGGGTAAAGGGGCAGGATGACGATGCGATCGCAGCCAGCGGCCCGCAGCGCCTCCAAGCCAGCAGCGATACTGGGTTGGCCATAACGCATCGCGGTGATGACTCGCGTGTCCTCGAGGGCAGCTTCCAGTTTGGCGGCCAGACGCTGGCTATAGACCAACAAAGGAGAACCGTCGGGCATCCAGATACTGGCGTATTTGCGGGCCGATTTGGCCGGTCGGGTATTGAGGATGATGCCACGCAGGATGGGCTGCCAGAGCAGGGCCGGTAGTTCGACGACGCGTGGATCGGACAGGAATTCCTTCAGATAACGGCGCACATCCGGGGCCGTTGGGCTGTTGGGTGTCCCCAGATTGACCAGTAATACCCCTTTGCGATGCTGGGCGACGGCCGGGCGGGTGGGCGGCTCAGGCTGGAAAGGCGATGTGAACAGGGGCATGAGGGCTTCTTTCAGGGCTGATTTAGGGGTGGCTGAGCGCACTGGACAACAGGCGCGAGGTGATATCGACAATGGGGATGATGCGCTCATAGGCCATGCGGGTCGGACCAATGACGCTGAGGGTGCCAATCACCTCGCCGTTAACGGCGTAGGGAGCAGCCACGACGCTGCATTCGTCGAGCGAAGCTACGCCCGCCTCGGCGCCAATAAACATCTGGATGCCGCTGGCGTGGTGGCCGAGGTTCAGCAATTGCATCAGTTCGGTGCGGTGCTCAAAGAGACGGAACAGTTCACGCATCCGTTCCATGTTGTAAGACAGGTCGGGCGTGTGCAGCAGGTTGGATTCGCCGCTCACCACATATTGTTGGCCAGCCGCGTTCAAGGTCTCGTTGCCAACTTCGACGGCCAGCGCCATCAAGCTGCTGATGTCGGCGCGCAGACCGGACAGTTCCTGTTGCAAGCGGGGTCGAACTGCCTCAAAGGTCAGGCCGGCATAGTGCTTGTTGAAATGACTCGCGGCGCGGGTGAGTTGTTCCTGGCTATAGGGCCGGTCGGTGAACAAGATGCGGTTTTGAACATCGCCTTCCTCGGTGATGATGATGAGCAGGACGCGGGCGTCCGACAGACGCAGGAATTCGATCTGCCGGAAGCTGGGTTCGCGGCGGCGGGAGACCGCGATGATGCTCGCGAACTGGGTGAGTTCGGAGAGCAAGGTGGCGGCCGTGGTAATAATGCGTTGCGGGTCGCTGGCCGGGTTGTTGGAGCGGAGGGCGGCCTCGATCTGATTGCGATCCGGGTCGCCCAGCGGCTTGACGGTCAGCAGGCTATCGACGAACAGCCGGTAACCACGCGGGGTTGGGATGCGGCCGGCCGAGGTATGCGGGCTGGTGATAAAGCCGCCTTCCTCCAAGTCAGACATGATGTTGCGGATCGAGGCGGGTGACAGGTCGAGACCGGCATGGCGAGCCAGGGTCCGTGATCCGACTGGCTGGCCGTCGTGAATATAGCGCTCGACCAAGGTCTTGAGCAGGATGCGGGCACGGGGTTTTAGTTCGGCGGTTGGCGGCATGCCATAATCCATAGGTCTCTGTTGGGCGCCGGGTGGCGCCGTATCTTGGTTGGTTTGTCAGTTTCGTTATTTCAGCCCCTATAATCCTACGCTATGTCCACACTTTTCAAGACCATTGCATTAGTAGGCAAATATGAGAGCGCGGTCGCTTGCGGTTCACTAACGCGTCTCAATGCTTGGTTGACCCGAGCGGGCTATGAAGTTTTGGTGATGCCCGAGACGGTTGGGCTTTGTGGTGCGGGCGATGCGCGCCTGGTCAGTTTCGAAGAGATTGGCGCCCAGGCCGATTTGGCCATCGTGCTGGGCGGCGATGGCACCATGCTGCATATGGCGCGCCGGATTGCGGATTATCAAGTGCCGCTGATCGGGGTCAATCAAGGCCGTCTGGGTTTTCTGGCTGATGTCTCCGTAGATACCATGATCCAAACCCTGCAGGAGATGTTGGGCGGGGAACACCAGATTGAGGAGCGCATCCTGTTTGACTGCCGCGTTGAGGATGGCGACAGTCAACTGCTGGCAACGCATGCCTTCAACGATGTGGTAGTCAGCAAGGGGGCCATGGGTCGCCTGATTGAGTTTGAGGTCTATATCGACGGTCAGTTCGTGTACAGCCAGCGCGCCGATGGTCTAGTGGTGGCCACTCCCACCGGTTCGACGGCGTACGCTCTGTCGGCGGGCGGCCCCATCCTTCACCCGACCCTGGAAGCGGTGGTCTTGGCACCGATTTGTCCGCACACCCTGTCGGCCCGACCGATTGCGGTCAACAGTCACTTCGAGATTGAGATTAACCTGATCCATGCCGCCGATGCGCGGGTGCATTTTGATGGTCAGGACCATTTTGACTTGAGTGTTGGTCAGCGAGTCATTGTTCGTCGCGCCGCCAATACCGTGCGCCTGCTTCACCCCATCAACCACAATTACTACGACACCCTGCGACAGAAACTTCATTGGGGCGAAAAGCTCTGATCTGCGATGCTGCTGTCCCTCACGATCCGTGATTTTGTTTTGGTCCATCGGCTGGACCTGGCCTTTGCGTCGGGCTTCGGGGTTCTGACCGGCGAGACCGGAGCGGGAAAATCCATCCTGTTGGGGGCGCTGAATCTGGCCCTGGGCGGGCGTGCCGAAGGCGACCTCATTCGCCAAGGTGCCGAGCGGGCCGAGATTGCGGCGGAGTTTTCTTTTCCCGACGAGGGCCCGGCGGCGCTTTGGCTACGCGCCCAGGACCTGGCCGGCGACCCCGGTGTGTGCTTGGTGCGGCGGGTCGTAGAGACCGGCGGCCGTTCGCGTGCCCAGATCAACGGTGTTAGCGTGACCCAAGCCCAGCTCAAGGCCTTGGGCGAATTCTTGATTGACATTCATGGTCAGCACGCCCATTACTCCCTGTTGAAACCGGCCCGGCAGATGGAGATCCTCGACGAGGCTCTGGGTCTGGCGGCAGACGCGGCGGCATTGGCGGTAACTTGGCGGACCTGGAAGGCGGCCGAGCACAGTCTGGCCGAGGCGACTCGTCAGGGCGAGACGCTGGCTCAGGTGCTGGCACAGTGGCAATGGGTGGCAGATGACCTGCAGCGCCTGGCTTTGCCGGCGGAGGAATGGGCGCAAATTCAAGTTGAGCACAGTCGCCTTGCGCACGCCGCCGACTTGCTGGCGGGAAGCCAGGCCGTGGCCACGGAGCTTGCAGGCGATGAGATGGCCACCCTGACGCGCTTGAGTGGCGTGCGCCAGCGGCTGGTCAGTTTGGTTGAGATTGACCCTCAGCTGGCCGAGACCCAGGCCTTGCTTGACAGTGCCACGGCTGAACTTGAAGAAGCGGCCCGCAGTCTTAATCGTTACGCGGAACGGATCGAGATCGACCCGCAGGCCCTGAGTCAGATCGAGACGCGGATGGCCGACATCAGCGCGACGGCGCGGCGCCATCAGGTGGCCGTCGATGCCCTGCCGGAATTGTTCGTGACGGCGCAACAACGGCTGGCCGAGGCCCAGGCCAGCGCCGACCTGCAGGCCCTGCAGCTGGCAGCGAACGAGGCTGAGAGGCAATGGCAGCGCGCTGCCGATGCCCTCAGCACGGCGCGGGCGCACGGCGCTGCGCCGCTGGCCGGCGCCGTGACCGCGGTAATGCAGGAACTGGCCATGGCGGGTGGCCGTTTGGAGATTGTGGTCGAGCGTGGCCTGGCCGGGCCGCAGGGTCAGGATAGTGTGACTTTTCAAGTAGCGCCGCATGCCGGACAAGGCCTGAAACCCTTGGCACAGACCGCTTCGGGCGGCGAGTTATCACGCATTGGGCTGGCCCTGCAGACGGTGTTGGCGGCAGACAAGGGCAGCGATACGCTGGTATTTGACGAGGTCGATGCCGGAATCGGCGGCCGCGTGGCCAGCGTGCTTGGGCAAAAGCTGGCGGCACTGGGGCGCGGACGGCAAGTGATCTGCGTGACCCATTTGCCCCAGGTGGCTGCTGCCGCCGACTATCAGTTTGCGGTAAGCAAGAAGCTGGAAGCCGGGCAGGCTACGACGGTGGTGCAGCCGCTGAGCGCCGCCGCCCGCATCGACGAGATCGCCCGCATGTTGGGCGGCTTGGAAATAACCGAGACAACGCGTCAACACGCCAGTGAGCTAATAGGGAAAGCGGCCGCCGCTTAACAGGGTATTGCGCGTTTTCTAAAGGCGCCCGCCGTGAGCTAGGAAGGAGCGCTTGACCGCGTCGATGTGGCGTAGCAGCTGAAAAGCCGACAGCGTGAGGAATGCCCAGCCCAGGAGGGCGAAAGGGCCGGGCAGAAAGGGCATCGGCAAGAGCAAAACAACGCTGAGCAGATGTAGCCAAAAGTGTTGGCGTTGTTGACGGTCCGGGATGAACTGCTTCATGTTGGGAATCTGGCTGGAGGGCGCCCCGGTTTGCGTGCGCAGGTGAAACCAGGCCAGGAAGGGCAGGATCTTGTACAGCATGCCCATCACGACCGAGCTTGCGAAACCAATCAGAAAGAGAATCCCGAGGCTGGTTTGGGCGGGGTCGACGAGAGACTCGGTAAGTTGGCCGGTGACCGGCAGGAGCAGGGCGCACAGGGCCAGGCTGACCATGCCGAGACGCCAGAATGACATCGTTTCATCCACCACTTTGCGCCGCCGTCGGTGTTGTATCCACAAGGTGCTGAGGGAAAAAATCAGGGCCGTCATGGCGAGGATCACAGCACCCATCGTGCTTGCGCCGAGGCTATCAAGGAGCAGCCCGGTGAAGAGCAACCAGGTTAGGCTACGGCTGACCCGAGCCGGATACGGCGGGGTCAGTTGCAGCATGGGGATGACTTGATAGGCCGAAGCGATGATGAGCAACAACACCCAGCCGGCGAGTCCCCAGATCAGGTGAAGATGGGTCAAGCCGATGGGGTCTGCGAGGGGCCATAGCCCCGCCAATCCAAGGGCGAGGCTGAGTCCCAGGATAAAAGTTACCCAGAGGGCGAGCCAGGCCTTGCGATAGGGCCAGGTCAGGGAAGTGCGAGCCCGGCTGAAAAACAGAGCGCGGGTAAAGCCGGGCAAAAGGCTTAGCAGGCTGAGGCCAAGCATCGTGGCGGCCCCAATCAGCAAAATGCGGTCGCCGAGCCCCAGTCCGAGCGCGAGTAATAAAGTGCCGGCACTCAGGCCGTGGCGTGCGGCCTGAGCCCAGAACGGGCGTACCTTAACCGTAACGCCCAGCAAGACAGGCAGCATTTGCAGCATGGCCCCCACCATAACCAAGCCGAGAAAACCCAAAGTCAATAAATGGGTGATGGCCAGCACCGCAGGGGACCAGCGACTGGTCAAGGAATCCGGCCAGAGGCTCGCCAACAGGCCAGCGAGGGCGGCCAGCAGCAAGAACAATGTGGCCGACTGGAAAAAGCCCAGCGGCACACCCAAAGGCGGCCCTTGTTCGTACGACAGACCAGTGACGGGTTGCATGAAAATCAGGCTTGGGCTGCGGCTCCCGGTGTGACCGCCGCCATGCGTTCAACGAGGTTGTCAGCGTCCCCGGCCAACATTTGATCGCACATGCGGTAGAGGATTTGTTCTTCCTTGATATTGTGTTGTCGCATCAGCATCAGCAGGGTCTCGGACAGGCCCAGAAACGCCTTGCTATCGTGCTGCAGCAGACTTTCTTCCATGGCGGCCAGGGTATCGCGCATCTCGGTGTGCTCCATGCGCATGACTTGGGTTGGCCCAGCCACCATTCCGGAAGTGCTTTCAAAGGCCGGAAAGAGAACGACCTCTTCCCGCGCCAGGTGGCACAGTGTGGCGTTTTTGAAGTGGGTGAAGGCCGATTGCGCCAGCGCCCAGTCGGCCGTGCTAACAGCGTTTTCGGCGGCCACAAACAGGTCGTCGCAGTGGCCGTGGTCCTCACTGAGGTAATCGGCGATCCGGGCCATGGCTGCCTCAGGCGCCTTTGACGATGAAGTCGATCATGACGCCGTCGGCCCCTTGTTCGAGATAATTGATCTCGACGCGCTCGCCGTAACGGGCCTGCATCTGTTGCAGCAGGGGCAGGGGGTTGTGGTCATTGACGAAGCGCATGCGCTCGCCCGGCATCAGGCTGTCCAAGGCGCCAAAAATGGCCGCGTGGCGAAAGCGCTTGGCGATGCCGCGCGCGTCAAAGGCGTAGATGCCATCGGCGCGATTGTGGTTGTGAACCGGGATATTGATCGTGTGCTGCAAGGTCATTGAAGGCTCTCAGATAAGGTTGTGAGGCCTCGTATATTCGTTGCCCAGAAGGGGAATAGCCTTGATAAATATCAGTTCGGGACGACACGCCGTGGGCCCCAAATCGTCATTCGACGCCGCACCGCCTGTCTTACAATGAGCGCACTCCAAACGATAGAAATGTCTATGTCAAAAATGAAACGCGTGGGCATGGTCTCCCTCGGCTGCCCCAAGGCCACGGTCGATGCCGAGCGCATCCTCACCCAGTTGCGCGCCGAAGGCTATGCCATGTCCGACACCTACGCCGGCGCCGATGTCGTGGTGGTCAACACCTGCGGCTTCATTGACAGCGCGGTGCAAGAATCGCTCGACGCCATCGGCGAGGCCCTGGCCGAGAACGGCAAAGTCATCGTAACCGGCTGTCTAGGTGCGCGCGCCGAAGTCATTCGCAACGCCCATCCCGGGGTGCTGGCCATCACCGGCCCGCACGCGCTAGACGAAGTCATGACCGCCGTGCACGCCCAACTGCCCCGTCCGCACGACCCCTTTACCGACCTCGTTCCGCCCGGCGGCCTGAAACTCTCGCCCCGGCATTACGCCTGGCTAAAGATCTCCGAAGGCTGTAACCACCGCTGTTCGTTCTGCATCATCCCGTCCTTGCGCGGCGATCTGGTCTCGCGCCCGATCAACGAAGTGCTGGCCGAGGCCGAAGCCCTGGCCCAGGCCGGCGTCAAGGAAGTGCTGGTCATCTCGCAAGACACCAGCGCCTCCGGCGTCGATGTCAAATACCGCAGCGGCTTTCACCACGGCCGCCCGATCAAGACCCGGATGCACACCCTGGCCGAAGAACTCGGCAAGCTCGGCATTTGGGTGCGCCTCCATTATGTGTACCCGTATCCCAGCGTCGACGCCGTGCTGCCGCTCATGGCCGAAGGCAAAATCCTGCCCTATCTGGATGTGCCCTTCCAACACGCCAGCCCGCGCATCCTGAAAGCCATGAAACGCCCGGGCGACATCGAAGGCACCCTGCGCCGCATCGAAAAATGGCGCGCAATCTGCCCCGAACTGGTCATCCGCAGCACCTTCATCGTCGGTTTTCCCGGCGAGACCGAAGACGATTTCGACCAACTGCTCGATTTTCTGTCAGAGGCGCAACTCGACCGCGTCGGCGCCTTTGCTTATTCGCCGGTCGAAGGCGCAGCCGCCAACGCGCTGCCTGACCCCGTGGACCCGGACATTCAGCAAGACCGCCTGGAACGATTCATGAATCACCAAGCCGACATCAGCGCCATGAAACTCAAAGCCCGCCTTGGGCAGGAACTCACCGTGCTCATCGACGCCGTTCACAAAGGCCGCGCCACCGGCCGCAGCTATGCCGATGCGCCGGAGATCGACGGCGTCGTCCACATCGCCCAAGGCCAAGGCCTCAAACCCGGCGACTTCGTCAAAGTTCGCGTCACCCGCAGCGACGACTACGACCTGTGGGGGCGACCGGTTTGAAAAAGTTGCGTTACAACTACAACCCGCTTAATCTGCGCAACAGAAAAAGTTCATTGACCAGTTAAGACGCATGGTTTTTTAAACGCTATCAACCCGAGGCCCCAGCCATGAAACTCCTCACCCCACACAGCCGCCGCATGGCGCTGGCCCTGCTCCTAGCTATACCCGCATTAACTATCCACGCTGCTCCCGCTGCACCGACCAACCTGCCGGCCAATCTGCCCACCGTGGTGCGCGAGGATGTCAGCCCCCACGACTTTCCCACCACGGTTAACCGCCTTAAGGCCCAACTAGCCAAGGACGGCTGGAACCTGCTGACAGAAATCGACCTAGGTGCGCGCATCGCCAAAAAAGGTGTACACCTACCTGGCGGCCTTGTCATTCTTGAACTCACCAGTGGCGGCAGCACCATCCCCCTGCTTAAAAACGAAGCTACCCGCTATGTGGCCGGTCTTATGCCATGTAGCGTCTCGATTTACGCCCGCGACGACGGCCAAGTCGTGGTCTCGCGCCTGAACGCTGGGCTGCTGGCTGGCCAGATGGAACCACGCGTCGCCGAGGTCCTCGGTAACTCAATGAGCAAACTGGAC
>SXTL01000021.1 GCA_005790965.1 Burkholderiales bacterium | reverse complement strand
CTTCTTTTTTGATCGACTGGGTGCTTTGTTATGTTTGCCGCCGACTATCTATTGCCGAAAACTGATCCTGAAATCTGGGCCGCCATCAAGGGTGAGGCGCAGCGTCAGGAAGATCACATTGAGCTGATCGCCTCGGAAAACTACACCAGCCCGGCCGTCATGCAGGCGCAGGGTTCACAGTTGACTAACAAGTATGCCGAAGGCTATCCGGGTAAGCGTTATTACGGCGGCTGTGAGCATGTCGATGTGGTCGAGCAACTGGCGATTGATCGCCTGAAAAAACTCTATGGCGCCGAGGCTGCCAATGTGCAGCCCAACTCGGGTTCCCAAGCTAATCAGGCCGTGCTGATGGCCTTCTGCAAGCCGGGCGATACCATCATGGGTATGAGCTTGGCCGAAGGCGGTCACTTGACCCACGGCATGGCGCTCAATATGTCGGGCAAGTGGTTCAATGTGGTGGCCTACGGCCTGAACGCCAAGGAAGAAATTGACTACGACAAGATGGAAGCGCTGGCCCGCGAACACAAGCCGCGCCTAATTATCGCCGGAGCTTCAGCCTATGCCCTGCGCATCGATTTCGAGCGTTTCGCCAAGATTGCCAAGGAAGTTGGCGCCATCTTTATGGTGGATATGGCGCACTATGCGGGTCTGATCGCCGCCGGCGTTTACCCCAACCCGGTGCCGCACGCTGATGTGGTGACTTCGACCACGCACAAGACGCTGCGCGGGCCGCGTGGTGGCATCATCCTGATGAAGGCCGAACACGAAAAGGCCATCAACTCGGCTATTTTCCCCGGTCTGCAAGGGGGTCCGCTCATGCATGTCATCGCGGGCAAGGCGACAGCGTTCAAGGAGGCCGCTTCGAAAGAGTTCAAGCATTATCAAGAACAAGTTGTGGAAAACGCCCGCGTTATGGCCAAAGTGCTGATGGAGCGCGGCCTGCGGATTGTCTCTGGGCGCACCGATTCGCATGTCTTTCTGGTTGATCTGCAAGCCAAGGGGCTGACCGGCAAAGAGGCGGAGGCCGCTTTGGGTCTGGCGCACATTACCGTGAACAAGAACGCTATTCCCAACGATCCGCAAAAGCCCTTCGTTACCAGCGGCATCCGCATCGGTTCGCCCGCCATCACCACGCGCGGCTTCAAGGAACTCGAGGCCGAGCGGCTGGCGCACCTGGTCGCCGATGTGCTGGACGCTCCCAACGACGCAGAGGTTCTTGCCCGGGTCAAGGCCGAAGTGGCTGAGCTGACTGCCAAGCTACCCGTGTACGCACGCTGACCCTTTGATTAAGCGCGGCCCATGAAATGCCCGTTTTGCAGTCACGCCGAGACTCAGGTCGTTGAGACCCGGCTCTCGGAAGACGGTAGCAGCATCCGCCGTCGCCGCCGCTGCATGAGTTGTGAGAAGCGTTTCACCACCTTTGAAAATGCCGAAGTCCGCATGCCGGCATTGGTTAAACAATCGGGGGAGCGGCAGGAGTTCTCGCGTGACAAGTTGCGTGAGGGCTTTCGCCGCGCCCTGCATAAACGGCCAGTTTCGACTGAACAAGTGGATGCGGCCATCGAACACATCGTGCAACGCTTGCTGGCGCTGGGCGAACGCGAAGTAAGTTCTCGCCTCGTCGGCGAATGGGTGATGAGCGAACTCAAGCGCCTCGACAAGGTGGCGTATATCCGCTTTGCCTCGGTGTATCGCGCTTTCCAGGATCCGGATGACTTCCGCGATGCCTTGCGCGAGGTCGATGAAGCCAAGGCGGATGTTCAGCGCTGACGACTCCCGTTACATGGCCCGCGCCTTGCAGTTGGCGGAACGCGGGCTGTACACGACGATGCCAAATCCGCGGGTCGGTTGCGTCTTAGTCAAAGACGGCCACCTTGTCGGCGAAGGCTTTCACGAACGCGCCGGCCAGCCGCATGCCGAGGTCCACGCCCTACGCGCGGCGGGGCAGGCGGCCCGCGGCGCGACCGCCTTTGTGACGCTGGAACCGTGCAGTCATCATGGCCGCACCCCGCCCTGCGCCCACGCCCTGATCGATGCCGGTGTGGTGCGCGTGGTGATCGCGATGCGCGACCCCAATCCGCAAGTTGCCGGGCGCGGTATCGAATTACTGACGCTGGCCGGGATTCATGCCGAGGTCGGCCTGATGGCGGCGCAGGCTACGGAACTCAATATGGGCTTCATTAGTCGCATGACGCGCGGTCGCCCCTGGGTCCGCCTCAAAACCGCCAGCAGTCTCGACGGCAAAACCGCGCTTGGCAACGGTGTGTCGCAATGGATTACCGGTCCGGCGGCTCGGGCCGATGGGCAACGCCTGCGCGCCCGCGCTTGCGCCGTCCTCACCGGCGTGGGCACCGTACTGGCCGATGACCCGCACATGACCGTGCGTGATATGGAGATCGCTCGTCAACCGCTGCGTATCGTCGTTGATAGCCAGTTACGCACCCCGCCGACCGCCAAAATCTTGCGCGATGATGGCGCTTGGCTGGTCTGCGGTGAACTTAAAACCACCGCCGATCGCGCCCGTCGTGATGCTCTTCTCGATGCCGGCGCGCTGATTCTCGAACAACCGGGCGCCGATGCTCGGGTTGATCTCGCAGCCCTGCTGCAAGAGCTTGGCAGCCGTGGCATTAATGAACTGCATGTCGAGGCCGGTGCCACCTTGAATGGCGCACTGCTTGGCGCCGGTCGGGTCGACGAATGGATTGCCTACCTCGCCCCCAAGGTGCTGGGTGACCCGGCGCGCGGCCTCTTCGCCCTGCCGGAGTACGCGCAAATGGCGCAATGCCATGACTTCCGGATTCAAGACCTGCGGCAACTCGGGGACGATATCCGGCTTACGCTACGGCCGATTTCGTCGTGAAGGGGTTTCAGGATCATTTTTCTGCACTAGCCACGGGCTACGCG
>SXTL01000020.1 GCA_005790965.1 Burkholderiales bacterium | reverse complement strand
GAGCACCTCGAGCAAGAGCAACACGAAGAAGCCATCCGACTGGCCCACCGCATTTGCGGAGCTGCGGCTTTTATCGGCGCAACCGAGCTTGCCAACCAGGCCCGCGCCCTGGAGAAAACCCTAAAAGAAGGCGTTGCCCACAACGAATCGGCGCTTGATGCGCTACATCTGCAATTCTCATCCCTCAAAAAGGAGCTTAAAGCGCGCCTGAACGGACCCACCCACGGCTAGAATAGCGGCATCCCTTGACAGCAACACTCCTGAAACATGCTTGATATCCAGCTTTTACGCAAAGACCTGGCCAGCGTAGCCACCCGCCTGACCAGCCGCGACTTTCCCTTCGATACGGCGCGCTTTGAAGCCCTTGAGAGCGAACGCAAGGATCTGCAAACCCGCACGCAAGATCTGCAAGCTCAGCGCAACAGCCTCTCCAAGCAAATTGGCATGGCCAAGGGTCAGGGCCTTGATGCCACTGATTTGATGCAGCAAGTACCCGCCATCAACTCCACCCTGAACGACCTGGAAGCCCGGCTCGGCACCCTGCAAAACGAGATGCAAGCCTTTCTCGCCGGCATCCCCAACCTGCCACAAGAAGGCGTTCCGATGGGCCTTAACGAAGAAGGCAATGTCGAGATACGCCGCTGGGGCACGCCGCATCGCTTTGACTTCACCCCGCGCGACCATGTTGACCTCGGCGAGGCACTGGAGTTACTCGACTTTCCCACCGCCGTAAAAATCGCCACCAGTCGTTTTGCCCTGATGCGCGGCGACCTCGCCCGCCTGCATCGCGCCCTTGCCCAATTCATGCTCGATGTTCACACCGGCGAACACGGCTACGAAGAGGTCTATGTCCCCTACCTCGTCAACGCCGACTCCCTGCGCGGCACCGGCCAGCTACCCAAATTTGAAGAAGACCTGTTCAAGGTCGGCGACAGCCTCTACCTCATTCCCACCGCCGAGGTCCCCGTCACCAACATCGTCCGGGACGAAATTATCCCCATCGAAAACCTGCCCATCCGATTGGTCGCACACACCCCCTGTTTTCGTTCTGAGGCCGGCTCCTACGGCCGCGACACGCGCGGCATGGTCCGCCAACATCAGTTCGACAAAGTGGAATTGGTCCAGATGGTCCACCCCGACGACTCGGCCGCCGCCTTGGACGAACTGACCGGCCACGCCGAAGCCATTCTCCAGCGCCTGAACCTGCCCTACCGCGTCATGGCCCTGTGTACCGGCGACCTCGGCTTCTCGGCCGCCCGCACCTACGACCTCGAGGTCTGGCTACCGGGTCAAAATGCCTATCGTGAGATCTCCTCCTGCTCCAACTTCGAGGCCTTCCAGGCCCGCCGCCTCCAAGCCCGTTTCAAAAACGAGGCCGGCAAGAACGAATTGATCCACACCATCAACGGCTCCGGCCTCGCCGTGGGGCGCACCCTCGTCGCCGTACTGGAAAATTATCAGGAAGCCGACGGCAGCATCACCATCCCCGAGGCCCTGCGTCCCTACATGCGCGGCGTCGAACGGCTGCAAGCCAACGCTTAATGACCCGCGGCCCCGGGCAATATTCCAAACCCCTCAGCCAGCGGGCTGGCCCGCGACCAAACCACAAACGCTAGGGCTTTAACAAACGCTTCAACCACGAAGCGCCCTGCGATTGGAGCGGCTCATAGCGCTGCAAAATGTCGTAATAAATCCGCACATTCTCGGTCAAAGCCCGCGCCTCACCGCCCCGGGCATAGCCGTGCGGCAAACCCGCCGCGATACGCGGATTCGACAACAGCGGCAGCACCTCTTTAAGATCCTTCCACTGATGCGGATCTTTGCCCTGTTTACGGGCGAGACGCATGGCATCCTCAACATGTCCGGACCCGATGTTGTAAGCCGCCAGCGCCAGCCAAGTGCGATCTGGCTCGGCCACCGCCTCCGGCAAGGCGTCACGCAGCTGCAGCAAATAGCGCGCCCCACCCAGAATACTCTCGCGCGGATCGGTGCGGTCCACCACCCCCAGATGCTCGGCCGTCCGCTCGGTCAACATCATGATGCCGCGCACACTAGTAAATGAACGCGCCTGCGTATCCCACTGAGACTCCTGATAAGCCAGCGCCGCCAGCAAACGCCAATCAATCCCCGTCTGTCGCTCGGCCAGATAAAAATGCGTCTTCAAGGCGGGCAGCCGTTCCGTGCGCAAACGCAAAATGTTAAGCACATCCACTTCGCCAAGGCGCGAGACATGGCCAAAATAGCGGTCGCGCAATTGAGCCACCAAACCCTCCGCCTCGGCCTTGCCAAAAAAACGCTGCAAAAGCCGGGCAAAACCACTCTCCAGACGCGGCGACACCAACCAAGCCAAAGGCTGCCGCTCAGCCACCTCAAACGCCGCCTGCAGACCCGGCAAATAATTACGCTCAATCGCCAGATTACGCTCATCACTCACCGTGCAATCGGACAAACCATGCGACACGCGCTCCAATAATTCACCCGGCGTAGCCCCCTCCATCCGCCGAATGCCGCGCCCCAGGGCTGGCGGCCTCAAAGCCTGTGCCCACTGTGAACCCGCTCCACCATCCACCACTTCGACGCGCAACTTGTCCAACTCGGCAGTCGAGCGCGGCAGAGGCAAAACCTGCGCACCGCATACCAGCCATTGCCGCAAGTGCTCATAAACAGGCCCGATCCTGACGCCCCCGATTTTCTCAATCGACGGCGTCAAAGCCGCCGCGGCCATATGAGCCTCCCCCCGCGCCAACCGAGCGTGCAGCGAATCCAGCGAATCGACCACCACAAAACGCACCGTCCAACCCTGCTGATGCGCAAAAGCCGTCACTAAATCATGCTCAAAGCCCATCGCCTCGTCGTCCGCATCCAGGAAATAGGTAGTCGGCCCATTCAAGGTCAAAACCACCAACTCCCCCGTATCGCCAGGAGGCGGCGGCACACGACCACAACCGGTCAACAGCCCCGCCAGCAAGGTCCACAACAGCACACGGTAAAAAAGCAACGCAAATCCGGGCAAGGATCCATTCCCCAAAACGGGCTACACCGGTAGAATAACGCACATGGCCGACCTTAGCGTCGGCCGATCGTTTAAGACCAACCCGGAAAGGTGGCAGAGTGGTCGAATGCACCGGATTCGAAATCCGGCATACGGTTTACCGTATCGGGGGTTCGAATCCCCCCCTTTCCGCCAAAACAAG
>SXTL01000019.1 GCA_005790965.1 Burkholderiales bacterium | reverse complement strand
CAGCCGCTGGCAGACGCGTGGATTGTGCATCGCCTATTACCCGAGGCGGAGCTGGCAACCATGGCACGGGCCTATGGGGAGGCAGTGTTGGCTCCCGCAGTGGCGACGCTGACGGCGGCCGGCATCAAGGTCACCCCCCACATCGAGCGCGGCGAGATTGCAAGCGTCATTACGCAGTTGGCGGCAGATCAGTCTTGCGATCAAATCGTCATGGGTACGCGCGGGCTTTCCACCTTGGGCGATCTGTTGTTGGGTTCGATTGCGACCCGGGTCTTGCATCTGGCCACCGTGCCCGTCACCTTTGTGAAGTGAGCGCCACATGGAGATTTTTGGCATTCCCCTTGATTTTGTCCTGTTTGCGCTCACCCTTTTGGGGGTGGCGTTGTTTCACCACTACACCTTGCCGGTGGCGCTTACGGGCCTGGCGATAATCTCACTCTACAAGATTGGCTTTACCGGCTTCCATGAGGGTGCCGGGGTGATGGGTTGGTTGCGGCACCTGCACCATGAATGGGTAACCCTGACCAACCTATTCGGCCTGCTGCTAGGCTTTGCCCTGCTGGCCCGACATTTTGAGGACAGCAAGCTTCCCGAGATCCTGCCGCGTTATCTGCCCGATGGCTGGCAAGGCGGTTTTGTCTTGCTGATCATGGTGTTCGTGATGTCGGCCTTTCTCGACAATATCGCGGGGGCTTTGATCGGCGGCACGGTGGCCGCAGGCGTATTCCGGCGGCGCGTGCATATTGGTTATCTCGCCGCACTGGTGGCCGCCTCTAATGCCGGCGGGGCGGGTTCTGTCCTCGGCGACACCACTACCACCATGATGTGGATCGACGGGGTCGCTCCGCTGGATGTCGTGCATGCCTATGCTGCAGCCATCCCGGCACTCATCGTATTTGGCATCATCGCAGCTCGGCAACAGCATCAATACGCGCCTATCGTGCGCAGCACCGATGCCAGCGTGCAGGTGGATGCGGCCTATCTGTGGATTGTGTTGCTGATGCTGTTAGGGGCCATGGGCACTAATATCGTGGTCAACACACATTTCTCCGCTCTTTCCAGTCACTTTCCCTTCTTGGGAGTGGCTGTGTGGGTAGTACTGTTGGCCATGACCCCCCTCCGCAAACCGGCCTGGTCGTTATTGCCGGATGCTACCCGGGGCAGCGTTTTCCTGCTCTCGCTGGTGCTGTGCGCCTCGATGATGCCGGTCGAGCGCCTGCCGGTGGCCGCGTGGGAAACGGCCTTCGGCCTAGGCTTTGTCTCGGCCGTATTTGACAACATCCCCCTCACCGCGCTGGCGTTGAAGCAAGGCGGCTACGATTGGGGCGTATTAGCGTATGCCGTAGGCTTTGGCGGTTCGATGATCTGGTTTGGCTCGAGCGCCGGGGTGGCCTTATCCAACCTGTTCCCGGAGGCCCGATCCGTTGGTGCTTGGCTGAAGAACGGCTGGCATGTACCCGTTGCGTATGTAATAGGCTTTTTCATCATGCTGGCAACGCTGGGCTGGCAGCCGCATGCCCCGCACAAGGAAGGCGTGGTCGCCCTCGTAGAGCCGGCCGCGCAGGGGCTACCGGCGCATCACTCGTCGTCGCCGTAACGGTATTTCACATGCCCGTAACGAATGGCCAACACCGCCAAGGTGAGTAGCAAGACACCGCCGGCCACGCCGAGAATCTGCCAAACATCCAGATTTTTGAGGTCCAACACCAAAAAGCGGGCCAGCGCGACAATGGCAATATAGATGGGAAAACGCACCGGCAACTTGCCGGACTTGTAATACAGCCCGACCATCGCCAAGATTTCCAGATACAAGAACATCAGTAGTAGATCAGCCAGCGTCGCCTGACCTGCCGTCAACATAAGACCAACCTCGCCCGTCATCGCGCTGATCGTGGCGAGGGTGACCACCGCCAGACCGACATGTTCGACAACGCCCAAAATCGTCAACGCAAATTCCGAAACGCGATTCTGTTTCATCTCCTCATCCTCTAAGCGGTTTTTACTCGACCCGTGCGTTGTACCGTAAAGTCTCCATGATGGAAAGCGTTAATGCCTACTCGCTGGCTGAGAGCAACGCCCGGCCATGGCAAAGCACACAGACCAACAAGCCTCGGTTCAGACATGGTTCAAATGCACCACCCCAGCAGCTAACTCTTATAGTGACAATTTCGTTTATGTGATTATTGTATAAATATCAACATGTTAAACTATTGCGACAAAGTCCATCGAATATACTAATACGGAGCGTTTTTTATTTACACTGCCCTAATAACTGCGTATGTTACGGACCTATGAATTGACGATTGCCATACGCAGCCACAGGCAAGAAACTTTAGGGAACCCAAGCACATGTCTAAGCACCAAGTACGCAAGCTGTTGATCGCCATCGCACCCTGCCTCGGATGGTCGCTGATTCAGCCCGCCTTAGCTGCTGATGTGAAGGCCCCTTCGACCTTCAAAGAGGCTTTTTCCGCCGCCCGCAAGGCTGGCAACGAGACCTTTGAGTGGAATGGCAAGAAATACAGCGCTGTAAAGAAGACTCCTGCGAAATCCGCAGCCAACCCCACGGCCAAGGCCTCTGCGCAGAATGAAGTCAAGGCCGCCGTCGCAACGACACCGGCTGTAGCCGCCGCCACCCTAACGGCCACACTGGCGACAGCCCCCGTGGCCGTCGCCCCGACCACAGCCGCGCTACCGAATAGCGCTCCTGGCATCCCTCCCTTTGTATTTGCACCGGTCAGCATTACCCCTTCAGCACCGGCCTTCGTCAGCAACACCCCGACACCCTGGTCGCCGCGCCCCAACCCCTACATTGTCCAGCCCGTCACCGTCAGCGTTGGGCCAGCCCCTGCGGTTGCCCCATGGCAAGGCCAGAATTTTGCCCAGGCCCCAAGCAGCGCGCAGGTACCGGTGGCCACTGCCAGCCCGCTTGCTTCCAGCCAGGATAACTTTAATGGCAAGGATTCCAGCAAATCGCGCTCCCTCCTGCCGACCATTACCAAGGTCTATCCGACCGGCGAGAAACCCATGGTTGTCGTCACCTTCAACTGCCCAACCGAACTGGCCGGCATTGCCACCCCGAGCACCAAAATCCTGCACACTGTTTTTGATCTGGGGTTTGGCGCCATCAACGCCACCAATATCCTTCCCTGGACACTTCAACAAGTCTGCTCCTGACTACCCGTCAGCACTATTGAAAAACCCGGCCTCGGCCGGGTTTTTTACTTCGTCAAGGCGAGAAAAAGCTCCGGCAATTTTTCCGGCAGTCGCTCGATGTTATCCACCACGGTGTATTGGTTACCGAAGATGTCGGCAACATATTCGTCGGCCTTGGGATCGAGGTTAATGCAATAGGAGAAGATACCAGCGCGGTCGAGCTCGGTGACG
Source organism: Burkholderiales bacterium (assembly GCA_005790965.1). Taxonomy (GTDB): domain Bacteria; phylum Pseudomonadota; class Gammaproteobacteria; order Burkholderiales; family Thiobacillaceae; genus QYQG01. The sequence continues at coordinate 6,481 of SXTL01000019.1, read as the reverse complement.
GCGCGGCGCGCATCTTCGATGAGCGTGCGCTCGTCCGGCACATCAATATCGGCGGGTTGGCCGTCGGTGAGAATAAGCAGCAACTTTTTGTCAGCCTGACGCGCACCGAGGTAATGCCCGGCGTGGCGCATGGCCGCACCCATGCGAGTGGAATAGGCCGCCTCGATGGCGGCAAGACGGGCCTTGGGGTCATCGTCCCAGCGTTCGCCATAACCTTTGATGTGCAGGTAGCGCACATCGTGGCGAGTGTTGGAATGGAAACCGGCGATAGCAAAGGCATCGCCCAGTTGCTCAACCGCCCAAGCCAGCAGCGTGACCGCCTCCTGGCTGAGTTCGAGGATGGTTTGGTCACTGCCCAGGGCCTTTTCGTTGAGCGACTCCGACAGGTCGAGCAAGAGCATGACAGCAATGTCGCGACCATCAGTGCGGTGGCTCATATTGATGCGTGGGTCCGGTTGCGCGCCCGCCTTGAAATCAATCAACGAGCGGATGGCGATGTCGAGATCCAGCTCGGAACCCTCTTCCTGATAGCGGATACGCACCTTATCCTGCGGTTTGAGGAGGTCGAGGATGCGCTTCAGGCGCTTGGCTAGCGCACTGTGTTTTTCGAGCAGACGGTCAATATCCGTCGGGTTGCCTTTGGGGTGCAGCACTTCATACAGACTGACCCAATCCGGCCGGTAAGTCAGACTCTTGTAGTCCCATTCCGGATAATGGCGCGGGGGTAAGCCTTTTTGCTCTTCGCTTGGGGTGCGTTTTTTCTCCTTCTCAAACATCTCCTCGTCATCGCTGTCTTCGATGAAGACCCACATCTGACGATTGTCGTCACGGTAATCCACCTCCGTGTCAGCAAAATGCACCTTGGCGTACTGGTCGCTCTGCCGGCGGGTCTTGGTTACATAGCTCAGCGCCAAAGTGGCGATGTCCCGGGTGTTCGATTCACCCCCCGCCAGTAAGTCATGAAAGCGCTCGACAAAGCTCAACAGGTTTGCATCGCGATAGCCATGGTTCGGGTCGAGCAAGGCACGCGAGAGCATGGCCATGCGGTGGCGCAGGCAGGAGGTTGTTTCCGGATCACAAGCAGCCTCGGCCGGCTTGGGGTGCAGGCTCAGAAAAATGCGCTTCAGGCCGGGATATTCACGGATAAGCAAGGTGTCAATGCGACAGTCTTCGAAAAACTCTACTGCCATGCGCTGGAATGGACTCCAGTTGTCGGCGATCAGCGGTTTTGTCCAGCGCTGATGGCCGACCATATGGGCCAGAGTGGCACGGTAACGATCAATCCCGGCAACCCGGTGAAAACCTTCGCCGGCGTCGTCATATACATCCGGGATGCGCAGGCCCAACTTGTCGTAATACGGCACGGGCTTGCGCAAATCATCAAAGGCCGTGGAGTACGGCACCAGTTGTTCAGAGGTTTGCCAGAGACCGTGCAAATAGAGGTCCAACTTGCGTTCCACATCCATGAACAGCGTACCGTGGCGTTCGCGTTGCAGGACGGCGCGACTATCAGCCGATTGCACCGTGAAATAGTCGCGTTGCCGTTCCGGGTGACTGCGGTAGTTACGGATGCCGTATTCCACCCAGTTTTTTAGGCCCACAAGACTGAGCTGCGCCAGTAAAAAAGGGGCCTGAACGAAGAAATCGGGCAGCCCAGGACTGGGAAAAGTGGTGTGGTGACCGTGAATGGAACCGGTCGTGCGCTCCATGAAATTCAGGGTGATGTCGAGATAGTCCCGCATCAGTTCCTGCGAATGCAGGCGCCGCGCCACGGGTGCCAGGGTCTGCAGAAAGGGTGTAATGGCACGGCTATTGGGTGATTTCTGCATACGCATAACCACCGCCATGATCTCCGCCAAGGCCTCTTCGCCCAGCACGGCCGCCGCCGATGGCCACTCCTCCATGAACGCCAGCATCGGCTCGGCACCGCGTCCCAATTTGCCAATGACGCGCGCCGCCTCCAGATAGGCGTTCAGGCCATCGCGCGTGAGAATGACCAAGGCCTCGGCCATGACATCCTCAAAAACATCCTCCACCGGCTTGAAGTGAGTGTCGATCTGGGCCCAGTAGGCCTTCATCAGCGGGTGCTGGTAGGGGGTTTCGGTTTCAGCTTCGCTCATCATTATCCTTCCTTGCGCCCCCACGGCAATGGGCAGCGCGGGAGGTTACGCAAAGGTCGCGTCAATCGCGTGGTCCAGCGTTTCGCGAATATCCGCATCGTCGGTAATCGGGCGCACCAGCGCCATCCGACAAGCGTCCTGCGCCGACACACCATCTTTGATAAGAGCGGCGGCATACACCAGCAAGCGCGTGGAAATACCCTCATCCAGGCCGTGGCCCTTCAGGTTGCGAGCGATCTGGGCGATCTTTACCAACTGAGCGCTGGCGGCCTCGTCAAGGCCGGTTTCCTTGGCCAGAATGATGGCCTCGAGCGCCGCCTCTGGGTAATCGAAATCAAAGCCGGTAAAACGCTGTTTGGTCGATTGCTTCAAGTCCTTCATGAGCGACTGGTAGCCGGGGTTGTAAGAGATCACCAGCTGAAAATCGGGATGCGCTTCGATCAGCTCGCCTTTTTTGTCCAGTGGCAAGACGCGCCGGTGATCGGTCAATGGGTGGATCACCACGGTAGTGTCCTGCCGTGCCTCGACAATCTCGTCGAGATAACAAATAGCGCCCATACGCGCCGCCGTCGTCAGCGGGCCATCCAGCCAGCGGGTGCCGCTGGCGTCGAGCAAATAACGACCAACCAGGTCGCTGGCGGTCATGTCTTCGTTACAGGCCACCGTGATGAGCGGTTTGCCCAACTTCCAGGCCATGTATTCAACAAAACGCGACTTGCCGCAGCCGGTCGGGCCTTTCACCATCACCGGCAAGCGATTGCGGTAGGCGGCCTCAAACAGCGCGACTTCATTCCCTTGCGCCTGATAGAAGGGTTCCTTGTGAACCTTGTATTGATCTTTCTGGGTCATGGCTGATTCTCCTAAACAAATCCGCATTCAGATTCGATCCAGCGGGTCGCATCCGGAAGCGGACTTAATGTCCACATCAATCATCTGGTTTTACTGTACCTGAAGAAAAACGCCCCCGAGGGCGGGGGCGTTTCTCGGTTCAGCAGGTGCTGTACGCGCCTTATTACTTGTGCACGCCCAGCTTTTCGCGCCAGCCCGGATAGAGACGATCGGCATCACCCGGGAAGGATTCGAAGGCACGAGCAAACTCTTTGTGCTCTTTTGCGAATTCGATCGGGTCGGCCTTGGCCTTCCAGCACTCGTAGGACTGACGCAGGGAGATCGCGCCGGCCGCCGGGGAGTCGATGTGGCCGTAGGAGCCACCACCGGAGGTGTTGATCACATTGCCGTGGCCCAAGTTTTCGAAGAAGCCAGGCAGACGCAGGGCGTTCATGCCACCGGAGATGATCGGGGTGGTCGGCTTCATACCGTGCCACTCTTGGTGGTAGTACGGGCCGGTCGCAGAATCGCGCTCGATCATGTAGGCGATAATGCGGTCGTCCTTGCCGCCTTCCATCTTGCCGTAGCCCATAGTGCCGACATGGATGCCGGAAGCGCCTTGCAAACGGGACATCTTGGACAGCACGAAGGCAGTGTAACCCCGCACAGAGGACGGCGAGGTCACGGCACCGTGACCGGCACGGTGATAGTGCAGGTACTGCTGCGGGTACTGACGACGGGCGGTGGTGATCATGCCGGGACCGCCGACATAGCCATCGACCAGGAAGGCCACCTTGTTGGCGTCCGGACCAAAGGTTTCCAGAATGTAGTCAGCACGGGCGATCATTTCGTAATGGTCGTCAGCCGTGATGTTGGCGGAGAACAGCTTGGCTTGACCGGTTTCGTCCATGGCGCGCTTCATGGCGTCATACACGAGGGGGATGACCTTTTTGGTCGGGCAGAACACTTGGTTGCCCTGCGGTTCATCGTTCTTGATGAAGTCGCCACCCAGCCAGAACTGGTAAGCCGCCTTGGCAAACGGCTCGGGACGCAGACCCAGCTTGGGCTTGATGATGGTGCCGGCGATGTAGCCGCCATCGGTACGCGAGCGGCCCAGGATGTCCCACATGTCGGTGATGTCCTTGGCCGGGCCGTCGAACAGACGCAGCATGGACCAGGGCACATAAAAGTCCTGCATTTGCAGGTGCTTCACATCACCCATGCCTTGATTGTTACCAATGGCCAGGGTCAGGAAAGAAACAATCATGGCGCGGCCGTCAGTGACATTACGGTCGAACAAGTCGTTCGGATAGGCCACCTTCATCACGCCCTTGGCTTCGTCGATGAAATACACCAGCGCGTCGACACCCTTGGTGAAATCATCAGTGGTGGAGACTTCCACATTGGTACCGGTCGAGGATTCAGCGGCAATGTGGGCCGCGACTTCCAGGTAACCGTAGCCGGCGGCCGGCTGCATGTGATAGGCAACGAGAATGTGCTTGTCGCCTTTGATCAGGTCTTCTTCCTTGAGGGAGAGGTCGGCGTAACGGGCTGATTGATCCATACTATGATTCCTTCGTTTGATATTGAAAATGGTTAAAAAACCAAGGTCCGCATCCTAAGCAACAACGCATTGACAGCAAGCAACTGCCAGCCATCCGCCTCAAGACAGGAAATCCCCTATTCCCTTATCGGGAACCAGACTATAGCCACGGCAAACCATAAAGTGAATTCAGAACTTTTGATAAATATCATCAGCAAGGCTTATAATTTGGGGCGTTTCTAGGCCGTTTTCTGCCCCATGTTGCATCTCACCCTCCGCCAACTACAGATCTTTGCCGCCGTCGCGCGGTGTGGCAGCTTTTCCAAGGCATCCAAAGAATTGCACCTCACCCAGCCGGCGGTATCGATGCAAGTCAAACAGCTGGAAGAAAGTCTGGGCCTACCACTGCTAGAACATCTGGGGAAACGCATCAGTCTGACCGATGCTGGCCACGAGCTGCAACACACCAGCGTGCAGGTTATGCAAAAGCTGGTCAGCCTCGAACACAACCTGGATGCCCTCCAAGGTCTACAACGCGGCAGCCTCACCGTCGGGGTGGTCAGCACAGCCAGTTCCTTTGCGATTCGCCTGATCAGTCAATTTCGCAGCATGCATCCCGACATTCGCATCACGCTCAATGTTGTAAACCGCGAAACGCTGCTGCAACACATCGCCGAGAACACGGTGGACCTAGCCCTGATGGGGCAACCGCCCGCCCATCTGGAACTCGAACACCGGGTGTTTATGGAAAATCCGCTGGTGGTGATTGCCCCAACCCAGCACCCCCTCGCCAAGGCCCAAAAAATCCCGCTGACCGTGATTGCCAACGAGCCCTTTGTTGGCCGCGAACCCGGTTCAGGCACGCGAATGGCGACCGAGGCCTTCTTTCAGGCGCATGGCCTCAGCTGGCAGGTCGCCATGGAAATGAACAAAAATGAAGCCATTAAATTGGCCGTTGAGGCCGGTTTGGGGCTGGGGGTGGTGTCACGCCACACGGTCACGCTGGAACTCGCGGCCAAACGCATCTGCACCTTGGATGTCGAAGGATTTCCAATCCTGCGAGCCTGGCACTTGGTCAATCGTAAAACGCGCACCTTGTCGCTCGCCGCCCGCGCCTTTGCCGAATTTGTCGTTAACGAAAGCCCACGCTTGGGGCGGATGTTGTAACTAAAACCGCGTCACCGGCCGGGTTGAGCGGACGCGCTCCACTCGGCACAATGGCAGCCAGACCAGACCTCTCTTAGGCCGACCATGCAGCTCACGCTCTACCGCGACACGCCGGTCCAGCGCAGGGCCCAAACCCTGCCAGCGGCCCTTTACAACCTGACCCGCACGCTCCTGCTGCGGAGCTCGAACGCGTGCGTATTCGTCCCCCTGCGCCGCCTGCAATATCTCGCCGTGATCGATCGGGACGAAATCGTCTTCGTCGATGCGCAATACCAAAGCGTCATGGCGATCAGCTGGCAAAAATTCCAGCCGCATACCCGCTCAAGTCTTGCGGAAGCTGTGCCCTATGAATGCGTGCTCTACCATTCTGACGAGGCCCGTGTGCAACAACGCCTACCAAGCGAGTTTGCCCAAGCGCTGCAGACCATGGCCGCCAAACAGGTCCCCATCGGGCCCGCCAGCGTACTTAAATTCAGTCGCCCGCAGTCTGCCCCGGGACAGCCCCAACCCGGATAATCTGGTTTAAGAGCGACGCTAGTCGTCGTCGCCCAACTCGGGATCCCAACCCCTGGTTCGAGCGGCACTCATGGCCTTTTCGTAGAGGGCGATATGGCGCTGGCGCAACGCCTCGGGCAGGCGGCTAGGCAGGTTGCCGTATTTGTCCCATTCGTCCTGGACTTTGTCCATCAGCATCTGCATACGACCCACTTCCCAGCCGGCGCAATCCTCACGGTCGGGAATAAAACCGAACAGCCAACCGTCCAGCACGATGCGGCCGAGTTGGGTCATGCCGTGCTTGTCGTTGCTGAAGCCGCAATAAGTG
>SXTL01000103.1 GCA_005790965.1 Burkholderiales bacterium | reverse complement strand
TCTCTCTGGCTCAGTCCGGCTTCTCCGTGGTGAACGGCACCTCCAGCGCCACACCCGGCAGGCGCAGGGTCAAAAGCCAATCCCCGCGCCCGGAGATACAGAACGGCAAGGTCGCCGTGACGCGATAAGTGCCGTCCGGGCTTGGGCGCAAGGTGTAGAGGTTGTAGCCCATATTCATGCCCACCATGCTGAAATCGGCCTCAATCTTGCCTGGCTTGGACGGTTTGACCCAGATCTCAAAAGACTTCAGGGGACGGATCTTTTCCGAGAGGCCAAAGGTGACCGGCCCATCCGCCGTGGCCGCCGAGCAGCCAGCCACAAGATCGGCACAAATAACGCGTTGGGCTTGGCTTGGCAGGGGCTGAAACTGATGCCAGAGAACAAAGCCAACGGCTATGAGCAGAGTGACGATGGCCATCCGGCTGTAGTTTGATTTCAATAGTGACATCGGTTTTCCTTTCAAGTCTTCCAAGCGCTGCCTTTGACGGCGATGCCTTGCGCGCCATGGCGGCGCGCGGTGTCGAGCGTCGCAGCTGATTGCCCGCCTAGCGCGAAAACAGGGATCGGGCAGCGGCGCACGATTTGGCCAAAAGCCTCCCAACCCAGCGCCGGCTCACCCGGATGCGAGGCCGTCGGCAGCACCGGCGACAACACGGCCAAGTCGCAACCCAGCGCCACGGCCTGCGCGAGTTCGGTGGCATCGTGACAAGACGCCGCCACCCAGGGCAGATTCGGTCGCGTGGTCAATTGGGCCAGTTGTCGGCTGTTGAGATGCACCCCGGCGCCAACTTGCGCGGCCAGTTCCAGGTTGGCGTTAATCAGCAATGCCGCGCCAAAACGCTGACAGCGCGCAGCCACTGCCGCCGCCAATTCGGCATATTCGGCCGGTGCAAAAGCCTTCTCGCGCAGTTGCACCAGGCGCAGGCCGCCCGCCAGGCGCCCCTCCAGGCGGCGCAAAAATTCATCGGCACCGTATTTTTCCGCTTCTGAAATTGCGTATTCCAGCGGCAACTGCAAACCGCGCAAGATCGGCCCATTGGCGGGCAGGATTGGCGCCACCGTCGGCGCTGCAGCCTGCGTCCACGCCAGCCCGCCCTGCCCTTCGTGCGGTTGCGGCTCGCCTGCCCAAGCGGTGACGCGGAAGAAATTGAGGCGCACCTGAGCGTGTTCGTAATCGAATTCGCGAGTGATCCACGGAAACGCGGTTTGCACCGTGATGCCAAGCTCCTCATGCAATTCCCGCGCTAAAGCCGCGGACAGCGACTCGCCCGCCTCAACCTTGCCGCCAGGAAATTCCCACCAGCCCGCGTAAGCCTTGCCGTCTGGCCGACGGGCCATCAGGAAGGTGCCATCCGAGCGTTCGATCACCGCCGCGACGACTTCAACGCGGGCGCCGGCCGCACCCTTAGCTGCGGTATTCGGCATTGATCTTCACATAGTCGTAGGAAAAATCGCAGGTCCATACGGTCGCCGCCGCCGGGCCTCGGGCGAGATCGACGCGCACGCGGATGTCTTCGTTTTTCATCACCGCCGCGCCAGCCGCCTCGACATAGCTGGCGGCACGACCGCCGCGTTCGGCAACCAACACTTCACCGAGCCATAGCTTTACTTTATTCACATCGAGATCGGCGATACCGGCGTAGCCGACGGCGGCGAGAATGCGACCCAGGTTGGGGTCAGAGGCAAAAAAAGCGGTCTTGACCAGCGGCGAACGGCCAATGGCATAGCCGACTTGCTTGCACTCGGCCTCGGTGGCCCCGCCTTCGACGGCGATCTCCATGAACTTGGTGGCGCCTTCGCCGTCGCGGACGATGGCTTGCGCGAGTTCGATCATCAGGTCGGTAACGGCATCGCGCAGCGCCGGGAAGCGGGCATCGCCATCGTCCAGGATGACCGGCGCCGCCGTGCTGCCGGTGGCGGTGAGAAGGCACGAATCGTTGGTCGAGGTGTCGCCATCGACGGTGATGCAGTTGAACGATTTGTTGACCGCATGGCGCAGGATGGCTTCGAGCGCTTCACAGGAAACGGGCGCGTCGGTGGCGAGGAAGCTAAGCATGGTCGCCATGTTCGGGTGGATCATGCCGGAGCCTTTGGCGATGCCGGTGATGACGAAATCCACACCGTCCAAGGTCACCCGCCGGCTGGCCGCTTTCGAGACGATGTCCGTGGTCATGATGGCCTCGGCCGCGTGTGCCCAGTTGGCCGGTTTCAGATCGGCGATGGCGGCGGGTAGGGCGGCGATGAGCTTGCCAACCGGCAGCGGCTCGAGAATAACGCCGGTGGAGAAGGGCAGAATCTGCTCCGGCCCCACGCCCAATAGATTACCCAGTGCAATGCAGGTCTCGCGGGCGCGCTGCAGACCCTCTTCGCCGGTGCCAGCGTTGGCGTTGCCGGTGTTAACGACCAGGGCGCGGATGCCGGCCTCACCGCGCAGGTGTTCCTTGCACACGCTCACCGGCGCGGCGCAAAAGCGGTTTTGGGTGAATACGCCGACCGTCTCGGCATCGGCCGCGACCCGCATCACCAGCACATCTTTTCGGCTAGGCGTTTTGATGCCGGCACTGCCAATTCCCAGTTCAATGCCGGGCACAGGCAATAGGGAGGCGGGATTGGGGGCAGTGAGTTTGACGGGCATGGGGCACCTTCCTGAGATAACAAAATTGCTGCTGATTTTAGCCCGTGCCGCCCGGCTCGGGCATGACAAATACCTGTCCGTCGCCATAGAGGAGCGCCGTCCGCACCGGCTGCCCGGGATAAAGCTGCGCTACTGCCGCTGCATAAACTTCCATCTGCGCCCGGTGCGGCTCGGAGCGGCGCAGCAGATCTGGCTCGCTTAATCCCCCGGTCTTGTAATCGAGAATCCACCAACCATCGGCCTGGCGCACCAGCCGGTCGATTCGCCCCAAGGCCCCATTCGCGTCCACAAAATCCAACTCGTTGCGCACCGTCAGGCAGAGGGCGGGGTCAAAAAACCGGCGCGCGGCCGGGCTGATGCGAATGCGCTCAGCCACCTCGGCCACGGCTGCAAAAGCCGTTTCTGCCAAGGCCATGCGTGCGCGCAAGGCGACGCCGTCTAGGTCATCTGCAAGCTCCAGATAACGATGCACGCAGATGCCAAACTCGGTCTCGGCGGCAGGTGCCTCAAGGCGAACGCCCACGGGCCTCAAGTCGGGCGGGGCTAGGGGCGGCAAGGGCTGCGTTCGCAACGCCTCGGATCCGCCATGCCCCGTGCCAGCCATGGCCAGATCGCCGGGTCCCGCTTCCCGCTCAGCCACCAAGGCCAGCCATGACCCTTCCGGAATCAAGTTCGCCTTGCCACTTCGCTTGCCGCTTAGCACCAGAACTTGGCGGGCGCGGGTCATGGCCACATAAAGCAGATTCAGACGCTCCCGCTCGGCCAAGGCCGCCTCCGCCTCGAGCAGGGCGTTCCGGCCTTCGCCCACCCATTCTTTGGTGCCCATTAACGAGAAATGAGTCGGACGATCCCTGTCCGGCGGCCAATCGACCAGAATTTTTGGAACGCTACTGCCGGGACTCTCGTCGGCCTTGATGATATAGACGATGGGCGCCTCCAAACCCTTGGCGGCGTGGATGGTCATGATGCGAACCACATCACCCACCGCGACCGGCGCCTCATCGGGCGCCTCATCGCCGGCTTTGCGTCGCAAGGCGGTCAGCCGGTTGAGAAACTGCGGCAGACTAGGATAACGGCCACCGCCCTGTTGCAAACCCTGGGCGAGGAGGGCGCGCAGATTGGCCACGGCCGAGGGCGCACGATCGGGCGGCAACGCCGCGCTATAGCGGGCCTCCAGATTGGCCTCGTGATAGATCCGGTCGAGCACATCGTGCGGCGGCAGACGCGCGGCCATAGACTGCCAGGCCGTCAACTGGCGGACCGCTCGCTGCACTGCACTCGACCAAGCGGGTTGTTGCAGGTTCCCTTGCTGCAATCGACTTAACCACGAGCCCGTGGGCCGCAGATCCGCAGCCGAAGCCGAAGCATTTTCCCGCGCCTTGGCCGATTCCTGCGCCAACGGCCACAGCTCAGCCTCGCTGCAACCGTAAATCGGGCTACGCAAAACCTGCGCCAAGGCCAAGTTGTCCTCCGGATTGACCAAAACCCGCAGCAGGGCCAGAACATCCTCGATCTCCAAGGCCTCTAGCAGGCCGCCCCGCCGACCCGTCACATAGGGAATATCGGCCGTACGAAAAGCGGCCTCGAATGTCTCCAAGCCGTTGCGCTTGGCACACAGCACCAGCACATCAGCGTAGCGCGCTGGCCGACTCCGGGTCTGGCCAGCCTCGCTAGCCTCAATCTCGATCCGCCCTACTAGACTTTGGATATGGGCCGCGACCGCTGCCGCCTCAGCCGCACGGCCATCAGCGGGCTCAACGCTGGCCTCCTGGAGGGGATTGCGCACCCCTTGGCGTGAAGGTCGGTCTGGCGGCGCCTCGGCGTCGGGCGCAATCAAACGCAAACAATACCCCGGCCGCGCCGTAGCCTGAGCCGTGTGCATGGCAAAGTGCGGATAACGCTCAGCCAGCCCAAGGAAAGTCTGGTTAACCCAGTCGACCAAGGCCGGCGCGCAACGACGCGTCTGGTTTTCGGCGGCCCGCTGCGCCGCAAAATGGGTGACCAAAAACTGCCCGGCCGCTTCAAACAGGCGGGCATCGGCCCGCCGAAACCGGTAAATTGCCTGCTTGGGATCGCCCACCAGAAAAACCGTCGGCCGCTCAGCATCGTCCCCATAGGCCTCCAGCCACGCACGCAAAATGCCCCATTGCACGGGATTGGCATCCTGAAACTCATCCAGCAATAAATGGCGCCAACGCGCATCCAAACGCGCCAGTAGGGCATCGGCATGGTCCGGGCTGCGCAACAAGCGCGCCGTCAGCCACTCGACATCGGAGTGATCAAGGCCATCACGCTGGGCTTTTTGTTGCTGATAATGATCGGCCAGATCCACCGCCAGCGGCAACCAATGACCCTGCAACCAGAGCGCGCGCGCATCGCGCTGGCGGGCGAGGGCACGCTGCAGGTCTTCGGCCAAGGCGTTATAAAGCTCAAAATAGCGCGCCATCGCCGCTGCGCCGAGTCGCTTCTGCATCGCCTTGCTCGGCTTGATGTCCCGATACGGCACCTGCTCCGAACTCAGCAAGGCCGCCCCGAAGGCGTCTGAAGAACCGCTTGCCAAGGCTTGTTCAAGATGAAGTGCGCGCTCACTACAGAGGGCGCCCCCATTGTTTGCTTGCAACGGCAAAAATTCCTGGCAGGCCGCCCGAAAAGCGGCCGATTGCACCAAGTCGTCCACCGGCTTTTCGCCTGCCCTCACTCCGAGCGTCGTGGCCAGAGCGGCAAGGTTTTCCGCCACCGGGTCCGCCCTCCCTTCGGCCCAAGCCAGCCAGTCACCATACAGGGCAATAAACGCAAACAGGCGCTCTTGCAGGGTTTGCAAGGGCCAATCCGGGGCCGCAAACAAGGCCTGCAAATGGCCATGCAAGTCCACCTTGTCCGGCTCGCGCAGGGTCTCCAGCCAAGACTGCCAAGCCTCATCGAGCCGCAAGGCGGCATCGTCAAGAATTTGACTGGGCGAACGCTCGACCAGTGGAGCGCGCGCCAGCAAATGCAGGAACCAGCCATTAAAGGTCGTGATCATCGGTCCCGGTCGGGCCTGCGCCACTTGCTCCAGAAGACCGCGCGCTCGCGGCAGCGCACTTGCAGCCTCGGTCGGAGTGAGGCCGCGCTCGCCCAGAAAGGCCATGGCCGGCGCGTCATCTGCGCGGGCCAGAAACAGGAGCCACTCGTCGAGGCGCACCTGCATCTCGCCCGCTGCCTTGCGCGTAAAAGTAATTGCCAACAGCGAGGACGGCGGCGCACCCGCCAGCAGGAGGCGCAACAGACGCGACACCAGGAGCCAGGTCTTGCCGCTGCCCGCGCAGGCCTCAACGACAAAACTCCCGGCGGGATTAAGCGTCTCCATGGGTGACACCGTGGCCGCCTGCCGTGCTTCAGTGTGCATGCGCACTCCAGCGCCGAAGCCAAACGCGCAGGCGACGGAAATCCTCGCTTGGCAAACTGTCCGGCAAAATCAAAATCCGTAGTGCTCCACGCTGCATTGCCCCACGCTGCACTGATTCAGGATTTTGCGGCCGCAGGATCAGAGAACAATACAGAGGGGTTACATGACTGGCTCCGGCCACTTGGCAGGCCAGCCAAGGCGCATCGGGATCAAAACCGGCGCAGTAATGCAGCACCCCATCGCGGTCCGTACGCAAACGACAAGCGGGCGGCGGCGCCCAGCCAAACAGCGATAGCCCCACCAAGGTGGCGGCAAGCCCTTGTACCGCCAAAGGCAGCGCCGCGAGACCAAGCGCCAGCCAGGCCAAACCATGCAGGCCCCACAAAAGCCCGCGCAGGATTCGGGAAGGTGCAATTTCAAAGGACATCCACTCTCCAACCTCCACCGCTACAATGCCGATACCACCCACCCAAGCCTACCTGATGCCAACCGCCTTGCGACGCTCTCTGTGCCTTACCGCTACCGCTCTGTGCCTCCCGGCGCTGGCGGCCTGGGCCACGCCTTTATCGGCGTCCCTACCTGCGTCCCTACCCGCATCTTTGCCTTTGCCCATCGTCCAGGCCCTCAACCGTGCCGGCATCCCCGCCGAGTCCATCGGGCTTTGGGTACAAGCGAGCGCGGAGACCCTGCCCAGCCTCAGCCATCAGGAACAACAACTCTTCAACCCGGCCTCGGTGATGAAGCTCGTCACCACCCTCGCGGCTCTCGATCTCCTAGGCCCCGCGCATACCTTTCAGACCGAAGTGCTGGTCGATGGTACCCTCCAGAATGGCATCCTGGAGGGTTCGCTCTATATCAAAGCCGGTGGCGATCCGACGCTCACCACCGAACGCGCCTCGGCCCTGTTACGCGCCCTGCGTGCCCGTGGCCTGCAAACCATCCGCGGCGACCTGATTCTGGATAATCAGTATTATGCCTTGAGCGTCCCGGACCCGGCTGAATTCGATGCCGCTCCGGAGCGGCCCTACAACGCCCCGCCCGCCGCCTTACTATTTAATTACAACACCTTGGCCCTGACCTTGAGCCCTCAGAACGGGGCCGTGGTAGTGCGCGCCGAACCCCCAACCTTGTCCGTCAAGGCAGAAATACGCCCAAGCAATGGGATCTGCAACGGTTGGCAGGAGCGCCTGAAGCCGGTTATCCGGGGCCAAGAACTCCATCTGCAAGGGGATTATCCTCTGGCCTGCGGGGTGCGGACGGCCTGGTTTAATCTGCTGGCCCCCGCCGACAACAATCGCCTCCATATCGCCAGCTTGTGGCAGGAACTTGGCGGCCGCATTGACGGGCAGATTCGTCCAGGGCTTACCCCGGATAGCGCTCAAAGCCTGCTTCGGTTTGCCTCACGCCCACTGGCCGAAATCGTCCGCGACATCAATAAGCACAGCAACAATGTCATGACCCGTATGCTGTTTCTGAATCTGGGCGCTGCCCAGTTTGGGGCGCCTGCGACCCCCGCAAAGGCTCAGCAAACGGTTGCCGCCTGGCTCGCTCAGCGTGGGCTTGCCCTGCCAGGGCTCGTGCTGGATAACGGTGCCGGACTATCGCGCGAGGCCCGGCTAAGCCCGGCGGGTTTGGGCCAGCTGCTCCACTGGGCCCGTACTCAACCCTGGTTTTTTGAATTTGCCGCCTCCTTGCCCACCCTTGGCATCGACGGAACCCTGCAGAAACGCAGCTCGCCGGCGCACCTCGTCGGGCGCGCCCATCTTAAGACGGGCAGCCTGCGTGCGGTACGCGCCTGGGCCGGTTATTTGCATGACGAACGCGGTGTTGGGGGCCACGAATGGAAGACCTTGGTCCTAATCATCAACCACCCCAATGCCCCTGAGGCCGGTCCGATCCTAGACGGCTTACTGAATACGCTCGCACCCCCGTTAAGCAATTAAAACGCCCATCTTGTCCTTAATTACTCAATTTTGCAGAATAACAGCAACTACTTACACACAAGGTGGCATAACCTTAGCCATAGGCCTCAGACAAAGATCTGACCTCCATCAACTAATTGTAACTCATTGTTTTTACTAGTCTTAATATTTTGTTCAAATTGTGCGCAAGAGCGTACGAAGCTCGGTTTGAGAAGGGTTTGCTCCCGTTTAAAGCAGGTTTTACACAGACTTATCCACATATTTTGTGGATAAGTTTTTCGTACCAGTCGGGTCAAGCGGTTCGCCCACTTTCGGAGAATTTACTTTAACTTGGATGGGGTGTTGGCCAGTTTATGATGCAGCGCATTGCACAGGTCGCCATTGATATTCCCCTGGCGCGCCTTTTTGACTACCGGACGACCGACGCCGAACCGAGCGATATTGGCCGGAGAGTTATCGTACCGTTTGGCAAAGGCCGGGCAGAAAGTTTTCAGGTCGGGATTCTGGTCGCCCTCGTTGAGGCGGGCGCGCCGGGCGCGTCCCATGCGGGGCCCGATGCAGCCCCCGATGCCGCGTCCGATGGGGCTTCAGAAACACGGCTAAAACCCCTGCACAGCATTGATCGCGACCTCCCCCCCTTGCCGGCCGATCTGCTTAATCTGGCGCGCTTTGCGGCTGACTACTATCAGTTCCCGCTTGGCGCCACCCTACTGGGTCTGCTACCTCCGGCCTTGCGGCAACGGCGTTTTCGCTTACCGCCACCGGCGGCCTATCGTCTTACGGAAGCCGGGCGTCAACACAGCGCCACCCTTAAAGCCAACGCCCATGCCCAGCATGCGCTGGTGGCCCAACTGGACAACGGGGCACAGACCCGCGAGGCCCTCAAGCCATTTCATACCCTGCTTGCCCGCTGGCTCCGGGAAGGCTGGGTGGAGGCCTGCCGGCCCATGGCCGATTGCCCTCCCGCTGTTCCACCCTCGCTGACCAACGAACAGGCGACCACCCTAGCCGCCCTCCGCCGTGCCCATGGCTTCGGGGTCCACCTCATCCATGGGATTACCGGAAGTGGCAAGACCGAGATCTACCTGCAACGCAGCGCCGATGTCGTCGCCGCAGGACAGCAGGCCCTGATTCTGGTTCCGGAGATCCATCTCACACCGCAATTCACCGAGCGAATCCTGCAGCGTTTTCCCAATCAACGCGTTGTCCTGCTGCACAGCCTGCTAGCGGACGGCGAGCGTCTGACCGCCTGGCTGGCCTGCCAGCGGGGGGAGGTCGATATTGTCCTCGGCACCCGTCTTGCCCTCTTTGCGCCCCTGGCGCGCCTGGGTTTGATCGTGGTTGATGAAGAACATGATGGCTCCTACAAACAAGGCGAAGGCCTGCGCTACTCGGCCCGTGATTTGGCCATCTGGCGCGCCCGCCAAAGCCATGCCCAGATCCTGCTCGGTTCTGCAACCCCGGCGCTGGAGACCTGGCATAACGCCCAGCGCGGCCGCTATCAATCACACCGCCTAACCATGCGGGCCATTAGCGGGGCCAGCCTGCCCGAGATTCGCCTCATTGACACGCGCACCGACCGGCCCCACCAAGGCCTTTCTCGCACCCTGACCGAAGCGCTTGCGGCTGGGCTTAAGCGCGGCGAGCAAAGCCTGGTTTTCATCAACCGGCGCGGTTACGCTCCTGCCCTAATTTGCAATGCCTGCCAACATATCGTTGATTGCCCCCGCTGCTCAGCCCATCAGGTCTTGCATCGAAATCTGCCTACCGACCACTTGCGTTGTCACTACTGCGGCCACGAACAAGCCGTACCGACCACCTGCCCAAACTGTGCCTCGCACGACCTGCGTGCGGGTGGACACGGCACGCAACGGGTCGAAGAACACCTCATCGAACGCTTCCCCGAGGCCCGCATCCTGCGCGTTGACCGCGACAGTACCCGCCAAAAAGGCGCCTTTGCGGCCATGCGTGAGGCCATTCAGCGCCATGCGGTCGATCTCATTGTGGGCACCCAGATCTTGGCCAAGGGCCATGATTTTCCGGATCTCACCCAAGTCGGTGTGATCGGTGCCGATCACGCCCTGCAGGCGCCCGATTTCCGCGCCAGCGAGCGTCTCTTCGCCCAACTCATGCAGGTCAGCGGACGAGCGGGGCGGGCCGCCAAACCCGGTACGGTCTGGGTCCAGACCGACTGGCCGCGGCACCCCCTCTTTGTCTCCTTGCGCCAGCACGACTACGCCAGTTTCGCCCGAGACACCTTGCGCGAGCGGCAAGAAGCCGGCCTGCCACCCTTCATGCATCTGGCCGTATTGCGCGCCGACGCCAGCCAGATGAGCGCCGCAATGGCCTTTCTGGAGGCGGCCCGGAGTTGTCTTCCCAGCCCCGCAGAAGTCACCGTGTACGATGCGGTGCCGGCCCTCATGGCCCGCCTTGCTCACCGCGAACGCGCTCAATTACTGGTGCAAGCCCCCCAACGCGAGGCCTTGCAGGCTTACCTGAGACGCTGGGTGCCTCTGCTTCACACCTTGCCCTTGCGCGGCGTGCGCTGGTCGCTGGATGTGGATCCGGCGGAATTCTAGTCCCCCGCGCCGGCGGCCGGCGAGGCTATAATCGCGCAACTTTGTAGCCGCATCATGACCTATCTAGATCCCAAAACCCAACTCGCGCTCGCCTTTGCCCGTGCCCGTGACCTCGTTGCGCCCGGCAGCGACGCCACCATTACCATTGAGCGTCCGCGCCAGGCCAGCCATGGCGATCACGCCTGCAACCTAGCCATGCAACTGGCCAAAGCCCTCAAACGCAACCCGCGCGAGGTCGCTGCCGAACTGCTTGCCGCGCTTGATGCACCGGTCATCGCCCGCACCGAGATCGCCGGTCCCGGTTTCATTAATATCTTCCTGCAACCTGCAGCCCGCCAGGCCATCGTTCCGCACATCCTCGCCACCGGGAATGATTTTGGCCGTAGCCGCCTCGGTGCAGGGCAAGCGATCCAGATCGAGTTCGTCTCCGCCAACCCCACCGGCCCGCTCCATGTCGGCCACGGACGGGGCGCGGCCTTTGGCGCCAGTCTGGCCAATGTGCTCGACTTTGCCGGTTACAAAGTCAGCCGCGAATACTATGTCAACGATGCCGGCCGGCAGATGGACATCCTGGCGCTGTCCACCTGGCTACGCTATCTGGAAGGACTGGGCGAGGCCGTCGCCTTTCCGCCCAACGCCTATCAGGGCGACTATGTGCGCGACATGGCCCATGGCATTCAATCGGCCCACGGTGACCGCTACCGCCGCGCCGCGGCCGATCTCTTTGCCCATGCCCCCGATGTGGCGACCGACCCGGAGGCGCATCTCGATCACCTCATCGCTCGCGCCAAGGCCCTGCTGGGTGCGGATTACGCCTTCGTGCACGGCTTTGCCCTCACCGAACAGCTGGGCGACTGCCGCAATGATCTGACCGAATTTGGTGTCGAGTTTGACCACTGGTTTTCCGAACGCTCCTTGCATGACGCGGGCCTGATCGACAAGGCCGTGGCCCAGCTTCAGCAGCACGGCCATCTCTACGCCCAGGACGGTGCGCTGTGGTTCCGCTCTACCGCCTTTGGCGACGAGAAAGATCGCGTGGTCAAGCGCGATAACGGCATCTACACCTACTTCGCCGCTGACATTGCCTATCACCTCAACAAGTTCGAGCGCGGTTTCGATCGCGTCATCGACATCTGGGGCGCCGACCATCACGGCTACATCCCGCGCGTGAAGGGCGCCCTAACGGCTGCCGGGGCTGACGCCGAGCGTTTGACCGTTGCCTTGGTGCAATTTGCGGTACTGTATCGCGATGGCCAGAAGGTGCCAATGTCCACGCGCTCCGGGCAATTTGTCACCCTGCGCGAGCTGCGCCACGAAGTCGGCAACGACGCTTGCCGCTTCTTTTATGTGCTGCGCAAATCCGAGCAGCACCTCGACTTCGACCTTGATCTGGCCAAGAGCCAGTCGAACGAAAACCCGGTCTATTACATTCAGTATGCCCATGCGCGCATCTGTCGCGTGCTAGCCGCCTGGGACGGCCATCGCGCCGATCTGGCCCAGGCCGATTTAAGCCTGCTCACCGAGCCACAAGCCATGGCCGTGTTGGAACGACTGGCCGAATTTCCCGCCCTCTGCGCCGCTGCCGCCCACGAACTGGCACCGCACAGCGTGGCCTACTACCTTAAGGATCTGGCGGCCGATTTGCATGGCTTTTACACCGCCTGCCAGTTCCTAGTAGATGACGAGGCCCTGAAAAATGCCCGTCTGGCCCTCATCACGGCGACACAGCAGGTCTTGCGAACCGGTCTCGCGCTGCTCGGTGTCTCGGCCCCGGAGTCCATGTAAGGCCCCATGGCGCGGCGCGACTTCAAATCCGCTAGTCAAGCCCCTGCGGCCAAGGGCCATAAATCAGGACGCAGTACCCTGATTATCTTGGTTGTGGGCATGGCCTTGGGCGTTGGCCTCACCCTTGGCCTCACCCAGTGGTTCGAATCCAAACCGGATTCCGAAGCGCCCACCCCGCTGGCTCAGCCTTCATCGACCAAGGCCCCAGTGGCCAAACATCGTCCGCCGCCCAAGCCCAGCCCGACCCCCGTAGAGAGCATTTCGCCCTCGCCGAAGGCTCCGGCAACCCACGCTGCGCCCACTCCACCGACGGCCACCGCCGCGCGGCCGGCCGCCCCGGTTACGACGCCCCCCAAGGTGGCCGGCTTTCATGACGATTTTGTCAAAGGAAGAACGCCCACCCTCTCCCCTCCGCTCAAGCCGCGTGAGATCTGGTGGCTACAAGTTGCTGCCCTGCGCAAAGAAGATGACGCCCGCCGTCTGCGAGCCCGCCTGTTACTGCTTAATCTGGATGTCGTTATCACCCCGAGTGACGATGGCGCAACCCATCGCGTCCGTGTCGGGCCGTTCAAGACCGAGGCCTTGGCGCGTGAAAATGAGGGGCTGCTTAACCGCAACAATCTCACCCCCCGTCTTATCAAAGAGCCGGTATTCCCCTAGACCCCTTGCTTCATAGCTATCTGCCGAGGCCCTCATGTCCCACTCCTTTTTCCGCCCCCTGATTATCCTGTTCCTGACGGTCAGCGCCGCATTGAGCCTCACGGCCCATGCCGCCCAGCTTGGCAAAGACTATATCGAGATCAAACCTGCCCGTGCGACCGCCGCGCCGGGCAAGGTCGAGGTCCTGGAATTTTTCTGGTACGGCTGCCCACATTGCTATCAGCTCGAACCCGAGCTCCTCGTGTGGTCCAAAAAACTGCCCCGCAATGTGGTGCTCGTGCGTCAGCCAGCGGTGCTGGGCGAGAGCTGGATGACCTTGACCCAAGCCTATTACGCGCTTGACAGCGTGGGCGAAATCCCCCGCCTGCATGGCTCCCTCTTCAACGCTCTGCACAATGAGGGGCGCCGCTTCAATTCGCCGGAAAGTGTGGTCACCTGGGCCGCGACCCAAGGAGTCAATCCCGACAAACTCAAAGCCGCCTTCCAGTCCTTTGGCGTCTATACCAAGGCCAATCGCGCCAAGCAAATCAGTCAGGAATACCGGCTGGAAGGGGTTCCCGCCCTGATCATTAACGGCAAATACCTGACCTCGCCCTCCATGGCCGGTAGCTACGCCGGCGTCCTTCGCGTGGCCGACGAATTGATCGCGCAGGAACTCAAAAAGTCCGGCAAATAACATTCCGAGCGGGCCTCTATCCGAGGCCCAAAGTTCCCATCCTGTACAGCCCCTCGCGCCCGCGCTTGGGTTATGATCCATATGTACCAAGCAGAACGAGGAACTTTGTTCATGTCCAAAATCCGTGTCCTGATCATTGACGACCACCCCCTGCTGCGCATGGGCATTCGCGGCCTGATCGAAGGTCAGCCCGATCTGGAAGTGGCCGCCGATTGCGCCGACTTGGCCAGCGCCCGGGCTTGGCTGGAGACACAGCGCGCCGATGTCGCCATCGTTGATCGCAGCCTGCCGGATGGAGACGGCCTTGAGTTGCTTCCAACCCTGAAGGTGCAGGGCACCAAGACCATCATCCTGACCGTCGAAGACGACGATATCGAAATTCGCGCCGCCGTCGAAGCCGGTGTGGATGGTTATCTGCTCAAATCCTCCGACAGCGATCAGATCCTCATGGCCATCAGCATGGTCCTCAAGGACAGCGCCGCCTTTCCAGCCCACATCCTGCAAAAATTGTCGAATGGACAGGTTGACGCGCCCCTCGCTCGTCTTTCCGCACGCGAAATCGAGATCGCTGAATCCGTCGCCGCGGGCCTCAGCAACAAGGTGATTGGCGCACGCCTGCATCTCTCCGACAACACCGTACGCAATCATCTGGCCAACATCATGCAAAAGCTCGGTTTCAATAACCGTGTACAAGTCGCCACGCTCATGTTGCAGCACATGCGCCGCAAGCAGAAATGAACCCGTCCTGGCCTAACGCATCGGCATGACCGCCCCGATCGGCCTGTTCGGCGGAACCTTTGATCCCATTCACTTGGGGCATCTGCGCCTGGCCGAGGAATTAGCGGAAGCGCTCGGGTGCAATGAAGTTCGCTTTTTACCCAGCGGGACGCCCCCGCATCGCCAGCTACCCGTGGCCACGCCTAACGCCCGGCGCGACATGGTGGCGCTGGCCATTGCCGACAACCCGCGTTTCAGCCTCGATGAACGGGAGATCACCCGCACCGGCCCGTGCTATATGGTCGACACCTTGACAGCCATACGCGCAGAAGCAGGCACCCACACCCCGCTCTGTCTGTTTCTTGGCGGAGATGCCTTCATGGGCCTGACAACCTGGCACCGCTGGACCGAACTATTCAACCTGGCGCATCTTGCCATCGCCCATCGCCCGGGGTTTAGCCCCCAGACCTGGGATGACAGCTTGCCTGATGCCTTGCGCCACGCAATCGACCAGCGTCTTGTAAAACACCCCGCCGACCTTGCAATGACGCCGGCAGGCCATATCTACTTTCACGCCATCACCCAGATGGATATCGCCGCTCGCCGCATTCGCAGCGCCTGTCGCAAGCGCGAAAGCGTGCGATATCTGGTACCCGACAGCGTACGAGCCTATTTGAACCAACACGACCTCTATCGCCAATAAAAACCCATGGACACCAAGAAACTCACCAAAATCGCCGTTGCCGCCCTGGAAGACATTAAAGGCAAGGACATCACCGTGCTCGATGTCGCCCATCTCACCTCGCTATGCGAAAAGATGATCATCGCCAGCGGCGACTCCAACCGCCAAGTCCGCGCCTTGGCCGACCATGTGCGGGATAAGATCAAAGAGGCCGGAGGCGACATCATCGGCATGGAAGGCGAAGACGGCGCAGAATGGATCTTGGTGGATGCCGGCGATATCGTCGTGCATGTCATGCATCCCGTCACCCGCCTGCACTACAACCTTGAAGAGCTATGGGGCGCCACCACCCGGATGCGGGCGACCGAACCCCACCCAGCGCGCTAGACACGCCGCAGTTTGCGCCGCGCGACGGCATGGCCAAGAAGATCCCGACCCACCCCAAACACCCCGAGCGCATCTGCTGGGGGTGCGACAAATACTGCGCCGTAGATGCCATGCTCTGTGGCAATGGGGCCGTCCGCGCGCAACACCCCGTCGAACTGTTCGGGGCAGACTGGCTCGATTGGGAGCCCGAATCACTCCACCCGCACGCACCGCCGGTCAAGATCGCCCCATGAAAATTGACAGCCTTGATCACTTGGTGCTGACCGTCCTGTCTGAATATCAATCTCCAACAAAGCCAGAAAACCTTGAATGGCAGGGTCGTCGACCTGCAAACCGCCGCCATCGACACCTGTGGGATTGATCAAATCAGCGCTCATTAATGGCTGCTTCCAAGGCGCGAAGGCGATCGACGATGGCATCAAAAGTTGGCGGCTGACCGATGAACATGCCGGCGCCAATCATGTGCTGAAAGTCATCACGCAGGGCGGCAAGCACAGCATCTTCCGGGATAAGCCTGAGCTGACCGGTCAAGCAGGCATCGTAGTTGGCGTAGCTCGCGTTGTAGAAGACCTTCTTGTGTTTCACCACATCTGCCAGCAGGGCGCGATCCTCTATGGCGACATGGCCATGATCACATTCGGCCAACATGGCCAAGTCATACCAGTGGCGTGACAGGCGCTCGGCGCTGGCGCGGAACTCGTTGCGCTGACATTCGACGTGCATCAACGTCGCTTTTTCCCAGAATGTGCGGGCCGGGGACAAGACGCTCACTGTTGAGCGCGGAAATGCCAGGCTGGTTACGTGCGGCGTGATATCCGGCTCGACGATATGTTCGGCATTCGGCTCGGTGATGTTGCGGCCACCAAACTCGATCAAGACACTGTTGCCCACATAGTCCCCCGGCGTTTCCAGCACACTGGGGTAATGCAGGCGTATCTGCTCGCCGGTCTCGCTGAGTTCGAGCCGGAACGCAGCGGCGTTGCTATCAAACTCAGCTGCGAAAATCTTCTGGATGTGCGGCACCACAACATCGAAGGCATGGTCGCGCACGAAAGACTTGAGGTCATCGCTGAATTTCTTCAGCCTCGTCTTGGACACGCCTTCAGCAAACGGATCGAAAGAGCCGTCAAGACCCCGGTAGTCGAGCGTGATATCGACATCCTCGGAAAAACGCGCAATGGCGCCGAATACCTTGGACAGGGAAGTGCCGCCTTTGAATGCCATGGGCAGCCGACCGGGCATGGTGAACAGGGCCTGCAGCACCCAGCAGACCCACACATCCTTTTCCAATACCACTGGCGAGCGCGCAAGTTGCGGTGCCAGCGCCCGATAGATCTGGGACTGCTCTTGAGCGTCGAGGTGCAGGAAGGCTTCAGGCATGAGCTGCCGTCCGTTCGTTTCGGAAAATGGCATCGCTCATCCACGCCGGCATTGAGGAAGTAACCGACTTGAGAACCTCGAATTCGCTCGCGCCCAGCTTGCGCCGAATCTTTTCGACAAGGGCAGGTGTCACTTCCGTTTTGCCGAGGTACCACATGGCTGAAAGGGCAAGGCCTGCCGGTCGGCCAGCCAGGGCCAGCTTGCGTTGGCAAATGTGCTGCAGACGAATTTCCATCTTGCCCACGCGGATTCGCTTCGACGGACCAGAGGTCACGAAAACCGACTGCGTTGGAACCTGTGTGGTCAGTTCTAGCCGACGGGCGGCTTCAGCGCCGTGAACCTGAACGACCGCGCCAGTTGTCTTAGCAACGGTCTCGGCCACCTTCAGCGGCGAGGGGCTAACCTTGCCGACAAAACGACTGACCTCGGGGCGCACGAAGACACCGCGCGTCACACGTTCGATCATCCCTGCTTTTACTAGGCGAGACAGGTTCTGATCAACGGACGCACGGGTACCGCACTCCAGAAGTACCGTCGGGGTAAAAGGCTCCCCGACCGGCATCTCCTCGATGCGCTGGCGAATCAGCTCGGCAGTCTTGCGGGTCGTTTTCATGTATGAAAATGTAGTCGAGTTTCTGACAAAACGCAAGTGCCGACTGGCCAAGGATGATGGATATCGCCGCTCGCCGCATTCGCAGCGCCTGTCGCCAGCGCGAAAGCGTGCGATATCTGGTAGGGGAAAGTAAATTACCCCCTAGCCAACTTACTCGACGGTCACCGACTTGGCCAGATTACGCGGTTTGTCGACATCGGTGCCGCGCGCGCAGGCGGTGTGGTAGGCCAAAAGTTGAAGCGGGACAACATGAAGGATGGGCGACAGGTCGCCGTAATGCTCGGGCAGCCGGATCACGCTGATCCCATCGCTGCTTGCGATATGCGTGTCGGCATCGGCAAAAACATAGAGCTGCCCCCCGCGCGCGCGAACCTCCTGCATATTGCTCTTGAGCTTTTCTAACAAGGCATCGTTGGGCGCCACCACTACGACCGGCATGGCGTCCGTCACCAGCGCCAGCGGGCCGTGTTTGAGCTCGCCGGCCGGGTAGGCCTCAGCGTGAATGTATGAAATCTCCTTGAGCTTGAGCGCGCCTTCGAGGGCAATCGGATAGTGTCGGCCACGACCAAGAAAAAGGGCGTTTTCCTTGCGCGCGAAGGCCGCCGACCAGGCCATGATCTGCGGCTCCAACGCCAACACGGCATTTAGGGCTTGGGGCAGATGGCGAAGCTGATGGATGGCCGCGTGTTCAGACGCGGCATCCAGCCGGCGGCGTACTTTGGCCAGCGTCAGGGCGACCAGGTAGAGGGCGACCAGTTGCGTAGTGAAGGCCTTGGTCGAGGCGACGCCAATTTCAACCCCGGCCCGGGTCAGAAAGGCGAGGGCGGTTTCGCGCACCATGGCGCTACTGGCCACATTACAGATAGCCAGGGTATGCGTATGGCCCAAGGCCTTGGCATGGCGCAGGGCGGCGAGGGTGTCGGCGGTCTCACCCGATTGCGAGATGACCACGACCAGCGCCTTGGGGTTGGGCACCGTTTCGCGATAGCGGTATTCGCTGGCGATCTCAACCTGGCAGGGAATGCCGGCCACGGCCTCAAGCCAATATTTAGCCGTGCAGCCCGAGTAATAACTGGTTCCGCAGGCGAGGATGAGCACGCTGTCGATCGCGGCAAAATGGGCTTCCGCCTCGGCCCCAAACAGATCGGGCTGAAGGTGCAGAATATCGTCCAAGGTATCGGCCACAGCGCGCGGCTGTTCAAAGATCTCCTTTTGCATGTGATGCTGGTACGGCTCCAGCTCAACCGCCAGGGAGATGGCCTGCACTGCTTGCATGGGCCGAGTCACGGTCTGGCCGTGCCGATCTTCTATATGAAGGGTTGTGGCACTCAATGCGACAAGGTCGCCTTCTTCAAGAAAGGCCATCTGCGTCGCACTGCCGGCGACAGCCAAGGCATCGGAAGCCAGAAAATGTCCCCCGGCACCGACCGCAACCACTAGCGGTGAACCGGAACGCGCGCCGATCAAGGTATCGGGCCGATCAGCGGACATGACGGCAATCGCGTAAGCCCCTTGGAGTTCAGCCACCGCCGCACGCACGCTGGCGAGAAGATCGCCAGCCGATGCGGTATCCGGCGTGGTGTAAGCGAGGTGGACTAAATGGGCGATGACCTCGGTATCGGTCTCCGATTCAAACTGATAGCCCATGGCCTGTAGTCGCCGGCGCAGGTCTTCATAGTTTTCAATAATGCCGTTGTGCACCACAGCAATGAGATCGCGCGAGACATGCGGGTGAGCGTTAAGGGTGTCCGGTTTACCGTGCGTAGCCCAGCGCGTGTGGGCGATGCCCAGACCCCCGGCAAGGGGCTCGGTCTGAATCTTGAGATCTGCTACGCGAGCCGTGGTCCGGCTACGCTGCAAGCGGCTATCCGCGACGATGGCAATGCCACACGAGTCGTAACCGCGATACTCCAGGCGGCGCAGCCCTTCAACCAGGACCGGAACACAATTACCCGCACCGATAGCGCCCACAATCCCGCACATACGACTTTCCTATGGATTCAGTGGCTGCAAGTGTACGCGATCACGCGCGCGCCGGAGGGCATTGCATGAACTTTATTGAGCCAAACGCTTGCGGGCGGCGGCCAATTGCTCGGGGGTCAGGCGTTTTTCAACGGAATCACGCGCGCGCGCCGCAGTCGGAAATTGCGCTGCCTCGGCGCGACTGAACCAGACCCACGCCTGTGCCAGATCCTTTTCCAGCCCTTCGCCCCGCAGGTACGATAAACCCAAATAAAAATGGGCTGCCGGATGTGCCTGCCGCGCGGCCAGCCTCAGCCAGCGCATGGCCAAATCTTGGTCGGGATC
>SXTL01000018.1 GCA_005790965.1 Burkholderiales bacterium | reverse complement strand
TTCCGCCGCGCCATGCGTAAGGTGGACGAGGAGTGGGGCGCCGACTGGTGGTTCAAGGTGTGGGGCCCGGATGATTTGTCCGAAGAGGGGATCGAGGAACGCGAGGCTTGGATGTTGAAACCCGGCGAACGCTGGCATGGTTTTGGCCAGCTCGCTGACGGTTTTAATCTGCTCGATCCGATCAAAGCCACAGTTATTACCCCGGGTCTTGATGTCGATGGGGACTTTTCCGACGAGTTTGGCATTCCCGCCGCCATTGTCACAAAGTATCTCGCCGAGCATGGTGTCATCGTCGAGAAGTGCGGCCTGTACAGCTTCTTCATCATGTTCACCATCGGCATTACCAAGGGGCGTTGGAATACGATGGTCACCGAGTTGCAGCAATTCAAGGATGATTACGACAAGAACCAGCCGCTGTGGCGCGTCATGCCCGAGTTCGTGACCAAGTATCCGCGCTACGAGCGCATTGGTCTCAAAGACCTCTGCCAGCAGATTCACGCAGTGTACAAGGCGAACGATGTGGCCCGCCTTACCACCGAGATGTATCTGTCTGCGATGGTGCCTGCCATGCGTCCGGCCGATGCCTTTGCCAAGATGGCGCACCGCGAGATCGAGCGCGTTGCGATCGATCAGCTTGAGGGCCGCATCACGGCCATTCTCCTTACGCCTTACCCGCCCGGCATTCCCTTGCTGATTCCGGGTGAGCGCTTCAACGCAACCATCGTGCGGTACCTGCAGTTTACGCGTAGCTTCAATGACCAATTCCCTGGCTTTGAAACGGATGTGCACGGCTTGGTCAAGGAACGCGAAAACGGCACCAGCCGTTATTACATCGACTGCGTGCTTTAGCCGGAACCCAAGCGGCCAGCCTTTGGCCGATGCGGGTGATGGGTGCGTTTTGGCTTGATTATCCACAGGATTCGTATTAGAATCCGCGGCCTTCCGGTGGGCATGTGCCCGCCGGACCCTTGCCACACGGCGTGCAGAACTTCTGTCGACCGGTGGCCATGAGCCAAAAGCCATTAGCCCAAAAGGAAAAACATGCGTCACTACGAAATCGTCTTTATCGTCCATCCGGACCAAAGCGAGCAGGTGCCGGCCATGATCGAGCGTTACAAAACCTTGATCGAGGGTCGTTCCGGCCGCATTCATCGTCTTGAAGATTGGGGCCGTCGCCAGATGGCTTACAGCATTCAGAAGATGCACAAGGCACACTATGTGCTGATGAACATCGAGATCGATCAGGAAACCCTGAACGAACTGGAACACGGCTTCCGTTTCAACGATGCCATTCTCCGTCATCTCACCATCAAGCGCGACGAAGCCATCACGGAACAGTCGCCGATGATGAAGGAAGAGAAATCCCGCAACCTGCTGGCGCCGCAGTCTGAGAAGACTGTTGAAGCCGCCGCTGTTGCCACCGAAACCGCATAAGGAGTCATCATGGCATTCGTTCGTCGCAAGCCCCTCGACAAGGACAAAAATAAGAAGCGCGGTAACGCGCTGTTCCGGCGCCGTAAATTCTGCCGCTTCACGGTCGAAAAAGTTAAAGAGATCGACTACAAAGGCGTTGAAGTCCTGAAGGAATTCATCGCTGAGAACGGCAAGATCCAGCCGGCCCGCGTCAGCGGCACCAAATCGCACTATCAGCGCCAGCTGACCACGGCCATCAAGCGTGCCCGTTTCCTGGCCTTATTGCCTTACACCGATCTGCACCACGCCTAAAGAGGACCCATCATGCAAATTATCCTCATGGAAAAAGTTACCAACTTGGGCAGCCTCGGCGATGTAGTCAAGGTTAAGGACGGTTACGCCCGTAATTTTCTGATCCCCAAGGGCATCGCGCGTCGTGCTACGGCGGCTAACCTTGAAGTCTTCGCCCAGAAAAAGGCTGAGCTTGAGGCGCTGGCAGCGACCAAGCTGGCAGCGGCTCAGGCTCAAGCGGCTCGCCTCGAAGGCTTTGTCCTGACGCTGGCGCAGAAAGCCGGCCCGGATGGTCGTCTGTTTGGTTCGGTTACCAATGCCGACATCGCCGAGGCTATCAAGGCTGAAGGTCACGATGTCGCCAAAGCTCAGGTGCGTATGCCGACCGGTCCGATCAAGACCATTGGCGAGAGCACGCTGACTCTGGCGTTGCACTCGGATGTTTTGGTGGACATCACGGTTACCATTCGCCCCGAATAACACCGTCATCCCGAAAAGTCCCGTCGGCCGTTTTTAGGGTCGGCGGGCTTTTTGTTTTTGGGGAGGAGGGCGTGAGGGTAGGGCAGGCGTGTAAAATGCGCCGCTTGGGTCTTCACCAAGGTTAAAACCCGATGGCGCGTGCTAATTTTGAGGCTAAGGCAACAATGGCAATGGATACCGATCTCGCGGGACTGAAACTTCCACCCCACTCTATCGAGGCGGAGCAATCGGTGCTGGGCGGTCTCATGCTCGACAACAGCGCTTGGGAGCGGGTAGCCGATCTAATTGGCGAGGCGGATTTTTATCGCGCTGACCATCGCGCTATTTGGCAGCAAATGGCGCGCCTCATCGATCACAATACGGCGGCCGATGCCATCACGGTGGCCGAGGCCCTAGAGTCGCACAACCAGATTGATCAGGTTGGGGGTTTGGCCTATATCGCCTCGCTGGTGGCCAATACCCCGTCGGCCGCCAACATCCGCCGCTACGCGGAGATCGTGCGTGAGCGGGCTTTGTTGCGCCGTCTCGCCTCTGTCGGCGGCGATATTGCTGATGCTGCCTACAATCCCGCGGGCCGCAGCGCTTCCGATATTCTCGATCATGCCGAGGCCAAGGTTTTCGAGATTCGTGAGGCCGGGGCGCGCGCTACCTCGGGTTTTCTCGAGATCAAACCGCTCCTTATTGATGCGGTCAACCGTATCGACGAACTCTACAACCGCGACTCCGATAGCGATGTCACCGGCGTGCCGACTGGTTTTGCTGATCTTGACTCGCGCACCTCGGGGATGCAGCCGGGCGACCTCATCATCGTGGCGGGCCGCCCGAGTATGGGCAAGACAGCGCTTTCGCTGAATATTGCCGAGAATGTGGCGCTCGAAGCACGCTTGCCAGTGGCGGTGTTCTCCATGGAAATGGGGGCCTCGCAACTGGTCATGCGGATGCTGGGATCGGTGGGGCGACTCGATCAACACAAACTGCGCACTGGGCGGATCTCGGATGACGATTGGCCCCGCCTCACCCATGCCTTGGGTCGGCTTGACGAGGCCCCGCTCTTCATCGACGAAACGCCCGGTCTTACCGTCATGGAAATGCGTGCCCGAGCCCGCCGCCTGGCGCGCACCTGCGGCGGCAAGCTGGGCCTGATCGTGGTGGACTACTTGCAACTTATGTCTGGCAGCAGCAGCGGGCGCGAAGAAAACCGCGCCACCGAACTGTCCGAAATTTCGCGCTCGCTGAAGGGCCTCGCCAAAGAACTGCATGTGCCGGTTATTGCGCTTTCCCAATTAAATCGAGCCCTTGAACAGCGCCCCAACAAACGGCCGGTGATGTCGGACCTGCGCGAATCGGGTGCGATTGAACAGGACGCTGACCTGATCCTGTTTATTTATCGCGATGAGGTTTACAACCCCGATAGCGCGGATCGTGGCACGGCTGAACTCATCATCGGCAAACAGCGTAACGGCCCAATCGGCACTGTCCGCCTCACCTTCCTAGGCGAACATACGCGCTTTGAAAACCACGCGATTGATATGTCCATTGGCTGATGGCTGATCGCCCCCTTATGCATTCCCAACGCCCGCTGGTGGCCCGCATTGATCGGGCGGCGCTGACCCATAACCTAGGCGTGGCGCGGCGCGCGGCGCAGGCTGCCCATGCGCCGGCGCGGGTGTTGGCGGTGATCAAGGCCAACGCCTATGGCCACGGCACTTTGCGTGCGGCCGAGGCCTTGCGCAGTGCCGATGGATTTGCCGTCTTGATGCTCGACGAAGCCCTGTTATTGCGTCATGCCGGGTATAGCCACCCCATTGTTCTCCTTGAGGGCTTCTTCGGTGTTGATGAACTGGAGGCCATGTCCCATGCGCATTTACGCCCCGTCATTCATCGCGAAGATCAGATTGCCCTGTTGGCCAAGGCCGCACTACCACATCGCCTGGATGTCTGGCTCAAAATCGACACCGGTATGCACCGCCTTGGCATTCCCGCAAGCCGCACCCGCGCGGCGCTTGCGGCCCTACAGGCTTGCGCCTCGGTGGCAAGCGTCACCCTGATGACCCATTTTGCCGGGGCCGACCAGCCGACTATTGGGGTTGCGGCGCAGCAGCAGGTTTTCAGCGCATGTACGCAAGGTCTTGCTTTGCCGGTTAGCCTCGCTAATTCGGCTGCTTTGTTGCGCTATCCCGAGGTGGCAGGCGACTGGGTGCGGCCTGGCATCATGCTGTACGGGGCCTCTCCCTGGGCCGAACAAACGGGCGCCGATCTAGGTCTGTTGCCGGCGATGGCCCTGGAGTCGCGCCTGATCTCGGTCCGTCGTGTGGCCCGTGGCGAAGGACTAGGCTACGGTCACGCCTTTATCGCCTCGCAGGACATGAACATCGGTATCGTCGCCTGTGGCTATGCCGATGGTTATCCGCGCCACGCGCCCACCGGCACGCCTATTTTGGTCGAAGGCTGCCAGACGCGTACCTTGGGGCGGGTGTCGATGGATATGTTGTGTGTTGATCTTACGCCTTGTCCCAACGCCCATGTCGGCAGCCCGGTGACGCTGTGGGGCGGTGCGCTGTCGGCCGAACGCGTGGCGGCCGCGGCCGGCACCATTGCCTACGAACTCTTTACCGCGTTATCTGCGCGCGTTCCTGTAGAAGAAACCTGAACCATGTCTGACATCCTCACCCGTATTCTTGAGACTAAACGCGCCGAGATAGCGGCCTTGCCGTCGCTTGCCACACTGCAGGCACGCGCCTTGGTGGCTCCGCCGCCCCGCGATTTTGTCGGTGCGCTGCGCGCCAAGATCACCGCCAAGCAAGCCGCCGTGATTGCCGAGATCAAGAAAGCCAGCCCCAGCCGGGGCATAATCCGTGCCGATTTTCGCCCGGCCGAGATTGCGCAACGCTATGCCGCTGGCGGTGCCGCCTGCTTGTCGGTGCTGACTGACCGCGATTATTTTCAGGGCGCGCCGGATTACCTGATAAACGCTCGGGCGGCCTGCACCTTGCCCGTGTTGCGCAAGGATTTCATCATCGCGGCGGGCCAAGTGTGGGAGGCGCGGGCGATGGGGGCGGATGCCATTCTGCTTATTGTGGCGGCTCTGGAAACACCGCACATGCAGGATTTGGAAGCCTTGGCGCTGGAGCTGGGCATGGCGGTGCTGGTTGAAAGCCATGACGCAGCTGAACTGGAGCAGGCGCTGACGCTCAAGACCCCATTGATGGGCATCAACAATCGCAACCTGCGTACCTTTGAAACCCGTCTCGAGACCACGCTGGATTTGCTGCCCATGATTGGGGCGGAGCGCATTGCCATCACTGAGTCCGGCATCCTCGCCCCAGCCGATGTTGCCCTGATGCGCGATTCCGGCGTCAATACTTTCTTGGTAGGCGAAGCCTTTATGCGTGCCGAAGACCCCGGCACCGAACTGGCGCGGTTGTTTGCCTGAGCCACACCGCGTACGCGACGCCGGTGCGTTCTGATGTCTCGCCTCATTCTGCTCAACAAACCCTATGGCTTTCTCAGCCAGTTTACGCCGGAGGGGCGCTGGCGCGGCCTAGCCGATCTGATCCACCAGCCTAATGTGTATGTAGCCGGGCGACTCGATGCCGATAGCGAGGGTCTGCTTTTGTTGACCGATGACGGGGCGCTTCAAGCGCGTATTGCTGACCCCCGCTATAAATTGCCCAAGACCTACTGGGTTCAGGTCGAGGGTGAGCCCGTCGAAGCGGCGCTGGAGGCTTTGCGGGTGGGGGTTCGGTATGCTGATTTCACGACCCAATCTGCGCGGGTACGCCGCCTGCCGGACGCGGAGGTGGCAGAGCTTTGGCCGCGTGATCCGCCGATCCGTTTTCGCAAGGCCATCCCGACGGCGTGGCTCGAGATCGTCATCACTGAGGGCAAAAATCGTCAGGTACGGCGCATGACGGCCCATGTCGGCCTGCCCACCCTGCGCCTGATTCGCCGGGCCATCGGCGCGGTCACCCTGGATGGACTGCAACCTGGCTCCTGGCGGGAGATGCAGTCTAGTTATGCGGATCTGGTGGGTTAATGGGGAGAGCATCGGACAACTAGGAACGCGGCAAGACGCCGCGTGGAGTTGGTGCTCCGGCGCATCACAGCTGGGGGCAGGCCTCGCAACTTGAGGCGGTTCCGGTACTAACGCGGCTTGGGCCCCTTGCCAGGATGTTTGCCGGGTGAGCGGGTGCTGGGGTGGTTGGCAGCGTGGCCAGAGGTTCGGTCCAAGCCGCGCGCTCCCTGGCCTTCACGAGGCGCCGCCCGAAGCTTGAACGGCGTGCGCGTGTCAACCTTGTTGGCCTCCTTCGCGCGGAGTCGTTCAATGGCCTTAGGCCGCACGGCGATAGGGTCGGATACATCCAAGAGGCGGGCCTTGATGCTCTTGCCCTTGACTGTGCCACGGTTGAGGGCGTGCACTACGGCGGGGGCAATGTCGCGGGCCACAGCGACATAGGTGGTGAACTCGGTGATGTCGATGCGGCCGATTTGTTCGGCCTTGAAGCCGCCGTCACCGGTCAGCGCGCCGAGGATGTCGCCGGCGCGGATCTTTTCCTTGCGGCCACCGAGGATCTGTACCGTGCTCATGGGCGGCAGCAGGCGCTCGCCGGAGGGCCGGTCGAGTTCATCAAGCGAGTGCCAGTTGATCTCGCCACCAGCCTGTTTGGCAATTTGTGCCACGCGCGGCATTTGGTTAGGGCTGGCCAGGCTGAGGGCCCAGCCGTCGCGGCCGGCGCGGCCGGTGCGGCCAATGCGATGGATGTAGACCTCCGGATCGGGTGTGACATCGACATTGATGACGCATTCCAGATCGGTGATATCCAGCCCGCGCGCGGCCACATCGGTGGCGACCAGCACGGAGCAACTGCGGTTGGCAAACTGGATCATGACCTGATCGCGATCGCGTTGTTCCAGTTCGCCGTGCAAGGCCAGGGCCTCAAAACCCTGCCGGCGCAAGAGCGCGAGGAGGTCGTGGCATTGCTGGCGGGTATTGCAAAAGGCGAGGCTGCTGGTTGGACGATAGTGATTCAGGAGGCGGATGACGCTACCCAAGCGCTCTTCGTTGCTGACCTCATAAAAGCGTTGTCGCAAGGTCTCAGCGGTGTGGGTCTCCAGCAGCCGCACCTCTTTGGGTTGGCGCAGGAACTGGCGCGACAGCTGCTGGATGCTGTCGGGATAAGTGGCCGAGAAGAGCAGGGTCTGGCGGGTTTTCGGGCAGCGCCGGGCAACATAGGCAATGTCTTCGCGAAAACCCATATCGAGCATGCGATCGGCCTCGTCGAGCCCCAGAATATTGAGCGCACCCAAGTCCAGACTCTCGCGTTGCAGGTGATCCAGGATGCGTCCCGGCGTACCGACGACGATATGGGCGCCGTGTTCAAGACTGGTCATCTGGGGGCGCATGGTACTGCCGCCAACCAGAGAAAGAACTTTGATGTTGTCTGCGCTGCGCGCCAGACGGCGAATTTCCTGGGTCACTTGATCGGCTAGCTCACGGGTCGGACACAGGACCAGGGCCTGGACGGCAAAACGGCGCGGATCGAGTCGCGCCAGCAGGGTGAGAGCGAAGGCCGCCGTCTTACCGCTGCCCGTCTTGGCTTGCGCGATCAGGTCGTGGCCGGCCAGGGTGAGGGGCAGACTGGCGGCCTGGATCGGCGTCATGCGCAGATAACCGAGTTGCTGGAGGTTCTCCAGCATGGCGGGGGCCAGAGACAGCCGTTCGAAGCCCTCATCAGGGCTTGCCGGGAGCGTTGCCGAGGATGCGGATGGCGCGTTATCGGAGACTGGATTGGAGGCCAGATTAGGGCGGGAGGGCTGGCGTGAGTTCATGCCCGATTATACGCGGCGGAGCGGGATTTGGCCCCCGGCGCGGCGGATCCCTAGTCCCCTGAGCGGATGTGGTGTTCGATGGCACGGGCCGCCGTCAGACCTTGGGCTACGGCTACGGCGACGCTCGGCTGCGCTGTATCGGTGACATCGCCGATGGCGTAGAGGTGAGCAACCGAGGTGCGTTGCCAGCGATCGGTGTCGATATGACCTGCCGGCAGGCGGTGTGGGCGTAAAGAGGGCTCGAAACGCTGCACGATCTCACTGTTGGGTTGATAGCCCCAGAGACAGACCACGGCGTCAAACGCTTCAAAGCCCTGGCCTGGATCGGCAAGAACCCCGGTTTGAGTGGCGGCCAAGGGAACCTCGCCACAGTGCTCGTGCAGGCGGATGGAGGGGGTATTCGCACAGTCGGCGATAAAGTGAGGCCGAGCATTGAACCGGCCGCGTGCGCAGACGGTCACGGCGCAGCCCTGTTCGGCCAGCATCCGGGCGTGGTCGAAGGCGTTGTCGCCGCCACCTAGGATGAGGACGCGGCACTCTGTGAGCTGGTTACGGGCGGCCTCGGTGAGAGGGCCGATGTAAACGGCCGAGGTTTGCTCGGCCAAGGCTTGGAGCGTGGGCGTACTGCGTGGACGGGTGCCGGTGGCAATGACAAGCGTGGGAACGACGAGGGTGAGAGGCTCGTCAGGGCTGAGAAGATCAACCTCAAAGCGCCCGGGTTCCCCCCGTACTGCGACGAGTTCCGTCTGCCGGTATAGGGCGATTGGCAGGGTGGCGAAGTGTTGTGCCATGCGTGCGGTCATGACATGGCCGGGTTCGTTGGGCGGGGCGCCGAGCAACCATAGATTGGGGTGAAAGTTGGCGCGCTGGGCACCACCAATCTCGCTGCCGTGTTCGATCACAATGGCCGCTAGGCCAAAGCTGTGGAGGGCGTTGGCACAAGACAGTCCGGCAGGGCCGGCGCCGAGGATCAGCGCATGCATAGTAAGGCGGGGGCTTCCGGTATCATGGCAGCCGAATCATCGCACAGCCATGCCTTCGACTCTACCTGTTCCCGATCCTGCCGCCCTCGCTCACAGCGAACAGCTGCGCGTCCATATCGCCGAGGCCATCCGCGCGGCGGGAGGCTGGCTGCCTTTTTCCAGTTATATGGCGCTGGCCTTGTATGCGCCTGGCTTGGGTTATTACGCTGCCGGGTCAACCAAGTTTGGAGCTGCGGGTGACTTTGTGACCGCGCCGGGCCTGACTCCGCTGTTTGGTCAGACGGTGGCTCGCACGGTGGCGGCGGTCCTGGCGGAAACCGGAGGTGAGGTACTGGAACTGGGCGCGGGAGAGGGGCATCTGGCGGTAGATTTGTTGCACGGATTAGCGGATCTGGAGGCAGTACCGCAGCGTTATTACATTCTTGAAGTGAGTGCTGAGCTTCGCGCTCGGCAGCAGGCTCGGTTGGCAGAATACGCGTCGCGCTGGCTGGATCGTGTGGTTTGGCTGGAGACTCTGCCGACGGCTTTTACTGGGGTCATTCTCGGTAATGAGCTCCTGGATGCCTTGCCGGTTGATAGCGTGCATCGTTGCGCTGAGGGCCTCTTTGAGCGCGGTGTAAGCGTGGCCGACAACGGCCCTTTTGTGTGGGCTGATCAGCCCGTATCGAACACCGATCTGCAAAAACTGGGCGGGCTATTTCCAGCCGTGGATGGCTATGTGAGCGAGATCAGTCTGGCCGTGCCGGCTTTGATCCGCAGTCTGGCCGGTGAACTGAAGAGGGGGGCATTGCTCTTTTTCGATTATGGCTTTCCGCGTGCCGAGTTTTATCATCCGCAGCGTGCGCAGGGGACGCTGATGTGTCATTACCGTCATCATAGTCATACTGATCCGTTCTGGTTGCCGGGCCTCAATGACATCACCGCTCATGTTGATTTCAGCGCGGTGGCCGAGGCGGGTGAAGAAGCGGGGCTGGATCTTTTGGGTTACACCAGTCAGGGAGCCTACTTGCTGCAGGCGGGGCTGCTGGATCAGCTTGCCGCGCTGGAGCTGGGGACACCGACCTATTTGCGGGCAGTGGTGGCGGTGCAGAGGTTGCTTCAGCCGCACGAGATGGGCGAGTTGTTCAAGGTGATTGCGTTGGGGAGAGGCGTGAATGCGGCTTTGCCGGGATTCTCTGGGAACGATCGCCGCCATGCGCTGTAGTTTTGGGTTGTGGCTATGGCTATGGCTGCTGTGGGCCGCGGCGGCGGGGGCGGCGGTTGATCTGAATCGGGCTAGTCAGGCGGAGCTGGAGTCTCTGCCCGGGATCGGGCCCGCCAAAGCCGAGGCGATCCTGAGCTATCGCAAGCGGCATGGGCCGTTTCGGCGCATTGAAGAGCTGCAACGCGTACCGGGTATTGGACCTGCCACAGTGCACCGGTTGCGTCCGGACCTGTGGGTGGGACCGGGAGCACCGGTGTCACCAGCGCTGTCGTTACCCCGATTGCCGTCCCCGGTTGTGGCAAAACCGGGGCAGAAGTAAAATGCGCGGCATCCCTTCCTGGAGTTCTGTCATGAACGATTTTTTTAGCAAACATAACCTGCCAATGACCCTGATTGTGGCCATGATTGTTTGGGCGTGGTTGAGCATTCTTTCGGTTCTGATTGGAAAATTGTTTTGAGCCGCTTTGGCACCCACAAAAAACCCCGCATCGGCGGGGTTTTTTGTGGGTGGCGTGGCGCTAAGGGAGCGTTAAAGCGTCAGCCAGCCAAGGCCACCCGCATCTTCTGCATGGCTTTGACCTCGATTTGCCGCACCCGCTCGGCAGAGATGCTGTAGATGGCGGCCAGATCGTGCAGGGTGGCGGGGTTTTCCTCATTCAGCCAGCGCGATTCGACGATATGGCGGCTGCGCGGGTCCAGCATGGCCAGTGCGCCTTTCAGGCCTTCATCCAGCAGACGGTCGTGCGCCTGGCGTTCCAGTTGTTGGGTCGGTTCGGCACCGGGTGCGGCCAGATAGGCAATGGGAGCAAAAGACTCGTCCTCGTCATCACTTCGCGCGTCCAGGGCGATGTCATGGCTGTAGAGACGGGTTTCCATTTCGCGAACATCGGCTTGCTGAACCTTCAAGGTATGGGCCACGGTCTCGACATCGGTTTGGCTCATGCTGCCGAGGTCTTTTTTCAGGCTGCGCAGGTTGAAGAACAGTTTGCGTTGTGCCTTGGTCGTGGCCACTTTGACCAGACGCCAGTTCTTGATGATGAACTCGTGGATTTCAGCCTTGATCCAGTGAATGGCGAAGGAGACTAAGCGTACGCCGCGATCCGGGTCAAAACGCTTGACCGCTTTCATCAAACCGAGGCTGCCTTCCTGAATCAGGTCGGCGTGGGGTAGTCCATAACCGAGATAACCTCGGGCGACCGCCACAACTAAACGCAGGTGGGAGAGCACCAGTTTACGCGCAGCCTCGACATCGCCGTTGTCGCGTAGACGACGGCCGAGCTCGACCTCTTCCGCGGCGCTAAGGAGCGGGAAACGGTGGGTGGCCTGGATATAACTATCGAGGCTGCCCAAGGCGGTTGGCACAGGAAAATGCAGGGTATCGGCGGTCATGGCAAACTCCCTTTAAGATCAGCTGTTTCTATTTTAGCACTCTATGATATGGAGTGCCAATAATAGGGAGTGCCAATAATATGGAGTACCAATAGGGTGTTCGAGGCTTGATCTTGAGGCTAGTCGAAGTCGCGCAGGGTATAGGTAACTGAGAGCCCGGCACCGGCGAGACCGAGTAGGGCACCGCCGACCAGCAGCAGGAGGCTGATAGGGACATCCAGAAGGGCGAGACGGAAGCTACTGCCATAGGTCGTAGCCAGTTCAGCGACGCTTTGGTTTAGCCAGAGAATTGCAAGTCCGGAGAGAAGCAAGGCGGTCAGGCCACCCAAAAGGCCTTGCAGGGCGCCAAAGTAGAGAAAGGGACGGCGGATGAAACGATCAGTGGCGCCGATCAGGCGGGAGATTTCAATCTCGTCGCGGCGGGCGTAGATCTGCAGGCGGATGGTGTTGCCGGTGATGGCCGCCAGCGCCAAGGCGAGAACCGTGCTCAACATCCAGGTCAGGCCAATCCCGAAGTCGAGCAGGGCAGTGAGGCGGCGGGCCCAGGCTTCGGCGCTGGCGATAGCATCAACCTCGGGGCGTTGCCGAAGACGCTGGTCAAGGCGGCGAATTTGTTCCGCACTCGTTTGGGTCGGTTCAATCACCAAAGCGTGCGGCAAGGGGTTACTGGAGAGGCTGGTGAGGATATCGTCAAGGCCACTGCGTTGGAGCTCTAATAGGGCCTCTTCGCGAGAAACGAAGCGCAGTTTGCGAATCCCAGGTTCGTTGCGCAGGGACTCGGCAAGGCTGAGTGCCGTGGCTGTTTCGGTCTTGGGTTTCAGAAAGACCGTAATCTCGGTGTGCTCGGCCAGGCCATTCGAGGCACGGTCGAGGTTGGAGATCAGGAGATAAAGACCCGTAGGCAGGGACAGGGCGATGCCAATGACGAGGATGGAAAAGGCGCTGGCCAGGGGCTGAGCACGCAGGCGCTGCCAAGCGGTGATCAGGCTATCGAGGTGGTGTTGGGCGTGGGCGCCGAGGCTCATGACAGGGTCCCATCAGCAAGGACGAGACGGCGTTTGCCATAGCGCACGATCAGGTCCTGATCATGGGTCGCGATGAGGATGGTGTCGCCGCCTTCGTTGAGGGCCTGGAGGATACCCATGATCTCATGGGCGTAATCGTCATCAAGGTTGGCGGTCGGCTCGTCGGCCAGAATGAGTCGGGGCCGTCCGACGATCGCACGGGCGATGCACAGGCGTTGTTGTTCGCCGCCGGAAAGCGTGATGGGGCGGCTGCGCTCGCGGTTGGCTAGGCCGACCTTTTCCAGAGCCGCGCGGGCTCGGCGGGTGGCTTCGGCCCCGTGGACTTCGCGAATATGCAGGGGGAGCAGGACATTGTCGAGCACGCTGCGGTCATAGAGGAGTTTGTGGTCTTGGAAGATCATGCCGATGTTGAGCCGGAAATAGGGCACGGTAGTGCGGCGCAGACGGGAAATATCTTCGTTGCCGATCTTGATGTGACCGGAGGTCGGTTTTTCGATACTGCCGATGAGTTTAAGCAGGGTGCTCTTGCCCGCACCCGAGCGACCTGTAATGAATACCATCTCGCCGTGCTGGATGTGAAGATCCACATTGGCCAGTGTGACATGGCCGCCAGGGTAGTGCTTGGTGACATTAATGAGTTCAATCATGGCGGTTATTCAAACAGGGCGTCGACAAATTCCTGGGCACGGAAGGTTTGTAGGTCATCCAGGCCTTCGCCAACGCCAATGTAACGCACCGGCACGGGGTGTTTGCGTGCCAAGGCCGCAATCACCCCGCCCTTGGCCGTGCCGTCGAGCTTGGTCAGGACGAGACCAGTGACGCCAATGGCCTCGCCAAAGGCTTGGGTTTGCGCCAAGGCGTTCTGACCGGTATTGGCATCCAGTACCAGCAGGACCTCGTGGGGCGCGCTGGGGTCGGCCTTCTCGATGACGCGGCGCACTTTGCGGATCTCGTCCATCAGGTGCAACTGGGTTGGCAAACGGCCGGCGGTGTCGGCCAGAACCACATCAATGTGGCGGGCACGCGCCGCCTGAATGGCATCGAAAATGACAGCGGCCGGGTCTTGGGAGTTGCCACCGATAACCTCCACCTGGTTACGCTCGCCCCATACGGCGAGTTGTTCGCGCGCGGCAGCGCGGAAGGTGTCACCAGCAGCAAGAAGGACCTTGAGCCCCTGTTCTTGATAGCGTTTGGCGAGCTTGCCGATGGTGGTGGTCGTGCCGGCACCGTTGACACCGGCCAGCATGATGACAAAGGGTTTGTGGAGAGTGACATCGAGCGGTGCTTCGAGCGGTGCGAGGACCTCGGCGAGAATGGCCTTGAGGGCTGTGCGCAATTCGGCACTATCTTCAATGCGTTCCTGCTTGACATGCGCTTTCAGGGCCGTGAGGATATGCTCGGTCGCTGCGACACCACAGTCGGCCGTGATGAGCAGTTCTTCAAGTTCCTCGTAGAGGGCGGCGTCGATGCGCGTATGGCGCGCAAACAAAGCCGTGAAGGGGGTTGCCAAGGCGGCCCGGGTCTTGGTCAGACCAGCCTTGAGGCGACCCAACCAGCCGGTGGATTTCGCTGCTGGGGGAATGTCAGAGGGTGAACGGGATTTGAAAAACACGACAGTTCTTGAATGGCTCAGTTTGCAGTTTGGAAAAATATACCATGCCCTACCCCTTTCTGAAGATTAAGCGTGCATCCATCAGCGGCCTTCTTGGCTCGGCCTTCGGGCTTCTCCTCGGTTTGATGCCGTTGGCGTCCTCGGCGACGGTCAGCGAACGCACCCTGTCCAATGGACTAAAGGTGATCGTCAAGGAGGACCATCGCGCGCCCGTGGCGGTGGCTCAGGTCTGGTATCGCGCCGGTAGCATGGATGAAAGCTATGGCACGACCGGTGTGGCACACCTTCTCGAACACATGATGTTCAAGGGTACTCCCAAGGTGCCGGCGGGCGAGTTTTCCAAGCGTATTGCGGCACTCGGTGGGCGGGAGAACGCCTTTACCGCGCGGGATTACACGGCCTATTTTCAGACCCTGCAGGCCGCGCGTTTGGAGCAGGCCATGGCTCTGGAGGCCGACCGCATGACGCACCTGACGCTGGCGCCGGAGGCCTTCGCCAAGGAGATCGAGGTGGTTAAGGAAGAGCGCCGTTTGCGCACCGAGGACAACCCTCAGGCACGGCTGTACGAACAGTTGCTGGCGGCGGCCTACACCGAGCACCCTTATCGTCACCCCGTTATCGGTTGGATGAGCGATCTCAATAGCATGACGGTGACGGATGCCCGACATTGGTATGAGCGCTGGTATGCGCCCAATAATGCGACCCTAGTGGTGGCCGGCGCGGTGCGGCCGGAGCAGGTCTTTGCTTGGGCCGAGCAGTATTACGGGCCTGTCCCGCGCCGGGAGATGCCGATTCGCAAGCCTTTTACCGAGCTGGAACCACAGGGCGGTCGGCAGGTCACGGTGCGTGCACCGGCTAAATTGCCGGCCGCGCTCTTGGCCTGGCCGGTGCCTCGTTTGCAGCAACCGGCAACAGATGTGGAGCCGTATGCATTGGAGATCTTGGCCGGGGTACTCGATGGTCACGGTTCGGCTCGGCTTCCGCAGGCCTTGGTCAAGACCCAACGGGTGGCCCTCGATGTCGATGTCGGCTATGACTCGGTGTCGCGGGGCCCAGCGCAATTCGTCATTGGCTTGACGCCGGCTGAGGGCCGTGGCGTGTCTGATGTCATAGCGGCCCTCAAGGGCGAGTTGCAACGCCTAGTCAAGGACGGAGTGAGTGAGGTCGAACTGGACCGCGCCAAGGCGCAGGTCGTAGCCGGGCAGGTGTTCCAGCAGGATTCGCTGTTTTATCAGGCGATGCAGATCGGCGAGTGGGAGACCGCTGGTTTGTCTTGGCGTGACCGTACTGTGCGTTTTGATCGGTTGCGTGCGGTGACCGCCGATCAGGTGCGTGCGGTGGCTGAAAAGTATCTGCGCGATACGCGCCTGACCCTTGCCGAACTGGTGCCCTTGCCTATGCCGATTGGCCAGCCGGCGCTCATTTCAGGAGACAGCCATGTTCGCTAAACAGATCATGGCCGTGTTGGGCATGACCTTTATGGCCTGCTCGGCCCAGGCCGGGTTGGATGTCCAACAGTGGCGCACGAGCCAGGGCGCCCGGGTCTTTTTTGTGGCTAACCATGACCTGCCGATGCTCGATGTCAGTGCCAGCTTTGAGGCCGGGGCAGCACGCGATTCGGCGGCAACGGCGGGCCTGGCCGGGATGACTCATGCCCTGATGCGTCTGGGCGCCGGTGGTTTGACTGAGCAACAGATCGCCGAACGGCTAGCCGATGTCGGGGCTGTGATGGCGCAGTCGCAGGATGCCGATCGAGCTGGCTTTTCCCTGCGTACGCTGAGCGGTGCCAGCGAACGCAAGGTAGCGCTGGCGGTGTTGCAGGCGGTGCTGAGTCGGCCGCATTTTGAGTCGGCCGTCCTGAGCCGCGAAAAGGCGCGCGCTATCGCCGGCCTGCGTGAGGCAGAAACGCAGCCTGAATTTATCGCCGAGCGGGAATTTTCGTCCCGCGTCTTTGGCACGCACCCGTATGGCTTGCACCAGCGTATTGAGAGCCTCGCTGGGCTCGATGCGACCCAATTGGTGGCCTTTCACCGCCAGTATTATCGGGCCGCGAACCTGACCTTGGTCCTGATGGGAGATATTGATCGTCCAACGGCTGAGACCATCGCGCAACAACTGAGCCAGGATTTGCCGGTCGGCCCGGCCGCAGACTCCTTGCCAGCCGTGCCGCTGCGGACCCAGGCTGAGACGGTGATCCTGCCGCACCATGCCACGCAAAGTCACTTGCAGATCGGCCTGCCAGGCATGACCCGCGATGATCCGGATTATTTTCCCTTGTTGGTTGGCAACTACATCCTGGGCGGGGGCGGCTTTGATTCGCGCCTGATGCAGGAGGTGCGCGATCGGCGCGGTTTTGCGTATAGCGTGCACAGTTACTTCATGCCGTTACGGCAGCGCGGGGCGTTCGAGATTGGCTTGCAAACGCGTCGTGAAGCGACCGACGAGGCTTTGGCCGTGGTGCGCTCAACTGTGCAGCGCTTTCTCGATGCGGGGCCGACCGAGGCCGAACTTAAACAAGCGCAGGCCAATCTGATCGGCAGTTTTCCCTTGCGCCTCGATAGCAACAAGAAGATCGTCGAGCATTTGGCTATGCTGGGCTTTTATGGTCTGCCGTTGAGCTGGTTGGACGAGTACCCGCGCCAGGTAGCCGCGGTGACGCTGGACGATATTCGGCGCGCCTTCCGTGCCCGGGTGGTGCCTGAGCAGATGGTGACCGTTATTGTGGGTGGGCAGGATACGCGTGGCCGGAAATAGCTCAACAAAGAATAGGTCAACAAAGAACACGGGCAACAGCGTTCGCCTCATTGGAGGCCTATGGCGCGGGCGGCGCCTGCCGTTTCCCGATGTGCCCGGGCTGCGGCCAACCCCGGATCGGGTGCGCGAGACCCTGTTTAACTGGCTTGGGCAACGCTTGACGGGGTGGCGTTGTCTAGATCTCTTTGCCGGCAGTGGTGCCTTGGGTCTTGAAGCGGCCTCGCGCGGGGCTACCGAGGTGACCTTGGTCGAGGCCGATGCGCGGGCCTTTACCGCTTTGCAAGCCCATTGTCGTACCTTGGCGGCGAGCCAGGTGCGACTGGTTCGTGCCGAGGCGCTGGCGTGGCTCAAGACGCAGACCGATACCGGGCCAGCGGGCTATGAACTGATCTTCCTCGATCCGCCCTTTGCCGCCGGCTTGTTAGCCCCTGCTCTACAACTCGTCGCCCCTTTGCTGAGGCCGGGAGGTACAATCTATGCCGAGTTTGACACCCCCCCGGATCTCTCGGCGTGGCAGGTCTGGCGTGAAGGGCGTGCTGGACAGACCCGGCAGGTCTTGTTGAGACGGCCAACCGAGGCGCCATAATTGACTATGAACAAGATCCTCTACCCTGGGACATTTGACCCCCTGACGCGGGGCCACGAAGATCTCGTCAAGCGCGCGGCTGGGATCTTTGATCAGGTTATTGTTGCGGTGGCGGCAAGCGCCAGTAAGGATCCGTTATTCTCCATGGAGGAGCGGATTGAACTGGCCCAGACGGTGTTGTCCGGCCTGCCTAATGTGCGGGTGATCGGGTTCAAGGGCTTGCTGATTGATTTGGCGCGGCGCGAAGAGACTCGCCTGGTGTTGCGAGGCTTGCGTGCGGTATCGGATTTTGAATATGAATTTCAACTTGCGGGCATGAACCGCATGCTGTTGCCGGACCTGGAGACGGTGTTCCTGACTCCGGACGGGCAGTACAT
The DNA here is from genome assembly GCA_005790965.1 of Burkholderiales bacterium. Taxonomy (GTDB): domain Bacteria; phylum Pseudomonadota; class Gammaproteobacteria; order Burkholderiales; family Thiobacillaceae; genus QYQG01. The sequence continues at coordinate 2,799 of SXTL01000018.1, read as the reverse complement.
GTTTTTGTCGGCGACGATGGTGCGCGAAATTGCGCGCCTGGGCGGTGAGATCAATGTCTTTGTCTCGCCGTTGATTGCCGAGCGCGTGATCGCCCGATTAAAATCGACTTAGTTACGAAAGGAAACGCCATGGCCCTGATGATTACCGATGAATGTATCAACTGCGATGTTTGTGAGCCAGAGTGCCCGAACGATGCGATTTCGCAAGGGGATGATATTTACATCATCGATCCGAACAAGTGTACGGAGTGTGTTGGACATTATGATGTTCCGCAGTGCCGCGAGGTCTGCCCAGTTGATTGCATTCCGATGAATCCGGATTATGTTGAGACACCAGAGCAGTTGATGGAGAAATACCATAAGCTGACGGGCGCCTGAGCGCTGCTTTCGCAAAGACAAAGGCCCCCGCTTCGGGGCCTTTATCATAGGGAGCGGGGAATCTGTGCCTGGTTCAGGCACTCAGCCCGCTGTGACGCAACAAGGCGTCGATGTCTGGCTCGCGGCCACGAAAAGCGCGGAAGCTGTCGAGGGCATCGCGTGAGCCGCCGACGGCGAGAACTTCATTCCAGAAATGGTGGCCAGTGTCGGGATTAAGCTTGCCATCGATGCCGCGTGTTTCTTCGAACAGGGCGTAGGCGTCGGCTGACAACACCTCGGCCCATTTGTAACTGTAATAGCCCGCGGCGTAGCCACCAGCGAAGATATGCGAGAAGCCGTTGGGAAAACGGTTGAAGTCAGGTGGAAAAAGAACGGCGACTTCTTGGCGGACTTGATCAAGCACACCCTGCACATGCGGTTCCGTGGCTTGGTGCAGGCGCAGGTCAAACAGCGAAAACTCGATCTGACGCAGCATCTGCAGGCCGCTCTGGAAGTTTTTGGCGGCGAGCATTTTGTCAAAGAGCTCGCGCGGCAGCGGTGCGCCGGTTTCGACATGGGCGGTCATGCCTTGCAACACGGGCCATTCCCAGCAGAAATTTTCCATGAATTGGCTGGGCAACTCGACGGCGTCCCACTCGACGCCATTGATGCCGGATACGCCGATCTCTTCGCAACGGGTAAGCAGGTGATGCAGGCCGTGGCCACACTCGTGAAACAGGGTGATGACTTCGTCGTGGGTGAAGAGGGCAGGCTTGCCGCCAGCCGGCGGGGCGAAGTTGCAGTTGAGGTAGGCAACGGGCGTTTGGATGCCGGATTCAAGGCGCCGGCGCGTCACGGCATCATCCATCCAGGCTCCGCCACGCTTGCTTTCGCGGGCATAGAGATCGAGATAAAACTGGCCGATGCGTTGCCCGGTGGCGTCTTGCAGGGCAAAGAAGCGCACGCTGTCGTGCCAGATCGGGGCGCTGTCTTCGACCACGCTTAGGCCGTACAGGGCCTTGATGACGCTAAACAGCCCGGCCAACACTCGCGGCTCAGGGAAATAGGGTTTTACCTCGGCTTCGGAGAAGGCATAACGCGCCTCGCGCAGCTTTTCGCTGGCCCAGCCGATGTCCCACGAGGCCAATTCGGACAGGCCCAGTTGCTGCGCAGCGAAGGCGCGTAGGTCGGCCAGATCGCGCTCGGCATAGGGCTTGGCACGGGCGGCCAGGTTGAGCATGAAGGCCTCGATCTGACTGGCGTTGTCAGCCATTTTGGTGGCCAGCGACAGCGCCGTGTAATCAGGGTAACCCAGCAATTGCGCGGCCTCGTGGCGTAGCGCGAGGATCTGGGTGATCAGCGGGGTGTTATCACGCTCGGCGGGGCCAAATTCGGAGGCGCGGGTGACATGGGCGCGATACATCTCTGCGCGGAGCGCGCGGTTGGCGCAAAACTGCATGACCGGCAAGTAAGACGGAGCGCGCAGGGTGAGCTTGTAACCGGTCTGGCCATCAGCGCGGGCAGCGTCCTCGAACATCGCCAAACTGTCTTCCGGCACGCCGGGCAGGTCTTCGCGCTGGACCCGTTTGGACCAGGCGTTGGTGGCGTCGAGCAGGTTTTCTTCAAAACGCGTGGCTAAAGCCGCGAGTTTTTCCTGAATGGCCTTGAAGCGCGCCTTGGGCGTGGCTGCCAGTTCGGCGCCACCGAGACGGAAGTCGCGCAATTCGTTATCCAGTACGCGACGACGCTCGCTGGAAAGCACGCTGCCGCTGGCTTTGGTGGCGGCGTCTATTGCCTTGTAACGGGCGTAGAGGCGTTCGTCTTGACCTAGATCGGCCCAGTATTCGGTCACCGCAGGCAGGCAGCTGTTGTAGGCCTCGCGCAAGGCGGGCGAGTCCAGCACCGAATGCAGGTGCGACACCGGCCCCCAGGCCCGCGACAAGCGCTCGTTGGCATCTTCCAGCGGGGTGACAAAGCGGTCCCAATGGTTGGCCTTGGAGTCGTCCAGCAAGCCTTCGATCAGAGCGCGGTTGGCGACGAGGATTTGGTCAATGGCCGGGGCAATATGTTCCGGACCAATCGCATCGAAACGGGGCAATCCGGAGGTGTCTAACAAGGGATTCATCAGTTCAGGGCGCTCGAGAGTTTGCGGCGATAGTGCGGGACGAGGCTGGCGGCCGCGGGCAGGAGGAAGACCTGGAGCAGGGTCTTGCGGGCGATCTCGTCCTGCCAGCTACGGTCAAGCTGGATCAAGGTCAGAAGTTCGTCCATGCCCTCGGCATAGCGCTGGCTGGCGATATGCAAGTTGGCCAGTGCCAGTCGCGCCTCCAGAGCGCGGGGATCTTGGGCGATGCGCTGGCGCAGGTCGACCTCGCTGGCGCCGCTCTTTTCACCAAGACTGAAACTTAGCTTGGCGAGCAAGGGCTTGATGCGGTCTTCCAT
>SXTL01000017.1 GCA_005790965.1 Burkholderiales bacterium | reverse complement strand
TGGAGGGCTCAGAATTGCGCCACTTCGGCGAGGCGATGGAGGCCCATTTTCTGCGCATGTTGAATGCCGAGGAGCAGGCGAAAAAGACCTCCAAAAAGGCGGCGCAATTCTGGCAGGAGCCCCACTTCACTTACCCGCTGGGGGATGTGAAGCATGTGTTGCATGTGCGCGGGGCGCGGATCACTGCTCGTACGACGCCCGAATATGCCTTGGTTTTTGACGATATTACCCACCTGATCAAGGCACAGGAGGTCGAGGCCTGGAGCGAGGTGGCGCGTCGTCTGGCGCACGAGGTCAAGAACCCGCTCTCGCCCATACTTCTCTCCGTTGAGCGTCTGCAGTACCGCTTGGCGGACAAACTTGAGCCGCCGCAACGCAAGCTGTTGGAGCAGGCCTCGGGGGCCGTTATTCAACAGGTCGAACAGATTCGCAATCTGGTGGATGAGTTCTCTCAATATGCGCGCATTCCAGTCCCGGTGCTTCACCCTCTTGATCTAAATGCCCTGGTCGAAGAGGTGCTGCCTCTCTATGCAGGGCACACTGACCTGCATGTGGAATTAACGCCGGACTTGCCTCCCGCCGCCGCCGATCGCGGTTTGCTGAACCGGGTGTTGGTCAACTTGTTGAAAAATGCCTTCGAGGCGGCCGAGCCACTCGGAGAGGCGCGGATCGTCATTCGCACCGGCGTTGTGGACGGAGGCGTCTGTCTTTGTGTTGAGGACAACGGGCCTGGCTTTACTGAGCGGCAGATGGCTCACCTGTATGAACCTTACGCGACGACCAAGCCCAAGGGCTCCGGGCTGGGCATGCCCATTGTCAAACGCATTGTGGACGATCATCAAGGCCGCATTGAGGTGCATAATATCGACCCACACGGCGCGGCGATTCGCATTACGCTGCCGCTGATGGAGGAGACAACGCGTGAGTGAAATACTGGTCGTAGATGACGAGCCGGGTATCCGGGATGTATTGCAGCAGATCCTTGAGGACGAGGGTTACGATGTGCGCTTGGCCGAGAACGGGGCCCAGGCCCGGGTGGCCTTGCTAGAGCGAACCCCCGACCTGGTCCTGCTTGACATCTGGATGCCCGATCTTGATGGCTTGTCGTTGCTCAAGGAGTGGGTGGCCCAGGGCCCCTTGAAAATGCCGGTGATCATGATGTCCGGACACGGCACGATCAAGAATGCGATGGAGGCCACGCGTCTGGGGGCCAACGATTTCCTGGAAAAACCAATCTCTTTTAAGCCGTTGTTGGAGGCTATTGGGCGCGCCATGGCGGTGGGTGCCCCGCCAGCCGCTTTGCCGGAAAGACCGGCCGGTTTGGGCAGCGGCGAGGTCATCACGGGTTTGGCCCAGCGTTTGCGCCAAGCTTCGCCCGAGGCGCCCCTGTTTCTGGCCGCCGAACTGGGCGCCGGGAGTGAGGCCTGCGCCCGCTTCCTGCATGTAGAGGGGACGCCTTGGTATGCCCCAACGGATTTGCAAGCCCTGTCTGAGAGTCCAATTGACTGGCTGCAGGCGGCCAAGGGCGGGCTGCTGTTTTTGGCGGAGATTGGAAACCTGACCCCGATGCAACAGAAGGGGCTCCAGCTGATTCTTGCCCGGCGCGGCGAATTTGGTGTGCGTTTGGTGTGCGCGAGCCGTGAAAATCTGGCCACCAAGGAGGGCTATTCGCGCGATATCTATCACGCCCTGACTCAGTCGGCCTTGCGGGTACCACCGCTACGCGACCATCGCGAAGACATTCCCGAACTTGCGCAGGCGGCGCTGGAGGCAGCGCTGCTCCGCCACGGCTTGGAAGCCAAGCGGTTTTCTGAGGACGCCCTGAAGGTTCTGGCCGGGCAGAATTGGCCCGGAAATCTGGATGAGCTGGCGCGCTTTGTCGATGAACTGGCGACAGCGACGGCGGCACCCACGCTTGAGCAGAGCGAGGTTGAGGCCCACTTGGGCATCACGCCAGTGGCGCCAGCCGGGAACGCGGCCCCCGAGGTCGACAAGCTCCTTGCCCTGCCGCTCAAGGAGGCGCGCAATGCCTTTGAGCGACTCTATTTGGAGGCCCTGCTCAAGCGTTGCAAGGGCAGTGTCAGCCGGGCCGCCGAGGAGTCAGGCATTGAACGCACCCATCTTTACCGGGTGTTACGCAAGCTGGGCGTGCGCGCCGGCGCTGAGGAAACATGAAAATCATCATTCTTGGTGCCGGTCAGGTGGGTGCCAATTTGGCGGCTAGCTTGGTCTCCGAGGCCAACGACATTACCGTCATTGATCTCGATGCCGAAAAACTGGCTTGGCTGCAGGATCACTATGACTTGCGTACCGTTCAGGGGCACGCCTCGCACCCGTCGGTGCTGGCTCAGGCCGGCATCGAGAACGCCGATATGTTGGTGGCGGTGACCCAGAATGACGAGACCAATATCATTGCTTGCAAGATCGCCAGCACCCTCTTTCATGTCCCGACCAAGATCGCCCGCATTCGCTCGGCCGATTATATGTCTCACCCCCCTCTCTTTGATGCGGATAACCTGGGCGTTGACCATATCATCAGTCCAGAAGAGGAAGTGACCACTTACATCAAGCGCTTGGTTGACTATCCTGAGGCCCTGCAGGTACTCGATTTTGCCGATGGCCGTATTCGTCTGGTGGCGGTCAAGGCTCTCAAGGGCGGGCCATTGGTGGGGCATCAGTTGCAGGAATTGCGGCGCCATCTGCCGGCCCTGGACGCGCGGGTTGCGGCCATCTTTCGGCGCGGCACTAGCATTAAGCCCTCGGGCAGTACCGTCATTGAAAATGGCGACGAGGTTTTCTTTCTGGCCGCGACCGAAAACATTCGCGCCGTCATGAAAGAGATGCGCAACACCGACAAGAGCGCGCGCCGAGTAATGATTGTGGGGGGCGGTAACATTGGTAGCCGCTTGGCCGCCGCGTTAGAGGCAGATTATGAGGTCAAGCTGATTGACCACAACAAGGCCCATGCCGAGAGGCTGGCAGATCGCCTCAAGTCCACCCTGGTGCTGGTCGGTGACGCCACGGATGAGGATTTGTTCGTGCAAGAAAATGTCGAGGACATGGATGTGTTCTGTGCCCTCACGAATGACGACGAGGACAACATCATGTCGGCCCTCTTGGCCAAGCGTATGGGCGTGCGCAAGGTCATTGCGCTCATCAACCGTGCCTCCTATGTAGACCTGTTGCAGGGTGGCGAGATTGATGTGGCCCTGTCGCCGGCGCAGGCCACCATCGGTCCCTTGCTGACCCACATTCGCCGTGGTGATATGGCGGCAGTGCATTCATTACGGCGTGGCGCGGCCGAGGCGATGGAGGTCGTGGTGCACGGCGACAAGCGTTCTTCACGGCTGATTGGCCGGCGCATGGAAGAAATCGATTTGCCCGAGGGTGTGTCTCTCGGCGCCTTGTTGCGCGGTGACCGGGTCGTCATCGTGCATCACGATACGGTCATTGAGGCTGAGGACCACTTGATCTTTTTCGTGCCCAACAAGCGCATGCTGCCCAAGGTTGAGCGCCTTTTGCAGGTGAACTTCGGGTTCTTCTGATGCTGCGCTACCGCCTCTTACCCTTGTTGCATGTACTCGGGTTGGTGATTGCCGTGTTTGGCGCCTTTATGCTGTTGCCGCTGGCCGTTTCGTGGTCGCTCGCGGACGGCGCCGAGGGGGCTTACGATGTGGGCGTCCTGGCGACCTTGGGAACGGGC
>SXTL01000102.1 GCA_005790965.1 Burkholderiales bacterium | reverse complement strand
TTGATGACCACGGTCTTGTCCCAGAAGCGCTGGATGTAAGGCAGGGCCTCGGCAAGGATCTGGGCTTTAAGCTGGGAAGACACGCTGGGTAGAGACATGATTAGGGGTATGGGCATGAGGATGGGGCGATTGTAGCGCCCCGCCCCGCTCTCGTCAGGCGCTAATGTTTCCTGTGGCAGCCCACGACCTGGCGCTGTCATACAAATGTCATCAAGGCGTCATATGATTAAGCTTATTTTGTGTGGGACGGGCTATGGGTGCGACGATATTAATTGTTGAAGATGAGCCGGGCATCCAGGAGGTGCTGCGTTTCAATCTGAATCAAAATGGCCACGACACCCTGATCGCGGGCGATGCGGAACACGCGTGGGCGATGTTGCGCGAGGTGATGCCGGATGTGCTGCTGGTGGACTGGATGCTGCCCGGAATGAGCGGCATTGATCTGACGCGCCGGGTCCGTGCCGACAGCCGCTTGAAGGACCTGCCAATCATTATGCTGACGGCTCGGGTCGAGGAGCGCGACAAGATTCTGGGCCTGGACTCGGGCGCTGATGATTATCTCTCCAAGCCGTTTTCGCCGCGCGAGCTGTTGGCCCGGATCAAGGCCGTGTTGCGGCGGCGTGCCCCGCAGATGATGGAAACGCCGGTCGAGATTGGGTCGTTGCGGCTCGATCCGGTGGGACATCGGGTGACGGGAAACGAGCTGTTGATTGAACTCGGACCGACGGAGTTTCGATTGCTGCATTTCTTCATGACGCATGCCGAACGGGTGTATTCGCGCTCCCAGTTGCTCGATCATGTCTGGGGCGACCATGTCTTCGTTGAGGAGCGCACGGTGGATGTGCATATCCGGCGTTTGCGCGGTGCGCTTGAGCCTTCGGGTCATGCGGGTTTGATCCAGACTGTGCGCGGTGCGGGTTACCGTTTGTCGGTGCAGTAGGCGGCCTTGCCACGAACGGGAATCTTTTTATGCGAAGGTTTGCCGTGGGTGATTGTCAGCAACCCGTCAGGGTAGAATCGCGCCAACCTTTCCGCTGTTAAGCCCTTTCACATGCTCGAATATTGGTGGCGGTCTCTGACCATGCTGGCGGCCTTGGCCTTTTTTGCCGGCATTGCGGCCGCGCTGGCTGGCGCGCGTGCGGGCTGGGTGGTTTTTTGCCTGGGGCTGTTGGCCATCATTGTCTTTCATCAACGCCAGTTGCAGCGCTTGTTGACATGGCTGGATGAGCAAGGGGGCCATGTCCCGGACGATAAACGCGTGCCCTTGCCGACGACTAACGGGCACTGGGGCGAAGTCTTTTATTTGGTCCAGCGGGACTACCAGAAAAATATGTCGCTCAGCCAGCACGCGGTCGAAGAGCGCCAGGAGATGTTTCAGGTCGCTGGGGCATTGCCGGAGGGCGTGGTGATTCTCGATCCGGACCGTCGCATTGTGTGGCTCAATCCGTCGGCGCAACGCCATTTTGGCCTCTCGCCCGAACGCGATCGCGGCCAGTACTTCAACTACCTGTTGCGCGAGAAACGGCTGCTGGAATGGCTGGGCCGCGGTGCTGCCCAGGAAACCCTGGCCATGGCCTCGCCCGCCGCACCGGATCGAACCCTGTCCCTGCAATTGGCAGCTTTGCCCAACGGGCGACGCATGCTGCTTTCGCACGATATCACCGAGCTGATTCGGGTGGACGAGATGCGCCGCGACTTTATCGCCAATGTCTCGCACGAGTTGCGGACGCCGATTACGGTCATTGTCGGATTTCTGGAGGCCTTTGCCGACATGGAATCTCCCGATCCGCAGCAGTTCAAGGCCCAGATTGGCTTGATGCAGGAACAGTCGGACCGCATTCGTGGGTTGATTGATGATCTTCTGATCCTCGCCCGCCTGGAGGCGGATCCGGATCTGGGCGAGACCGAAATAGACATTGCCAGCTTGAGTCAGCAGCTGCGGGGGGATGCGCTTTCGCTATCGCGCGGCCGCCATCTGATTACTCTGGACCTCGATACAGAAGGCGCCCTGCGCGGCAGCCATGCGGAAATTTACAGCGCGTGCATGAACTTGGTCTCCAACGCGGTTCGTTATACCCCGGTGAGTGGCGAAATCGCCCTCAGTTGGGACATTACGGCGAGTGGGGGCCTGCGCTTTTCGGTCAGAGACACGGGCGAAGGGATTGAGGCGCAGCACCTGCCGCGCCTGACAGAGCGCTTTTATCGCGTGGACAAGGGCCGCTCGCGCGGCAGCGGTGGGACGGGTCTGGGGCTGGCTATCGTCAAGCGAGTCCTGTTGCGGCATCAGGCGCGCTTGCAGGTTGAGAGTGCGGTGGGTCGGGGTAGCCGGTTTTCGGCCATCTTCCCGGCTGAGCGTTTTACCCCGGCAACGATTGACCCAGCCGCGCCGCTAGCTGCGTCGCCAGCAGTGGCTTGAGATGTTCCCGCTGGGGCGGTGTCCCTGCGCGCTGAGCCGGGGCCCAAATAGCGTCCGGAAAACAGCGGTCATTGGCCCAGCGCGGAATCACATGCCAGTGCACATGCGGCACCCTATTGCCCAGACTGGCGAGGTTGATTTTGTCCGGTCGACAGACCTCCCGAACGGCGGCTTCGACCGCAAACACGACCGCCATCAGGCGTTGCCGAGCGGCCGGAGGCAGGTCGGTCATCTCGCTGACATGGGCGCCCAGGATGACTCGGCAAAACCCCGGATAGGCCGGCTCATCGACCCAGATGACGCGACAGAACGCATCGCGCCACAGCACGGTGCTGGCGTCTGTCGCGCAGAGTACGCACTCACTCATGCGTACTTAGTCACAGCAGGACCTTTTCGATCCCGCCGTTGTTAGCCTTGGCCAGATAGTCATTGAGCCAGTCCTGGCCGAGGATATGGCGGGCCAGCTCAACCACGATGTAGTCGGCGTCGATCCCGCTCGATTCTTCATAGCGGGCGAGGCCTTGGAGGCAGGACGGGCAGGAGGTGAGCAGTTTCACCGGCCCATCGCCCTCCGGCAGGCTGGCGGCGACGCGATCGATTTCTTCCTGTTTGCGGAACCGCACCTGCGTGGCAATGTCCGGGCGGGCGGCGGCAAAGGTACCAGCTTCGCCACAGCAGCGTTCGGACAAGGCCACGGGCGCGGCGAGTAATTGTTGCGCCACTTGCACGCCAGAGCGGGTTTTCATCGGCGTGTGGCAGGGCTCGTGATACATGTAACGCGTGCCAGTCACGCCTTCGAGCGAGACGCCGCGCTCGGCCAGGTATTCGTGAATATCGAGCAGTCGGCAGCCGGGGAAGATGCGCTCGAACTGGTACTTGAGCAATTGGTCCATGCAGGTGCCGCAGGACACCAGCACGGTTTTGATGTCGAGATAATTCAGGGTGTTGGCTACGCGATGAAAGAGCACGCGGTTGGCCGTGGTGATGGATTCGCCTTTTTCCGAGTCGCCCACGGCAATCTGCGGATAGCCGCAGCACAGATAGCCCGGCGGCAGAATGACTTGCGCGCCCACATGGTAGAGCATGGCCTGAGTGGCGAGACCAACCTGCGAGAACAGCCGTTCCGATCCGCAGCCGGGGAAATAGAACACGGCATCGGAGTCCTCGGTCGAGCGGGCCGGGTCGCGGATGATGGGAACGATGCGGGCGTCTTCCAGACCAAGGAGGGCACGGCCGGTCTGCTTGGGGAGCTTGTCGGTGAGAGGCCGGTTGAGAAAATGAATGACCTGCTCACGGACCGCTTGCGGGTGGCTGGTGGCGGCGGGCTGCTTGAGCTGCGGAGCTCCCAGCCCAAGGTAGCGAACAAACTGGTGGCCAAGCCGTTGTGCCTTGTAGCCCCATTCGATGGCCAGCTTGCGGGTCCAGCGGATGACATCCGGATCGGTGGCGTTAAGGAAAAACTGGGCCAGGGCGGTGCCGGGCGAGAAGCGTTTTTTGCCCAACTGTTTCAATAAATGGCGCATGGCCATCGAGACATCGCCGAAATCGATGTTGACCGGGCAGGGATTCTTGCACTTGTGACAGACCGTGCAATGGTCGGCGACATCGTTGAAGGCGTCGAAGTGTTTGATCGAGATGCCGCGCCGGGTTTGCTCTTCGTAGAGGAAGGCCTCGATCAGGAGCGAGGTCGAGAGAATCTTGTCGCGCGGCGAGTAGAGCAGGTTGGCGCGGGGCACATGGGTGTTACACACCGGTTTGCATTTGCCGCAACGCAGGCAGTCCTTGACTGAATCGGCGATGGCGCCGATTTCGGATTGCTCCATGATCAGCGATTCGGTCTCGAGCAGCGAGAACGAGGGCGTATAGGCATTGGTCAGGTCGGCGCCCGCCTGCAGTTTGCCGCGGTTGAAGTGTTGCTCGGGATCGACCTTGGCGCGGTAATCGGCAAACTCGGCCAGGGCTTCGGGCGAGAGGTATTCGACCTTGGTGATACCAATGCCGTGCTCGCCTGAGATCACGCCGCCCAGATCCTGGGCGAGGTGCATGATGCGATCGACCGCCGCATTGGCCGCCTTGAGCATGGCGTAGTTGTCGGAATTGACCGGCACATTGGTGTGTACATTGCCGTCGCCGGCGTGCATGTGCAGGGCGACAAAGACCCGGCCCTTAAGGACTTTTTGATGAACGGCCTCGGCACCAAGCAGGACGCGGGAGAATTCGCGGCCGGTAAAGATGCGGCGCAGTTCGGCACGAACCTCGCGCTTCCATGAGACGGTCTCCTGGCGTGATTGCAGGGCGCGGAACACGGGGTCTTCATGAATGCGCTGTAACAGGTCGGTCCAGCGCAGACGCACGGCCTGGAGGAGGGCCAGGGCGCGATCACGCCGCTCGTCGGTGAGTTCGTTGTTCGTCGGGTGGTCGGGGGCATGGCTCGCCGGGCTGGCCGCCTCTTCCTCATCGTCCTCGATCAGGGGCAGCGGGGCGCGCAGAAAAATCTCCAGAGCGTCCAGGAGTTCAAGCTTGTTTTGAATGGACAGCTCAATGTTGATTTTTTCCACGCCGTCGCTGTAATCGGCCAGACGGTCAAGGGGGATGACCACATCCTCGTTGATTTTGAAGGCGTTGGTGTGCGTGGCAATCGCGGCGGTTCGGGCGCGGTCGAGCCAGAATTTCTTGCGCGCCTCCGGGCTGATGGCAATGAAACCCTCGCCGCCCCGGGCATTGGCCAGGCGCACAATGTGCGAGGCGGCCTCGCCTACGGCGCGGTCATCGTCGCAGGCCAGGTCGGCCAGCAGCACCATGTTGGGTCGCGCGGTGCGATGGGCTTTGGTGGCGTAACCCACGGCTTTTACATAGCGGGCGTCGAGGTGTTCCAGTCCGGCCAGCAAAACCCCGCCGGGTTTGCTCTCGAGATAGCGCTTGATCTCGACGATGGCGGGCACGGCATCGTGGGAGGAACCAAAAAATTCCAGGCACACCGTGCGTTGCTGCGCCGGCAGACGATGCAGGATGAAGGTGGCCTGGGTAATCAGGCCATCGCAACCTTCTTTCTGAATGCCTGGCAGGCCGCCCAGCACCTTGTTGGTGACATCTTTGCCCAGCCCTGTCTTGCGGAAAGTGGCGCCGGGAATCTCGAGGATCTCGGGTTCGCCCCTGGCGCGCCCATCGGCGTGATAGCGGCGCAGTTCGAAGCGTGCCACTGCAATGTCGTGGATCTTGCCCAGATTGTGATCGAGGCGGGTGACCTCCAGCCAGTCGGCATTGGGGGTGACCATCTTCCAAGACACTAGGTTGTCGACGGCGGTGCCCCACAAGACCGCTTTTTTGCCGCCCGCGTTCATGGCCACATTGCCGCCGATGCAGGAAGCGTCAGCCGAGGTGGGGTCAACGGCGAAGGCCAGCCCAGCCGCCTCGGCCGCCTGCATGACGCGCCGGGTGACTACGCCGGCTCCACAGCGAATCACCGCGGTCGGTGTGCTGTGGCCGGGCAGGAGGCGTTGTTCAATGGGGTCGTAGCGATCAAGTTTTTCGGTGTTGATGACAACGGCACGGCGCGTCAGCGGGATGGCGCCGCCGGTATAGCCGGTGCCACCGCCGCGCGGGATGATGGTGCAGCCGAGGGCGATACAGTCGGCAACCAGGGCCGGGATTTCGTCTTCGTGATCCGGGTAAAGAACCGCGAAGGGATATTCGACCCGCCAGTCGGTGGCGTCGGTGACATGGGTGACGCGGGCATGGCCATCGAAGGCAATGTTGTCGCGCTGGGTGTGGCGGGCCAATTGGCGGGCCAGGTCGTGGCGGAGCTGGGCGGTGGCGTTGAATTCGGCCGCGAAGGCCGCAACCGCTTGATACGCCAGGGTAAGGAGTTCGGCGACCAGGGCGTTACCCTGGCGGCGTTTCTCGACCTCGCCGAGGCGGTGGCGCAGGGCACTGACCAGCAGGTCGCGGCGCTTGGTGTTGGCCAGTAAATCGTCCTGCAGATAGGGATTGCGGGTAACGACCCAGATATCGCCCAGGACCTCAAACAACATGCGCGCCGAGCGCCCCGTTCGGCGTCCCGCCCGCAACGCCTCGATTAACCGCCAGCCTTCGGCGCCGAGCAGGCGCAGGATGATCTCGCGGTCGGAAAACGAGGTGTAGTTGTAAGGGATCTCGCGGATGCGAGAGGGGCTGTGGGTGGCGCTCATGGTAGGGGCCGGGGAAACAGAGTCTGGATTCTAGCCTAGCGCGGCGTTCGTCTCAATTTAAGTTATTGCTAATCCACCCGTTTTTCACAAGGGCCTCTGGAGTAGAATGGCCGCCATTCAGTTTTACACGGAATGTCCATGATTGGACTGCTTGTTGTTGCGCACGGATCACTTGGCGCCTCGCTCATCGACTGTGCGACCTATGTACTGGGCCGTCGGCCGGAACAGCTTGAGGCTCTGGATCTGACCGCTTTCCCGGATGCGGGCCTGATGCGGGATGAGGCTCAGGCCATGCTAGATCGCGTCGATCAGGGCGATGGCGTGCTGATTCTGTCCGATATCTATGGCGCCACCCCGTGCAATACCGTTTGTCGCTTGCTGGCGCCGGGGCGGGTTGAGGTTGTGGTGGGTGTGAATGTGCCCATGCTCCTCAAGACGCTGACTTATCGCGATCGCGCTAACTTGGAAGACCTGGCGGCGCGGGCCGAACATGGCGCGCGTGAGGGGGTGTTCCGTCTGGCTGGGGAGTGCGGCGCCCATGCTTGATCAGGACATCACGGTCATTAATCGACTGGGTTTGCATGCGCGCGCTTCGGCCAAGTTGACCCATCTGGCCTCCAGTTTCAAGTCTGAGGTTTGGCTGACCCGCAATGGCCGACGCGTGAATGGCAAGAGCATTATGGGCGTCATGATGTTGGCGGCCGCCCAAGGCACCACGGTAAAGGTCGAGGTGCGCGGTGTGGACGAGGCGGCTGCTTTAACCGCGCTGGCGCAGCTCTTTGCCGACCGTTTTGGTGAGGAGGCGTGAGAGTGGAGATGGGCCGATGACGCTGGCTTTACATGGCCTTGGGGTATCGAGCGGCTATGCCATTGGTTTGGCGCAAGTTTTTTCGCATGATCGGTTAGAAGCGCCGCATTACCAGTTGCGCAAGACTGACCTCCCCGCCGAGGTGGCGCGGTTCGATGCGGCGGTGGCGGCGGTGCGCTTGGCGCTGTCCGACCTGGGTCAGCATATTCCCGAAGGGGCTCCTTCTGAATTGCAGGCCTTTCTCGATCTGCATCGCCTGATCCTTGATGATTCGTTGCTGTGTGAGGCGCCCAAGCAACTGATCTTGGAACTGGGTTGTAACGCGGAATGGGCCCTGGCGCAGCAAAGCAGCCATTTGATTGCCCAATTCCAGGGGATTGAGGACCCGTATTTCCGCGAGCGTTGGCACGATGTCCGGCAAGTGGCTGAAAAGCTGCTCAAAGAGTTGATGGGACACCCGGCCAAGGAACCCAAAGGGGGGCGCAAACAGGCGGAGGAGCCCACCATTCTGGTGGCGCATGATTTGTCGCCCTCGGACATGGTGTTGTTCAAACGGCAGGCGTATGCGGGTTTTGTCACCGATCTGGGCGGCCAGACTTCGCACACGGCGATTCTCGCCCGCAGTCTCAATATCCCGGCCGTTATGGCCTTGCACAATGCCCATGCCTTGGTCCAGGACGGCGATATGTTGGTCATCGATGGGATGTCCGGCGTGCTGCTGGTCAATCCCGATGCGCATACGCTGGACGAATATCGTCTGCGTCAGCACGCCTGGGGACTGGAACAGAAGAAACTGCGCCGCCTCAAGACCAGTGTGTCGAAGACGCTGGATGGGCAGAGCATTGATTTGCTGGCCAATATCGACTTGCCTCAGGATGTTGAAGAGGCCAGAGAGGAAAATGCCGCCGGGGTAGGGCTGTTCCGTACCGAATTTCTGTACATGAACCGCGATCTGCCGCCGGGTGAGGACGAACAGTTCGAGGCCTATCGGCAGGTGCTGGCGGCGATGCAGGATCGTCCGGTCGTGATCCGGACCCTGGATGTGGGCGCGGATAAATCACTGCCCTGGATGACGCAGGTGAGTGAAAACCCGGCGCTGGGTCTGCGAGCGATTCGTTTGTGCTTGGCTGAGCCCCAGATTTTTCTGACCCAGATCCGGGCGATTTTGCGCGCCGCCCAGACCGGCTCCGCGCGCATCCTGATCCCCATGATTGCCAGCCTGAGTGAGCTTGACCAGGCCTTGGCCCTGATCGAGACCGCCAAGCAGCAATTGCGCGATGAAGGTGTGCCCTTCCGCGCCGAGGTTCCGGTGGGGGGCATGATCGAGGTTCCGGCTGCGGCGCTGGCCGTTGAGTGGTTTGCCAAGCGGCTGGATTTCTTGTCCATCGGGACCAACGATCTGATCCAGTACACCTTGGCGATCGATCGGACCGACGATAGTGTGGCCCATCTCTACGATCCGTTGCATCCAGCCATCCTGCACCTGATCTCGCATACCCTGCGGGTGGCGCAGCGACTTGGGATCCCCGTGTCGGTGTGTGGTGAGATGGCGGGTGATGCTCATCTGACCCGGCTTCTGCTGGGTATGGGCTTGCGCAGTTTTTCCATGCACCCGGCCCACCTGCTACGCGTTAAGCAACAGGTCTTGCGGAGTCATGTTGGTGACTTGGCTGGCCCGGTTAGCCGCCTGCTTCGGGCCGGCGAGGGTGATCGGATTCAGGCCAAACTGGCTCGCCTCAACGAGGCTTGAGGCCTCGCGGCAAGACTTTTGGCTGGAGCGCGCTGGCGATTAAGCCGTCAGCAGCGTTTGCAGCTCGCCCTTCTGATAGAGCTCCATCATGATGTCCGAGCCGCCGACGAACTGGCCCTTGATGTAGAGCTGCGGGATGGTTGGCCAACTGGAAAAGGCCTTGATGCCTTCGCGCAGTTCGGCGTCGGTCAAGACATTGACGGCCAGATACTCGTTGACGCCACAGGCCTTGAGGATCTGGGTGGCACGCGACGAAAACCCGCATTGCGGAAACTGTGGCGTGCCCTTCATGTAAAGCACGACGGGGTTGGTTTCAACTTGCTGGCGGATGCGATCTTGGATATCCATGTTTATTCCTTATCAAAATACTCGGGTATTGTAGCGCGAGCCGAAGCGGCCTGCCAGAATGTCTGCCATGAGCTCCAGTTTTACTGACAGTGCGCGCACTTTTCTGGAAACGGCCGCGGGGGAGGCGCCCGATTTCTCGCGCTATACCGTGCTGATCCCGCATTACCATGCCAAGCAGCCTTTTCTGGATGCCCTTCGGGCCCTGACGGTCAGCCCGGTTTTTATTCCGCCGCGTTGTCTGACCCTGCCGGATTGGGTTGCCGATCTGGCGGCGCCGCCGCCCGTGCCAGCAAGCCTGCGTCTGTCGCGTCTGTATGCGGCCTTGCAAGGCCACGATTGGCTGCCGG
>SXTL01000101.1 GCA_005790965.1 Burkholderiales bacterium | reverse complement strand
GCGGGGCGTGGCAATACCCTCTTGGTGAAACTTGAAGGTAACAATCCGGCGGGTTCGGTGAAGGACCGCCCCGCCCTTAACATGATCCAACGCGCGGCCGAGCGGGGTGAAATCCGACCGGGCGACACCCTGGTCGAAGCGACCTCGGGTAATACTGGCATTGCGCTGGCGATGGCGGCGGCAATGATGGGCTACCGGATGGTGTTGGTGATGCCTGAGCATTTGTCCATGGAGCGGCGCTGGGCGATGAGCGCCTACGGGGCCGAGCTGGTGCTGGTGAGCCGTGAGGCCGGGATGGAAGGCGCTCGTGATCGCGCTGAACTGATTGCCCGTGAACGCGGTGGTCGCTTGCTTGATCAGTTTTCCAATCCGGATAACCCGCAGGTTCATTTTGATAGCACGGCTCCGGAGATCTGGCGTGAGACTGGCGGGGCGATAACTCATTTCGTTTCCAGCATGGGGACGACCGGCACCATCATGGGGTGCTCGCGCTATTTCAAGGCGCAAAATCCCGCCCTTCAGATTGTGGGTGTGCAGCCCGAGGACGGTGCGCAGATTCCCGGCATTCGCAAATGGCCAGAGGCTTATCTCCCGGCAATCTGCGACTTTTCGCGGGTGGATCGAATGATCTTCGTGGCTCAACACGCCGCGGAGGAAATGACGCGCCGCTTGGCGCGCGAGGAAGGTATCTTTGCCGGCGTGTCCTCAGGCGGTGCGCTCTGTGCCGCGCTGCAACTTGCCAGCGAGGTCGAAAATGCCACCATCGTCAGCATTGTTTGCGATCGTGGTGATCGTTATCTTTCGACCGGGGTCTTCGCCTGATCAAGCGGTGCTTTAATGGGCAAGGCCCAATACAGCGCACTCCAACCTACCATCGCTAACACCATCGCGGCGCCCGCTGGCCAATCCCAACGCGCTGAGAAAATCAGGCCGGTGAGCACGCCCAGCGCCCCCAACCCCCATGCTTGAAGCTGCGCCGCCCGGGTCTGGCTCAAGGTCGCCAGCGCCGGGATAATCAGGCCGGCAAAAACCAGATACACGCCGACGACTTGCACCGCCGCGGTGATGGCGATGGCAAACAGGGCATAGAAATAACGCTGAAAGGCGTTTGGACCAAAGCGCTGCAGCACTGCAACAAGGATAGCGACGAGCCCCAAGGGCCATAGATCTTCCAACTGCGTCCACAGAATTTGCCCGCCCAGCAGGGTCTGCAGCTGTTCAGCGCCGTGTGGATCATGGCTAATGAGTATCAAGGTGAAGCTGGCCACGCTAATAAACACAACCCCGATCAGCGCTTCTTGCCGCTCGGGGGCGTGGCGTTCCATGGCGTGCAAAAATGCGGCACCCAGCAAGGCTACCAATAACCCGCCGGCTGTCACCCAGCCGCTGGCCGCATGGGGAAAGGCCTGCTGCACCAGCAATGCGCCGACTGCAGCGAGCTGGGCAATGGCGAGGTCAAGAAATACGATGCCCCGCAGCAAGACCTGGCGGCCCAGAGGCACATGACTGGCCAGAACCATGAGCCCTGCCAGCATGGCTGGTAGAAAGACCCACTCGGGGCGGTTGAGGTCGAACATCATGGGGCCAGCAGCAGCTTTAGACTGCTGTCGAAAAGACCAAACAAGTCGCGGGCTTCGGGGTTACCGCCGACGCTGTAGGGCAGGACACGCGCCGGTATCTGGCTGCGGCTTGCCAGCCATTCAGCGGGGCGTGCGGATTGATACGGGGTGCGCAGGATGGCCTTGGCGCTGCCGGGGGGCAAGCGTTGCGCGAGGCTGGCCAAGTGGTTGAGCGAGGGCTCCACGCCGGGGATTGGCTCCAGATCGGCGACAACCTGCAAGCCAAGCCAGCGCAACAAATAGGTCAGGCTGCCGTGTTGCACGACTACGCTTTTACCTCGGAGAGGAGCTGCTTGTGCCTCCCATTTAGTGATAGCGGTTTGCCAGCGGGCCAGAAAGTCATGGCCTTTCTCGCGATAGAAGGCGGCTTGTGGCGGATCCAGTTGTTGCAGCCGTTGGCTCAAGGCGCGGGCAATGGGTACCAGGTTGTGGGGGTTGAGATGCAGGTGCGGATTGCCGGCTGCGTGTACATGGCCGGCTAGAAGCTGACCAGGATGGGCCTGGTCGAGCAGGGTGACAAACGCCGCCGCTGCAAAATAACCCGGAGTGCCAACCTGAATGGCCGGATTGCCTGACTCGCGTTGCAAGAGCGGCAACCAGCCGGCTTCCAATTCGGCGCCGCTGCACACTACAAGGTCGGCTCGCCGCGCCTGCGCGAGCAAGGATGGACGAGCTTCGATATGGTGCGGATCCTGGCGCGCGTGGGTGGCACTGCTGACGCTGATTTGCGCCCCGCCAAGTTCGGCCACCAAGCTCGCCCATTCCGGCTCGCAGGTCAGGACAGTTAATTGGGCGTACGCCGGGGTTGTGCCCAGGCCTAGCAGTAACAGCCAATTTAAGGCGATCAGTGAAAATAAACGCATAACAGGCTCCAAAGGCGCCATCCCGCCCACAGGCAGAATGGAGTCACGGTTTAGAAAAAGGGTTTAGAAGCGGTGGGCGCCGTGGGCGCCAAAGCTGTGTACATACTGGAGGAGCCATTGCTTATCCGGTGAGCCCTGCATCGAGGTGTCGCGGTGGTATTGCAGGCGCAGATTACTCATCTCGCTGGGGCTGAAATCCACCATGATGCTGCGCTGCGAGGGCTTATAGGCGGCCAGTTCGATGGGCAAAACGGTACTGTCAAAATCGAGTGTGCCGCTGTCGAGCCGATCATAACGGGCACCGATCCGCCAGCGCGGCATGAACTGATACACCGCCTGGGCGTATCCGCCGGTCTGCCGGGTGCGGAATGCGCTGGGGGTACCGACACAGGCACCGCCTTCTGCACGGTTGTCTTCACAGGTGAGCTGGCCGTTCTGAGTGCGCCGGAAGTATTCAGCTTGGAGTTTGAGATGGCGTTCCTTGGCGTTGCCGTCCGGCGCCCATTTCCAGAGCACATCGGCCACCCAGGTTTTGCTTGTGCCGGTGAAGGTCGTCTGGGCTTCTATCTCATTTTCATCGTCAACATGCCCCGTGCGGTTACGGGGTTTAGCGTCCAGATAGGTCACGCCAGCCCGCCAGGCATGGCTGGTGCCCAGGTCATCGCCCAGATGGGCGCCGAGGCTCCAGGCTTTCGGGCGGTTGGCGGATTGTTTGGCGAGTTCTGCGCTGATTTCGACAAAACGCTCGGTCGGCGCTAGCCATTTTAGTTGCACACCATCGTGGATCAGATGCCCGCCGCTCAAGACCGTGGGCATCAAGCGGCTGCCGATAAAGTCCCAGGCGTGCGGGTGTTGACTGTTGGCGTAGCCCAACTCACTCATAAAACGCCCAGCCTTGAGGCTGACGCCGGGCAGGATACCAACCTGTTGCAGCCATAGTTCTTCGACTTCGCCCGCGTTCTCGGCATCGACAAAGATCACGCTGCTGGAGGCGCGCAGGGTTGGAGTCAGGTTGGCGGCCAGCATGAACTCGCTGTGATCCAGGCAGAGTTTTTTCGGATCACAGCCGTGGGCGTGACCTTCCGGCAAAAAACCGGAAATATGGCGTTCACCGCCGGCCTTGTCGGCGTACGAGGCTTGCAGGGTAAAAGAGACTTCCGGGCTGATCGTGGCCCCTGCAGCGTGGACCGGGGTGATGCATAAACAGCTAGCCATGATGCTACGCAGGGCGAGGTTGGCGAGGCGTTGACTAGCGTTTTGGGCGCTGGGTGGTGCGCCCTGCGGGAGGCGGGCGACATAAGACAATCTTGACATGAGGTTTTCTCGCAAAATGACCAAGGCAATCCGTCACGCACGGGCGTGTAACGGAGTCGGAAAGGGGACAGGTCAGGCGAGAACGGGAGGGGCGCGGCTGTGATAGCGGTGGCTGAAGCGGGTTATCCAGAGTCCGGGACCGGGTTGGGGCACGGGCGCAAGATGGAGGGGCGTTGGGCTGTGTAGTGCCCACAGCGGCAACAGGCCGGTGCCGGTCTGGGCGTGCAACTCGCACAGTTCGCAGACCACCTCGGGGTGATCGGCTTCTTGGCTAAAGGCGTGCGGCTCTACCTGGAAATGGCTGACGGCATGCGCGAAGCCCAGCTGCTGGAAACACACCAGCAGGAGGGAAAATAGCCACACGCGAAATTTCGTCACTTGCATGGGGGCCGGAGTATACGGACTTTAGTATGGACGGGGACGGCCTTGGCGATAAACGATGAACGCACAGGGCCGTTTGTTGAGGTCCGGAAGCGGTTTCACGAGGTCGGCCATGCGAAAGGTACGCAGCCACTCGCTAACCAGGGTGAGGTCGCAGGCAACTGTGCACCAGGTGTCTGGGCGGCAGGTTGACTGCAAGGCTTCCAGCATGGCCCCATTGCGATAGGGCGTTTCAATGAATACCTGGGCGGCGTCATCCTGGGTGGCGCGTTGTTCCAGATCGCGGATCGCGGCGATGCGCGCTTCGGGCTTGGCGGGTAGATAGCCGTGGAAGGCGAAACGCTGGCCGATCAGACCAGACGCCATCAGGGCGAGCAGGATGGAGGAGGGGCCGACCAGAGGCCGCACGGTTACACCATGTTCATGAGCGAGGCGCACCAAGGGTGCGCCGGGGTCGGCAATGGCTGGGCAGCCCGCCTCGGAGAGCAGGCCGACATCCTGACCGGCGAGGAGTGGCGCGAGCAGTTCCTGCAACGCTGCCGTGGGGGTGTGCTCGTTAAGTTCCCGGAGATTGAGTTGTTGTAGCGGCACAAGAGTGCCGCATTGTTTCAGGAAGGCGCGGGCGGTTTTGGCGTTTTCGACAATGAAATGGCTGAGTTGGGCCGTGATGCGCTGGGTCTCGGCGGGCAGGACACTATCCAGCGGGGTTGGGCCCAACGGGGTTGGGATCAGATACAGCACACCGGCCATTTCAGTCAGGCCAAGTCAGCACATCCAGACCTTCGCGGGCCAGCATTTCGGTGAGCTTGATGAGGGGCAGGCCAACTAGCGCGGTAGGATCTTCGGTCTCAAAACGGGCGATCAGGCCGATTCCAAGCGATTCGCTCTTGGCCGAACCACAGCAGTTGTAGGGCTGGTCCTTCTTTAGATAGGCCTCGATCTGGGCATCACTGTAGTCGCGCATGACGAGTCGGACCGGCACGGTAGCGGTTTGCGTGGCGCCGCTAAGGGCACTGAGCAGGGTTAGTGCGGTGTGAAACTCGAGTGTCTTGCCACGCATGGATTGCAATTGGGCCACGGCCTTGTCGTGCGTACCGGGCTTTCCAAGTTGTCGGCCTTCGAGTAGGGCTACCTGGTCTGAACCAATAATCAGCGCGCCGGGAAACTGTTTGACAACGGCGCGGGCCTTGGCGAGCGATAGGCGTTCCGCTGTGGCATCAGGCAATTCACCCGGTAGCGGGGTCTCGTCAACCTTTGGTGCGACGGTCTCGAACGGCACGCCCAAGCGGGCGAGCAATTCCTTGCGGTAAGGCGAGGTGGAGGCGAGGACAAGCTGCAAGGCGGCTTACTCGGGTTGGATCTCGACCAGCACCTGGTCCGGCGTGACGGCGTCACCCTTGGCAACATGGACGCCTACGACGGTACCGCTGACCGCGGACTGGATCTCGTTTTCCATCTTCATGGCTTCGATGACCAAAATGCCATCGCCCGCCTTGACCGCGTCGCCCGCCTTGACCTTTACCTCAACGATGCTGCCGGGCATGGCGGTGGTGACGCAACCGGCATGGGTTGGCCGCGGCCGGGTAGAACCCCCTTTTGGGTTGCCACCTTTGGGACTGGATTTGCGGGTTGGTACACCCGGGGTGACCTCAATTTCGTCCAGGGATTCGAGCAAAACCTCTTCGGCCACACCATCGACATGCACATAGAAGGGGCGTTCGTTATCCTTGCCGTGGCCGGTGCCCTTGATCTTGATGTGGTAGGTTTCGCCATGCAGGGTGACATTGAATTCGGACGGCGCATACACCGACGGGCAGGCCATCGCTTCGCGTGAGTCGGGTGGCAGCAGGGGTTCCGGAGTGAGCGTACCGGCCGCACGCTCTTGCAGGAAGCTACGGCCAAGATCTGGAAACATGGCGTAGCTCAAGACATCCTCATCCGACTGAATAAGCCCTTCGGCCTCGCCGCGCAGACGGTCGAGCTCGTCCGACAGGAGATCAGCCGGACGACAGGTAATGACCTCCTGATTGCCGACGGCCAGCTTTTTGACCTCTTCGTTGACGGCGCCGGGGGCGGCTCCATAGCGGCCAAGCAGGTAATTTTTGACCTCGTTGGTGACCGACTTGTAGCGCCCGCCGGTGAGTACATTGAGTACGGCCTGGGTACCGACAATCTGCGAAGTCGGCGTGACGAGCGGCGGAAAGCCCAGATCGGCACGCACGCGAGGAATCTCGGCCATGACTTGGTCCATCTTGTCCAGGGCGTTTTGTTCCTTGAGCTGGTTGGATAGGTTGGAAATCATGCCACCCGGCACTTGCGACACGAGGATGCGCGTATCGACGGGGTTGGCCTTCATCTCGAACTGCCAGTATTTTTTGCGCACTTCGGTGAAATAGGCGGTGATCTCTTGCAGCAGCGGCAGGGATAGACCGGTGTCGTATTCGCTGCCCTGGAAGGCGGCGACCAAGCTCTCCGTCGTCGGGTGACTGGCTCCTTCAGAAAAGGCCGCCAGACAGGTGTCGATGATGACCGCGCCAGCCTCAACCCCTTTCATCTGCACCATGCTGGCGAGTCCTGCGGTGGCATGGCTGTGCATGTGAATCGGCATGGATACAGCCGCCTTGAGGGCCTTGACTAGATCGACTGTGGCATAGGGCGTGAGCAGACCGGCCATGTCTTTGATGGCCAGAGTGTCACAGCCCATGGCCTCGAGTTCCTTGGCCATGGCTACGAAATATTCGGTGTTGTGCACCGGGCTGACCGTGTAGGAGAGAGTGCCTTCGGCGTGTTTGCCTGCGGCTTTTACGGCCTCGATGGAAACGCGCATATTGC
The DNA here is from genome assembly GCA_005790965.1 of Burkholderiales bacterium. GTDB lineage: Bacteria > Pseudomonadota > Gammaproteobacteria > Burkholderiales > Thiobacillaceae > QYQG01. The sequence continues at coordinate 6,995 of SXTL01000101.1, read as the reverse complement.
GCACATCGTTCATGGCGTCGAAGACGCGGAAGACATCGACGCCGTTGTCAGCCGATTTTTGCACGAAGGCGCGTACGACATCGTCGGGGTAATGGCGGTAACCGAGCAGATTCTGGCCGCGCAACAGCATCTGAATGCGTGAGTTGGGCAGGGCGCGGCGTAATTTGCGCAGACGCTCCCATGGGTCTTCCTTCAGAAAGCGGACACAGGCATCAAAGGTGGCTCCGCCCCAGGCTTCGAGCGACCAGAAACCAACCTGATCGAGGCGCGGGCAGATGGGCAGCATATCGTCCGTGCGCAGGCGGGTGGCGATGAGGGATTGGTGGCCGTCGCGCAGGACGAGTTCGGTAATATGGACTTTTGACATGAGCGTACTTTCTTACATACCCAAATGTGCAGCGAGTGCAGCAGCAATAGCGGCCGCCTTGTGCTCGCGCGGTGATTGAACAGCGTATTCGAGAAGTTCCGGGTGCGCGTCGACAAAGCCGGTATTGAACTGGCCGCTGCGGAATTCAGCACTGTCGAGAATCTCTTTGTAATAAGGGATTGTGGTCTTGACGCCATAAACGCCCATGTCGTCCAGGGAACGGCGGCCACGCGCTATAACGGCCTCCCAATTGAGGCTCCAGACTATGAGCTTGGCACACATGGAGTCGAAATAAGGTGGAATGGTGTAGCCGGTGTAAATGGCACCATCGACCCGCACCCCGGGGCCGCCAGGGGCGTAGTAGCGGGTAATACGGCCCAAGGAGGGTAAAAAGCTGTTTCTGGGGTCTTCGGCGTTGATACGAAACTCCATGGCGAAACCGCGATGCCGGATGTCTTTCTGGGCATATTGCAGGGGTTGGCCATCCGCAATGCGGATCTGTTCTTGCACAATGTCAACGCCGGTGATTTGCTCGGTGATGCAGTGTTCAACCTGGAGCCGGGTATTCATCTCCATAAAATAGAACTGGTTGTCCTTGTCGAGCAAGAATTCGACCGTGCCGGCGTTGATATAGCCAACAGCCTTGGCGGCGCGGACGGCGAGTTTGCCGATGTATTCGCGTTGCGCCTCGGTGAGTTGCGGCGAGGGGGCAATCTCGATCAGTTTTTGGTTGCGGCGCTGGATGGAGCAGTCGCGCTCATAGAGGTGGATGACATCGCCATGGCTATCACCAAGGATCTGTACCTCAATATGCTTGGGATTGACCACGCATTTTTCGATGAATACCTCGGGCCGGCCAAAGGCCTTGCTGGCCTCGGAGATGACACGGTCGTAATTAGTGAGCAGTTCGGCCTCGGAGTCGCAGCGACGGATGCCCCGCCCGCCGCCGCCATTGGTGGCCTTGAGCATGACCGGATAGCCGATTTGGGCAGCCAGACGCCGCGCCTCTTCAAGGCTTTCGAGATTGTGGTCAGAGCCTGGGGTGACCGGGATGCCGGCTCTTATCATGGCCTGACGGGCGGCGATCTTGTCACCCATTTCCGAGATCACCTTGGGCGAAGGGCCAATGAAACGGATGCCCCGGCGCGCACAGACCTCGGCAAGGACGGGGTTTTCGGAGAGAAAACCATAGCCTGGATGAAGGGCGTCGCAACCCGAGGCGACCGCCAGATTGACGATGTTATGGGCGTTCAGGTAACCCAGGATGGGGTCGGAACCAATGTTGTAGGCCTCATCGGCCTTTTTGACATGAAGGCCATGGCGGTCGGCATCGGTGTAAATGGCCACGGAACGGATGCCCATTTCGCGGCAGGCACGCACGATGCGGACGGCGATTTCTCCGCGGTTGGCAATCAATATTTTCTTGATCACGGTAATCGATCAATCTATGGATGGATAAAGGGTTGCGAGTCAGAGGCCACTTTGACTTGATAGCTATAAAAGGATATCATTCCACGCTTATGTCTGCACAGGATCTGCCCTACATTGACAGCCTGCGCTTCGCGAAAGATGGCGAGATCCGCGCGGGCTATTATGCCATTGCGGCTTTGCCACGGTTAGCGAAGATGTTGTCTTCGGTGCAAGGTGACCTGCATTATCGCCTTCAGGGCAAGACCGAGTTTGGCCGTCCACAGTTGTGTCTGACGGTGCAGGCGGTGTTATCGTTGGACTGTCAGCGTTGTTTGCATCCGCTGCCGCAGGATGTGCAGTTGCGTTCTTGTGTGGGTGTGGCGCGTAACGAGGCGGAGTTGGCGCGCTGGGATGCCGTTGATCTGGAGTCCGGTCGTGACATGGTCGATGCAATGGTGGCAGAGGCACGGATGTCCGTGCAGGATTTTGTTGAAGATGAGGTGTTGCTGAGTTTGTCGGTGGCGCCGTCGCATCCCGAGGGAAAATGCCCTGAATCCCTTACCGGATTCGGGATTTTGGAGACTGATTCGGAAGCGAGTTAGTCGTTAGGTAAGCGTTGTCGAGTTAAGATTCAGGAGTTTTATTATGGCCGTTCAGCAGAACAAAAAATCCCCGTCCAAGCGCGGTATGCACCGTGCGCACGATTTTGCGACCCCGCCGAACACGGCAATTGAGCCGTCCACGGGTGAGACGCACCTGCGTCACCACATCAGCCCGAACGGTTTTTACCGTGGTCGCAAGGTCGTCGCCACCAAGTCCGACGCCTAAACCTCGCGTTTATAGAGGTCGATAGCCGTGCGTGATATCACGATTGCGGTCGACGCAATGGGTGGGGACCATGGTCCCCATGTGACGGTTCGTGCCGCGGTTGACTTTTTGAAGCGGACCCAGGGGTCAAACCTGATCTTGGTGGGTTTGAGCGACGCCATTCAGGCCGAGCTCAAGGCCCTGCACACCAAGCCGAGCCCTCGTTTGCGCATTCAACAGGCCAGCGAGGTCGTCAAGATGGATGACCCCTTGCAGGTTGCCTTGCGCAGCAAGAAGGACTCGTCGATGCGGGTCATGGCGAACCTGGTCAAAAGCGGCGAGGCCGATGTAGGTGTCTCAGCCGGAAATACCGGCGCGCTGATGGCCGTTTCCCGTTTTGTACTCAAGACCCTGCCCGGCATTGATCGCCCGGCCATCGCTGGGGTGCTGCCTGCCAAGACCGGCCGCACTTATGTGCTGGATCTGGGCGCGAATGTGGACTGTAGTCCGGAGCATCTGCGTCAGTTTGCCATCATGGGTTCGGCCTTGGTATCTGCCGTCGATCATATTGAGCGTCCGACCGTGGGTCTCCTCAATGTGGGCGAAGAGGAAATCAAGGGCAATGAGGTGGTCAAGAAAACGACCGAATTGCTCCGCGAATCAGGCCTCAATTTCCGGGGTAATGTCGAGGGCGACGACATTTACAAGGGCACGGTCGATGTTGTGGTCTGTGATGGCTTTGTCGGCAATACCCTGCTGAAGGCTTCGGAGGGTCTGGCTAAGCTGATTGGTAGCCATCTCAAGGATGAATTCAAGCGCAACCCCCTTACCTGGATGGCCGGTGTAATGTCCTTGCCGGTGCTTAATGCGCTTAAACAACGCATGGATCCCCGCCGCTATAACGGCGCCACCCTGCTGGGACTGAACGGCGTGATTATCAAGAGCCACGGTTCAGCGGATGCTTATTCGTTCCGCCATGCCATCGAACGGGGTGCAGAAGAGGTGCGGGGCGGCTTGTTGCGGCGGATTAGCGAGACCGTAGGGGCGCACCACGCCAGTGTGGACAACGAATACGCGCCGGAGGGCGAGGTTCTGGCGGATGATTTGCCGGCCTGATACCCCCTCGCTTGGCGTATGATGCGCCGTGGTTTTAACCAAGGATGCCAACAATGACCCAGAAGTACGCCAAGATCATCGGAACGGGTAGCTATCTCCCGCATCACCTCCTGACCAACGCCGATCTGGCGAAGCGCATTGAGACCACGGACGAATGGATCGTCGAGCGTACGGGCATCCGTGAACGGCATATCGCGGGCGAAGGTGAGCTGACCAGCGATCTGGCCCTCAAGGCGGCAGAACGGGCCATCGAGGCGGCTGGAATTGAGGTGGGCGAGATTGATCTTATCCTGGTGGCGACCACGACGGCGGACCGGGTTTTCCCAAGTGTCGCGTGCATTGTTCAGGCTAAGCTTGGTCTCGAGAACCGTTGCCCGGCTATGGATGTTCAGGCGGTATGCAGTGGCTTTACCTATGCAGTAGCCACGGCTAATGCCTTTATTCGGAGTGGTCAGGCGCGCACGGCCTTGGTCATCGGTGCCGAAACTTTGTCCCGCATTACCGATTGGGATGATCGCTCCAATTGCATTCTGTGGGGCGATGGCGCGGGTGCGGTGCTTCTCCAGGTTAGTGACGCGCCCGGTATTATCTCCACCCATCTCCATGCTGATGGCCGCTACCAAGATTTGCTCTTCGTCGATGGCGGCGTCTCTCTGAAGACGGAAGGCGCCTGCCATATGCGCATGTCTGGTAATGCCGTTTTCAAGATGGCCGTCAATACGCTGGACCAGATTGTTGACGAAACACTCGAGGCTAACGGCTTGCAAAAGTCGGATATCGACTGGCTGGTTCCTCATCAGGCCAACATCCGCATCATTCAGGCCACTGGCAAGAAACTGGGCCTGCCCCCGGAGCGGGTGGTGATTACGGTTGATCGGCATGGCAACACCTCGGCAGCGTCGATCCCGTTAGCCCTCGATACAGCGGTGCGCGACGGACGCATCAAGCCGGGCGAGTTGGTGCTGATGGAGGCTTTTGGCGGCGGCTTTACCTGGGGTTCGGTGCTGGTGCGGTTTTGATGGGGATTTGAAATGAGTTTTGCTTTTGTATATCCGGGCCAGGGCTCGCAGTCGGTCGGCATGATGGCGGCCTATGGGGACGCCCCGGCCATTCAGCAGACCCTGAAAGAAGCCTCCGTGGCTTTGGCTGTTGATCTCGTCGCGTTACTGGCTGAGGGTCCGGTCGAGGAACTGAATAAAACCATCAATACTCAGCCAGTGATGCTGGCCGCAGGCGTGGCCGTTTATCGCCAGTGGCTGGCTGAAGGCGGTGCGGCTCCGGCCTTCATGGCTGGCCACAGTCTGGGCGAATACACGGCCTTGGTGTGCGCAGGGGCCCTCGATTTTTCGGATGCGATCCGTTTGGTGCGTTTGCGTGCCGCGGCGATGCAGTCGGCGGTGCCCGAGGGGGTAGGCGGTATGGCAGCGATTCTGGGCCTGGACGATGCCGCTGTGGTTTCCTTGTGTGTAGAAGCCGCGCAGGGTGAGGTTCTGGAGGCCGTCAATTTTAATTCGCCCGGTCAGGTCGTGATTGCCGGTCACAAGGCGGCGGTGGAGCGTGGTTGCCTGTTGGCCAAGGAGAAGGGCGCCAAACGGGCTTTGCCCTTGCCCGTATCGGTCCCCTCGCATTGCGCCTTGATGCAACCCGCGGCAGAAAAACTGCGGACGGCCATGGCTGACATTACGATTAAAACCCCAACCGTGCCGGTCATTCACAATGCCGATGTTGCGCCCCACAGCGATCCGGCAGCGATTCGCGATGCCTTGGCGCGGCAGTTGTACAGCCCGGTGCGCTGGGTAGAATCGATGCACTTCTTGGCGGCACAAGGGGTAACCTTGATCGCCGAGTGTGGACCGGGCAAGGTCCTGGCAGGGCTTAACAAACGCACTCTCGAAAGTGTTCCGACTGTGGCACTGGCTGATGCGGCCGCCCTGGCCGACACCCTGGGCAAGATCTGATTGGAGGAGAAATAATGCAAGGCAGAGTGGTATTGGTTACCGGCGCGTCGCGGGGTATTGGTCAGGCAATCCTTTTTGAACTGGCGCGTCGCGGGGCCTCGGTGATCGGGACGGCGACGAGCGAAAGCGGGGCTCAGGCGATCGCTAAAGCCCTGGCTGATGCGGGTCTGGCCGGTGAAGGCATGGCCCTCGATGTCACCGATCCGGCGCAGTGCGATCTCCTGGTTCGCAACGCGTGGCCGGGATAGGTGCAAATGTAAGGATACTTTTCCGGCTTGGTCGGCGCAGTGAAACGGAGCCGGACGATGTCGCCGGAGTTCAACATTTTCGTCGCCTGCAGCACCTTTGGCGAGGCGGGCACATGCACGCGGCCCTGCGAATCGGGGGTCGCTTGCATCTTTTCCGCCGCGCTGCCGATCTCTTCCGCCGCGCCAGGCGCGACGAGCACCCAGTTGTGTTGCATCGCATCGGTGTTCTCGAAGACCAGCTCGACCGGCTTGCCGGCTTCCACCACGAGCAGCGTCTTGTCGAAGAACATCTGTTCGTACACCGTCCGCAGACGCAGCACGTCCACACCGAGCGCGGCGAACGACTTGCGCACGGCGGCCGCATTTTCCTTTGGCAACCGGGTCGCAAGGCTTTGAGCGAGCTGGCGCAGATCGAGGAAATCATTCTGCGTCCGTTCGGCTTCGGGGATTTTTTTTGCGGCGGCGAGCAGCGCGTCGGCGGCCGGCTGCAATTCGCTGGTCGGCCACGAGTCTTTCGAGATGGATGCGAGCGCGCGGGCGCAGGCGGGCGCGTCCGTGCCGGCCTTGAGCAACGGCGCGATCTTCGGAAGGAACGCGGCGCGCTTGTTTGCATCCGGCACGAGTGGAAGGGCGTTCAAGAGCGCGGCGCGAGCGTCCGGCTTGCTTTGCGCGAAGGCCCACACGGCGTCCGCAGGCTGGATGACGGCGAGCGCGGCGAAGGCGGCTTGGCGCGCGGGGAGAGGGCCGTCGCCGCCGGCGAGGGCTTCGATGGCCGGCTGACTTTTCTTCAACGTTGCCGCTTTTTGCGTGACGAGCAGCGCGGCCAGTTCAGGCAACACGCCGGGGCTTTTCTCGGGATCGAGTTTGCCGACAGCGGCGAGGATTTCGGTGGGTTCATCGGTTTTCCGGATTTTCGCCAGCGCGGCGACCGCTTCGGCGCGGAACTTGGCGGGGATTTTGGCACGCGAGAGGATGGCCTCGTACACGGGCGCGAACTTCAGGTGCGATGGCTCGCGGTCGACGAGCAGGAGCTGCTCGTGGGAGAGGCGTGCGAGCTGGAACTTCACGATGACGGGGCTTTTGTCGAGG
>SXTL01000016.1 GCA_005790965.1 Burkholderiales bacterium | reverse complement strand
CCTCTCGGTGGCCCTCTCCTTGGCTTCCCGTAGGCTGTTTATCGGCCAGCAGACAATCTCTGGCGCGACCTCGTGTGCTGACACATTCCAGACAGGTCACCGCGACAGCTTGACCAAGCCTTTAGGTGTAATGCTTCGCCTCCTTGCGCTTGCCAGGCACCTTCTTCAAAACAATCACGCCTTTAACTGGATCTAGGTTTTCGATTGGGATATTGGGATAGAGCGGGTTCACCGGCTTTAGCATCCAGCCTTCAGGGTGCTTAACGAGTTGGCGAAAAATAAGTTCATCATTAGCGTCGGCAATAACAAAGGAACCATCCTGCGCCAGCCCCGTGGGTTCAATGACGATGATCTCGCCGTGCATGAATTCGGGCTGCATGGAGTCACCGAGTACCATCAAAGCGTAGGGTTCTGAATCGGAACAATGGCCAAGATCCAGGGATGGCTCGGCTGTGGTCTCAATTGGGGCCGAGCGTACCGGGATGGGAAAGGGCTTGTGTTTAGGGTGGGTCGAGTTCATTACTGTCCTTGCATAAAGAATTGGTCTATCTCGTGGTGGCTGATCTGGCGCCAGGTGGGGCGACCGTGGTTGCACTGATCGGCTCGCTCGGTCGCTTCCATGTCGCGCAGGAGGGCATTCATCTCGGCCAATGACAGGAGACGATTGGCGCGCACCGCGGCGTGGCAGGCCATGGTGGCGAGCATGGCATTGCGGCGAACCTCGACTAATTGGCTGTGCCCGCACTGGACCAGTTCGTGCAGTAGCGCTCGCGCCAAGGATTCGGCATCCCCTTGCGCAAGTTCTCCCGGGAGTCCACGCACGGTCAGGTGGGTCGGAGAGACGGCGGCTAAATCTACAGACATCTTTTGCAACTCGTCTTGATATTCCGCTGCGGCCGCCATTTCCGTCGGTGTGGCCGAGAAGACCACGGGGATTAAAAGGGGTTGCGTGACAGGACTTGTCCATGCCAGCTTAAGTCGTTCGTAGAGAATGCGCTCGTGGGCCGCGTGCATATCGACGATGATCAACCCGTGCCTGTTCTCGGCCAGGATGTAGCGACCGGCGAGTTGGGCCAGGGCATAGCCGAGTGGCCGATCAGGTTCGGCGATTGTTTGAATCGCACTCGCCGTTGCCGTTGCCAGTTCCGGGGCTGGCCAATAGGTGGAAGAGCCCCTTTCCCGAAAGGCAAAGCCCTCTTGTCCTGCGGCCGAGGGAGGCAGCCACGCGCTTTGTGCCAGGGTCGGGTTGGGGAATGGAGCGGACGGAAAGATGGTGGACGGTGGTGCGGTCAGGGCCGGAGTTTGGCCGGCCAAGATGCGTTCTAGGGTATGAAATACAAAGCTGTGGATGGCCTGGGATTGGCGGAAACGCACCTCGGTCTTGGTGGGATGAACATTGACATCAACGGCCTCGGGGGGGAGTTCGAGAAAGAGAACAAAGGCCGGGTGACGCTGGTGATGCAGGATGTCACGATAGGCTTCGCGCACGGCGTGGGTGAGCAAGCGATCGCGCACATAGCGGCCATTGACAAATAGATACTGGGCGTCACGGCCGACCCGGCTGTAGGCCGGGAGGGCTACCAGACCTGATAGGCGCAGATGTTCTGCGCTGTGCTGAACCGGACGCGCGGCGGCGCTAAACTCGGCGCCTAGCAGATGGTGGATGCGGGCCTCCGGGTCTTCGGCGTCGTAGCGCCAGAGGATGCGGGAACCTTGGCGGAATTCGAAGCCAATCTCGGGGTGCGACAGGGCACAGCGCCGCAGGGCCTCTTCGCAGTGGGATTGTTCTGTGGGCGTGCTTTTCAGGAATTTGCGCCGTGCTGGCGTGTTGAAGAAAAGATCGCGTACCTCGATCACGGTCCCGTTCTGGAGACTGGCGGGTTCCGCCGCGCTGATTTCTCCATCTTGAGCGCGAATCTTCCAGGCGTGGGGGGCCTCGCCTACGCGTGTGGTGAGGGTCAGGCGGGAGACCGCAGCGATGCTGGCCAGGGCTTCGCCGCGAAAGCCTAAGCTGGCGACCGATTCCAGGTCATGCAGGTTGCTGATCTTACTGGTGGCATGGCGGGCCAAGGCGAGGGGGAGTTCGCTGGCGGGGATGCCCAAGCCATCGTCCGTGATTCGGATCATGTGTACTCCGCCGTCCTCGATTTCGACTCGGATGCGATGTGCACCCGCATCGATACTGTTTTCGGTCAGCTCCTTGAGGGCGGCGGCAGGTCGTTCAATGACCTCTCCGGCGGCGATTTGCGAGATGAGCAGATCAGGGAGGAGGGCGATCGTCATGTGCGCAGGTTGCGCAGATGGTCGTGATAGCGCGCCCGATAGAGTAGGCGGCGGTGTTCGGGACGATCGCTGAAGCCCGAGCGCGTGTGCAGGGTGTTATTGCAGATGAGGCCCAGACCCGGCTCCAAGCGCAGGGTGTAACAACCCATGGGGTGGCTGGCCAGCAGGGCTTCAATGGCGGCAACGGCTGCACGCGTGGCATCGTCGTCTTTCCAAGCGATACTCTGAGTGCGGGCGGTATAGCGCAGGTGAAGTTGGCCTTCTTCGACGGCAAAAGCGGGGCCGGGTTCGGCAGCACGGGCGATGCCGTTTTCGTCCGTACGCGCAGGGATGGTCATGGCGTCATCCCCCATCAAGGCACGGATGTGGGCGGGATTGGCATCGCGCAGGGCGATATAGGCGAGTTCGTGATCGTACAGGTCATTGCTGCCACCGGCATCGGCTGCGCGTACACAATGCAGAGTCATTGCCCAGATGCGGCGTTCACGCGGATTGTAATAGCCGTCGGTGTGCCAGCGAATCGGGCGGTGTGTATAGGGAATGAATTCCCCGCGTTGTTGACCGTCTTCGTCATGCGGCGTCAGGCTGGAGACGCCGTCTTCGTCCGAGAGCCAATTGGCATCGAGGTGAGTCAGGCCAAATTGGGCGGCCAGCGT
>SXTL01000015.1 GCA_005790965.1 Burkholderiales bacterium | reverse complement strand
GCCGACCCGGACGCCTACTTGCAACAAGGCCTGGCGGTCCGTGACCGTTGGCTGGACAACCCCCTAGTACATTTCTGTCTCGCCCCCCACGCCCCGTATTCGGTAAGCGACCGCAGTTTCGAAAAAGTCGCCACCTACAGCGCCCAACTCGATCTGCCTATCCATATTCATCTGCACGAGAGCCACGACGAAATCAATCAGAGCCTAGAACGCTACCACCAACGCCCCTTGGCGCGACTGCACCGGCTGGGTTTGGTTGGGCCGCAGCTCGTTGCCGTTCATGCCGTCCATCTGAACGCAGACGAACAGCGTCTGCTGGCACAACATGGTGCCGCCATTGCCCACTGCCCCCATTCCAATCTCAAACTCGCCAGCGGCATCGCTCCTCTTGCCGCCCTGCTGACGCACGGCCTCACGGTCGGCCTGGGTACCGATAGCGCGGCCAGTAATAACCGGCTGGATCTCTGGGAAGAGATGCGCCTCGCTGCCCTCCTGGCAAAAGGAACCTCCGGCCAGGCCGAAGCGGTTCCCGCTCATCAGGCCTTGGCCATGGCCACGATCCACGGGGCCCGAGCCCTGGGGCTGGATGACCGGATCGGTTCCCTGACCATTGGTAAGGCGGCCGATCTGGTTGCCGTGGACCTGTCCGGCCCCGAGACCCAGCCCTGTTTTGATCCCGTCGCCCAACTCATTTATAGCGCCGGTCGGGCGCAAGTCAGCGCGGTCTGGATCGCCGGGCGAGCCGTTGTCCGAGAGCACCGTGCAGTAACACTCGATCGCGATACCCTTCTCGCCCGCACCCATTACTGGCGGGAACGCCTCCAGGGCCATTAATTGCGGCGTCAATAACACTGATAACCCGGCGGGTGGGCTCGGGTAAAATAGCACCATTCGGGTTGCAACCGACCCCCATCTTCGAACCCATCTTGCCAATCCAGTTCTAACCTTAATCAGGAATTCCTCATGAGCCATATCCAGATCCCCGCCAACGGTAGCCGGATCACCGTCAACGCCGACAACAGCATCAATGTGCCGGTTCGCCCGATTATTCCCTTCATCGAGGGCGACGGCACCGGCGTGGACATCACCCCGGTCATGCGTCAGGTCTTGGACGCGGCCGTGGCCAAGGCCTACGGCGGTGCACGCCAGATCGAATGGATGGAAATCTATGCCGGTGAAAAAGCCGTCAAGATCTACGGCAATGACACCTGGATGCCGGACGAGACCGTGCAAGCGGCCCGTGATTTTGTGGTGTCCATCAAGGGCCCCCTGACCACCCCGACCTCTGGCGGCATCCGCTCCCTCAATGTGGCCCTGCGCCAAATGCTGGACCTGTATGTCTGCCTGCGCCCAGTGCGCTATTTCACCGGTGTGCCCTCGCCCGTGAAGGCGCCGGAAAAGGTGGACATGGTGATCTTCCGCGAGAATACCGAGGACATCTACGCGGGCGTCGAGTGGGAAGCCAATTCCGATGCGGTGAAGAAAGTCGTCGCTTTCTTGCAAGCCGAGATGGGCGTCAACAAGATTCGCTTTCCAGAAACCTCCGCCATCGGCATCAAACCGGTCTCCATTGAGGGTTCTGAACGACTAATCCGCAAGGCCATCCAGTACGCCATCGATAACAATCGCCGCTCCGTCACCCTGGTGCACAAGGGCAACATCATGAAGTTCACCGAGGGTGGCTTCAAAAAATGGGGCTATGAACTGGCCGCACGCGAATTCGGCGCCAAACCGATCGGCGCAGGTCCGTGGCTGGAGCTCCCGAACGGCATCATCATTAAAGATGTGATTGCTGACGCTTTCTTGCAGCAGATTCTGTTGCGCCCGGAAGAATACGATGTCATCGCCACCCTGAACCTCAACGGCGATTACATTTCCGACGCGCTGGCCGCCGAGGTCGGCGGTATTGGCATTGCCCCCGGCGCCAATCTGTCCGATACCGTGGCCATGTTCGAGGCTACCCACGGTACCGCACCGAAGTATGCCGGTCAGGATTATGTAAACCCCGGCTCGATCATCTTGTCCGGCGAAATGATGCTGCGCCATATGGGTTGGGTTGAGGCGGCCGACCTCATCATCAAGGGCACCGAAGGCGCAATTCAGGCCAAACAAGTGACTTACGACTTCGCCCGTCTGATGGACGGCGCAACGCAGGTGTCGTGCTCGGCCTTCGGCGCGGCAATTATTCGGGCGATGTAATACCTGTTCCGGACTCTGGCGGAGCCACATCCGGCGCGTCCGGACACAACAGGGCCATCAACTCAACGGCAATGGGACCCAGCACTTCCTGCTGGTGTTCCAGCCCGACCCACAAGCGCGAGACATCATCCGTTCCTGGACGCCGGTTCTCACTCGGCGCTGTTTGACTCCCGGATGGTGCCTGTGTCCTGCCATCCATAGCAGACCCCTCACGAAGACCTTTAATGCCTGTAGCACATTGATCTATAGCACACGAGGAGAGAAATGCGCTCTGCACACCAGAAATGAAGATGACACAAAAGCAGGGCGCAGAAAAACGGCGACCATCGCTGGTCGCCGTAAAAGTGTTCCGTAGAAGTTACAGCGGAACGATATTTGCCGCTTGCTTGCCCTTCGGGCCTTCAGCGACATCAAAGCTCACACGCTGACCTTCCTTCAGGGACTTGAAGCCCTTTGCGTTAATCGCGGAAAAATGCGCGAACAGATCTTCTCCGCCGCCATCGGGTGTGACAAAGCCAAACCCTTTTGCGTCATTGAACCATTTAACGATGCCAGTAGCCATGAAATAAACTCCAAAAATAAACAAACAGCGTTTGGAGGACAAGCCACACAGAGCGCATCGCGTACCGGCCAACAACCTGCCGCAGGTGATCTACGCAACTCGAACAGAACCAAACGATGGCTTTTTACATCTCTACAATAAACTCGTCAACGGTCTTGCAAAAAATAATCGCGGTCCCAGAATAGGAACATGCGCATTCAACACCAAGACTCCCCTACCGCCACGGCGCAGGAACTGAAAACTGCACTGCCACCCTTGTTTCGCGTCAAACTGATCAATGACGATTTCACGCCCATGGATTTCGTCATTACAGTTCTACAGCGATTTTTTGCAATGAACCGCGAAGAGGCTACCCGCACCATGCTCAAGGTTCATCATGAAGGTTCTGCCATTGCCGGCATCTATCCGCGCGACATAGCGGAGACCCGCTCCCGTCAGGTTGCAGAGTACGCCTTAACCCATCAACATCCGCTGCAATGCGTTATCGAGATCGATCGCTAAAGGATTCCCCATGATTGCCCAAGAACTGGAAATCAGCCTGCACCTCGCCTTCATGGAGGCGCGCCAGAAACGCCATGAATTCATTACCTTAGAGCACCTCCTACTGGCTCTGCTCGACAACCCGTCGGCGGCCGATGTGTTGCGGGCCTGCAATGCCAACTTAAAGGTTTTGCGCGAACAACTGGAGGGCTTCGTGCAGTCCCACACCCCCAGCGTGGAGGGAGAAGGCGAACTCGACACGCAACCCACCCTAGGGTTCCAGCGTGTGATCCAGCGCGCCATCCTGCATGCCCAGTCTTCCGGACGAACCGAGGTCAATGGTGCCAATGTCTTGGCGGCCATCTTTAGCGAAAAAGATTCGCATGCCGTTCATTTTCTCGGCCAGCAAGGCATCTCCCGCCTCGACATTGTTAACTTCATCGCCCATGGCATCGCCAAACAACCCCAGGAGCAGACCGCCAAGCCATCCGAAGCGGCCACTACTGCCGAGACTGAAAATAGCAAGGAATCTGCCCTGCAGGCCTATACCGGCAATCTTAACGAGGCCGCGCGTAACGGGCGGATCGACCCGTTGATTGGCCGCGACCCTGAATTGGAGCGGGTGATTCAAACCCTCTGTCGTCGGCGCAAGAACAACCCCTTGCTGGTTGGCGAGGCGGGTGTCGGCAAGACGGCCATTGCCGAGGGTCTCGCCCACCGCATCGTGGCTCAGGAAACCCCAGAAATCTTGGCCCAAACCACGGTATATGCCCTCGATATCGGCGCCCTACTCGCCGGTACTAAATATCGCGGCGACTTCGAGCAACGCCTGAAGGCGGTCTTGAAGGAACTGCAGGCCGACCCGCACGCCATCCTGTTCATGGACGAGATCCACACCCTGATCGGGGCGGGTAGCGCTTCGGGCTCCACGCTGGACGCCTCCAATCTACTCAAGCCGGCGCTCGCCTCGGGTCAGTTGCGCTGCGTTGGGGCCACCACCTACCAAGAATACCGCGGTGTGTTCGAGAAGGATCACGCCCTCTCGCGCCGCTTCCAAAAGATTGATGTCCCGGAACCCAGCATCGAGGAGACCATCGCCATCCTGCGCGGCCTCAAGAGTCGCTTTGAGGCCCATCACGGCGTGCGTTACACCCAGGCGGCCTTGACCACCGCCGCCGAACTTTCGGCCCGCCACATCAACGACCGCCCCCTGCCGGACAAGGCTATTGATGTCATCGACGAAGCTGGCGCCGCGCAGCGTATCCTGCCCCGCTCAAAGCAAAAGAAGGTGATCAGTCCGAAAGAGATCGAGGACATCATCGCCCGCATCGCCCGCATTCCGGCCAAGACCGTGGCCAGCGACGAGCGTACGGCGTTGCGCACCCTAAATCGCGACCTCAAATCCGTTATCTTCGGTCAGGACGGTGCTATCGAAACCCTCGCCAATGCCATCAAAATGGCCCGCTCAGGCCTTGGCAACCCGCAAAAACCCATCGGGGCTTTTCTCTTTTCCGGCCCCACTGGGGTTGGCAAGACCGAGGTCGCCCGGCAATTGGCCTACACGATGGGCATCGAACTCATCCGCTTCGACATGAGAGAAGACATGGAGCGCCATGCCGTCTCGCGTCTGATCGGGGCCCCACCCGGTTATGTCGGTTTTGAACAAGGCGGCCTCCTTACCGAGGCCATCACCAAACATCCTTACGCGGTGCTTCTGCTCGACGAGATTGAAAAGGCGCATCCGGACATTTTTAATATCCTGCTGCAGGTCATGGACCACGGCACCCTGACTGATAACAACGGACGGCGGGCCGATTTCCGCAATGTCATCGTCATAATGACGACCAATGCCGGCTCCGAAGCCCTGCAAAAGACCACCATCGGTTTCGCCCACGACAAGGCGCCCGGCGACGAAATGGGCGAGATCAAACGCCTATTCACGCCCGAGTTCCGCAATCGACTCGATGCCATTTGCTCGTTCGCAGCCCTCAATGCAGAAACCATCCTCAAGGTAGTCGATAAGTTTCTCATGCAGCTGGAGGCCCAACTCCAGGCCAAAAAGGTCGAAGCGCATTTCACCGATGCCCTCCGCGCCCACCTCGCTCTGCATGGCTTCGATCCCAGTATGGGGGCGCGGCCGATGACACGACTCATCCAGGACACGATTCGCAAGGCCTTGGCTGACGAACTTCTGTTTGGAGCTCTCGCCACGGGCGGCGAGGTCACCATCGATATCGACGCCGCAGGACAAGTAAAACTGGACATAGCCCAACGCACGGCGCTCGAGGCACTGTAACCCGACCGACGCGCTGCGATAAAGCCCCAGAACAATGGGGTGGCATTGCAATAGGCTTCGCTTGTGCGCCCGTTTCGGATAGAATGCGCGACTTTTACAGCTCCAAAAATTCTGGGAAATCAATGCTATGAAGACAGCACAAGAACTGCGTGCCGGCAATGTGATCATGGTCGGCAAAGACCCCTTGGTCGTGCAAAAGGCCGAATTTTCAAAATCGGGCCGCAACGCCTCCGTCGTCAAGATGAAATTCAAGAACCTGCTCACCGGCGCCGGCAGCGAGGCCGTCTATCGTGCTGATGACAAGTTCGAACTCGTCCTGCTCGACAAAAAGGAATGTACCTATTCCTATTTTGCCGACCCAATGTATGTCTTCATGGATGCCGATTACAACCAATATGAGGTTGAGGCCGAATACATGAGCGATGCCCTGCCCTTCCTCGATGACGGGATGCCAGTCGAGGTTGTTTTCTACGAAGGCAAAGCCCTGTCAATCGCCATGCCCAATTATGTTGTGCGCGAAATTGAGTACACCGAACCAGCCGTCAAGGGCGACACCTCCGGCAAGGTCATGAAACCGGCGCGCATTTTGCCGACCAGCCACATCCTCCAAGTTCCGGCCTTTGTCGAAATTGGTGACAAAATCGAAATCGACACCGCCACCGGCGAATACCGTAGCCGCGTCAAGTAATCAGTTCCCGAGCGGAACCGCTAGTCAAAAAGGCCGCGCTTGCGGCCTTTTTGTTGGGCAATACTTTTCTGATTACCGTTATTTGTTAATCGCGAAATCGCTCAAGGCACGCCCCTGCGCCAAGGCCTCAACCACCCAAGCCGGCTTACGACCCTTGCCCGTCCAGCCTTTGCCGCCAGCCGGGTTAGCGTAGCGAATCTCACCCTTCACGCCCGCCGTAGCCGATTTCGGACGACCACGCCCGCCACCGAGATCAGCGACCGTAAGGCCATGTTGCTTCATCATGTCGCGAATTTGGGAAATCACGCCCGACAATTCAGAACGACGCTGCGCCTCTGCATCTCTTTTAATTTGCGCCTTTTCTGCACGCCGAGCTGCCGCAGCCTCTTTTTTTAATTGCTTGATCTGCGCCATAATTTCCTGATGCGTCGCCATATTGAATCCCCTTTAAACAAATAAAAATATAACGGCGCAAATATAATCAACTTATTACGCAATTGCAAACATCTCAAAATAGGCTCATTGCGATGACAGAAATAGATTAGTAAAAACAAAAAACCCGTAGCGCGAATGCGTTACGGGTTTTTGTTAAATGCAGGATGAATAATCTGGCGGAGAAGGCGGGATTCGAACCCGCGGTGGGCTATTCACCCACACACGCTTTCCAGGCGTGCGACTTAAACCACTCATCCACCTCTCCGGAAGGTTGCAGAGCATACAGGGAAGTGCCTTCCCGGGCAAGCAAAAAGGCCCATCTGCCGCGCAGAAACACACCCGCTGTGACAGGCCCGATCATGGATTGCGGATACAATCCGGCCCATATGCTACGCACCCTTGCCAAAAGCGCTCTCTTGATGGCCGCCCTTGTGTTTCTGGGCTTGGCCGTGCGCCATTTGGGCCTCGACAGCCTCAATGAACAATGGATCGACACAACCGTGCGCGGACAAGGCCTGCGTGGTGAAATCATCTTCATCGTCATGGGCATGCTGGCCATGGCCGTGGGCCTGCCGCGCCAGGTCTTTGCCTTTCTGGGCGGGTATGCCTTCGGCTTTGTCAGCGGCACTGCGCTGGCCCTGCTGGCGACCGTCCTGGGCTGCATTGCCAGTTTTTATTACGCCCGCGTTTTGGCCCGTGATCTGATGAAGCGCCGCTTTGCGCAGCGTATCGCCCAAGTGGATGTCTTTCTTGGCCGCAGCCCGTTCAACATGGCGCTGGTGATCCGCCTCCTCCCCGTCGGCAGCAATTTGCTGACCAATCTCATCGCCGGGCTCAGCCACACCGCCGCCCTGCCTTTCTTTGCCGGATCGGCCTTGGGTTTTCTGCCCCAGACCCTGATCTTTGCCCTCGCCGGGAGTGGCGTGAATGTGGACCCCAGCCTGCGCCTGAGCATAGCCGCAGCCTTGTTTATTGTCTCCGCCATCATCGGCGCCCACCTGTATCGCCAACACCGGCAGGCCGCACAATTTGAAAGCGCGCTCGCCCAGAACGATCCGGATCAACCCCATGCCTGATCGCCTGCATCAAGACCTGCGCTGGCTTGGTCTAGCCCTCGTTGCCCTCACCGTTTGGCGCTTGGCGGCTGCCTTCCATGCCCAACCTGAGCTATTTTTTGACGAAGCGCAATATTGGGACTGGTCCACCACCCCGGCCTGGGGTTATTACTCAAAACCCCCCATGCTGGCCTGGCTTATTGCCCTTAGCACGGCCCTTTTGGGGGACAGCGAATTCGCCGTGCGTGCTCCCTCGCTTGTACTTTATCCGCTGGGCGCGATCCTGCTTTATTTCACCACTCGCCGACTGCTGGTTTGGCAACCCCGCCTTAACGCGCCCGCCGCACCGCTGTGGGCGGCCTTGCTCTATGCGACCCTGCCGGTCGTTGGCCTCGGCAGTTGGCTGATCACCACCGACGCAGCCCTGCTCTTTTTCTGGAGCGCGTCACTCTGGGCCTTAGTGCGGGCTAGCGACCTGAATCGTTGGCGCGACTGGCTACTTCTCGGCTTGCTGGTTGGCCTAGGCCTGCTATCAAAATACACCATGGCGGCGTTTGGGGTGGCTGCCCTGGGCTGGTTGTTAAGCGAATCGCAGCGGCGCAGTCACCTGACCTCAGCCAAGCCCTTCGTCGCTCTGGCGATTGCCCTCCTCTTGTTCGCACCCAACCTGCTTTGGAATGTTCAACACCAATTTGCCAGTTTTCAGCACACCGCCGAAATTTCACAACTTGATCGCGGCTTACTCCACCCAGACAAACTGCTGGAATTTTTCGGCGCCCAATTTGCAGTTTTTGGCCCGCTCTTGTTCGCCATCCTGATCGGCCTAGTTCTGCGTCCAAGCCGTTGGCGTGAACAGCCGGCGCTCCGCTTTCTGGTTTGGTTTGTTGCCCTGCCGCTGACGGGTTTCTTGGCTCTGGCCCTGCTCTCGCGCGCCTTCGCCAACTGGGCGGCCTTCGCCTATGTCGCAGCAACGCCGCTCGTCGTCATCGCTGTCTTGCAAGCCAATCGCCGCCATCTGTTGATACTCGCCCTAGGCCTCAACCTGGCCCTGGGCGGCTTGATTTATCATTATCACGACTTAACGCGCTGGGCCGGCGTGGAACTCACCCGCAAGACCAATCCCTATCACCGCATCACCGGCTGGCGCAGCTTCGGCACCGCCGTGAAAGAGCAGCTCGCCGCCCACCCCAAAGCCCGTCTCTTATGCACCGACCGGGATGTCATTACCGAACTCCTGTACTACGCCCGACCCCGCTCGCGACCGGCCTATTTCTGGAACCTGTCCGGCCAGGTTCGGAGTCACTACGCCCTTATGAACGACCTGGCTACAGCGCCCGATGGCCCCTTTCTGCTCGTAGGCGGACCGAGCGATCCAGCCTTTCTACGCCAGCACTTCACTTCGGTTACCCCCCTGCCGGAGATCGTTATTCCGATCCACCGCGACCTCACCCGCCGCTACAGCGTTTTTCTGGTTGCGGGCTACCGATCGGCCAGCGGCATCCGCACCAGCAAATAACCCCGTTCGCGGAAAATGACCTCCGCACCCGGCAAGTCAGCCAGACGGCTCGCGCGCGTCAGGGCCACCTCACCGGGCTGCGGCGCACGCCGGGCAACCGCCCGGCCGGCATAGGTCTGAAAGCTTGGCGTGTTGACCCCGTACAGGGTCAAAGGGGCCGACATCCCGGCGGCAATCTTCCCGGCCTGACGAATCGGGTCCTGCAACAAGCCACCGATCGCCGGCAACAAGACCAGCGCAAAGGCCAGCGCCGCCGTTACCCCTTGCCAGTAGATGATCCGTTGCGTATTGCGTCGGCGCAGCAGCCAGAGCAGATTAAGCAAAGTCAAAACCGCAAACACCGCGATATAGGTCGTATCAAAATGGGCGCCCAGATCGGCGGCCAACAAACGGTCGTCCGGACGCAGACCTGGCACCGCGGCCGCCAACAACCAAGGCAGGGCCACCAAGAAACCAAACCCCAGCAGCGCCGGCACAAAGGCCGCAAACCGATGCAGATGGCTTTGGCCAATCAGGACCAGAATCAGGCCGCCGTAACCGTAATAAACATAGTGCGGCAACTTGGTGCCAGAGAAACTGAAGAAGACCAGCACAAACAGAAACCAGAGCAGTCCAAAGCGCTGCAGCGGATCGACCCAGACCCGGCGCAGACGCATCAATGCCGCCAATAACCAACCGGTATGCGGCA
This sequence comes from Burkholderiales bacterium, assembly GCA_005790965.1. Classification (GTDB taxonomy): domain Bacteria; phylum Pseudomonadota; class Gammaproteobacteria; order Burkholderiales; family Thiobacillaceae; genus QYQG01. The sequence continues at coordinate 878 of SXTL01000015.1, read as the reverse complement.
AAAGCGAGAGCGGCACAACCCAGAGGTAATAGAAATACTGGCCGCGGTGCCCTTCCATAGCCGAGTCGTAGCGTTGCAGGTTGTGCTTGAGGAAGAAACCCTCGAAGAAAACCATCCCTTCGCGCAGATACTGGACGATGAACCAGGGCGAGGCCAAGACCACAAAGAGCAGGACCGGTCCCAACGAGCGGATATCGGTACCGATGCCCCAGCGCCAGAACTGGCGCCATTCGCCCCGGCTCGCACACCAAAAAAAGACGGCCGCCGCCGGCACCACCACCGCAACCGGCCCCTTGGTCAAAAAGCCCAAGGCCATGGCGGCAAAGCCTACATAACGCCAGACCATGCGGCCCTCGGCCAACCATAACCACGCCGCATAGCCCGCGCCCGCCAGCCACAGATTGAGCAAGGCATCCGCCGTCGCCGCCCGCAAAATAACGCTAATTCCCGCCGCCGTGGCCACCAGCAAGGCCGCCAGCAAGGCTCGCCCGGGATCTGCCACCCGTGCAACAAACAGCCAGGTGATCGCAATCCAGGCGCTGCCTGCCAGCGCCGAAGGCAGGCGAAAGGCCCACTCGGTCGAACCGAAGGCCCAGATCGAAACGGCCTGCAGCCAATAGATCAGGATAGGTTTGTCGGTGCGCGGTTCGCCCAACAGATAAGTTGACCAGAAGTCGCCGCGCAGAAACATCTCCGTCGTCGCCGCCGTGAAAGCTCCCTCATCGAGATCAAAGAGCGGCGCTCCGCCCAACCCGATAATGGGCAGCAGCAGCAACAATCCCAGAGGCCAGTGTCGGATCACGGCCGGCTTAAGTTGGGGATGTCTCAGTCGGCGCCTCACGCAGCAGATACTGCGACCGGGTCGGTTCGTGCCAGAT
>SXTL01000100.1 GCA_005790965.1 Burkholderiales bacterium | reverse complement strand
TCTATTGGTTCTATTGGTTCTATTGGTATTGATTTACTTCTTCTCAGGAAACACCGTGGTCAACCCCAGGGATTTCCAGGACTGCATACCGCCACGGTACCACTTGATCTTGTGGGCTGGGTAACCCAACGCCAGCAACTGTTTGATATTGGTCGGCGACTGTCCGCACCAAAGGCCATTGCAATACATTACCAGCGTCTTGGCATTCTCAAAGTTCCACAGTCCCGCCTGACGCGCGGCGCCAAACTGAAACTGCAGGACATCGGCAATCTTTTCCGGGTCGCTGTGGGCCGGATGCAAACGCTGCCAGGGAATATTGACCGCGCCAGGAATCAGACCGCTGCGCTGCGCCCAGTCTCCATCGCGCGAATCCACCACCAGCACCGAATGGTCCCTACCCACCCACTGCAGGTAACCAATCACTTCCAGTTCACCGACGGTCTCAACTCCGGGTGCCAACTGCATGGGCTGGATGCAGTAAGGCGGACAGGCCCGCGAAGTCATCATGTAATCCGGGTCGATCATGTTCTCCGGATCGACATTGCGCTCCACGATCACGGGCCGCCCCTCATGCTGAACCACCAGCTTGGCCAGATCCGGGCGAATGTTGACAGGATGCGGCGGGCCCGCACGCACCAAGCCACTGGCCAGACTACTGACCAACGCACACAGCAACCCCATCAAGGCAACCTTATCGCGCATGTTTCTCCTGTCAGCTAATGCCCGGCGGGGCGGGTCTTAAACACGGTAACTGGTACGCCTGGCACACCGAACCGATCTATCGGGCCACCCGGTCAAGACACGCAGCAAATGCTTTGACCGGGTAAACCGAATAAGCTGAAAAGGGTCGAGCCCCGTAACCGAGACTCGACCCCTAAACGCATTAGCCGATGTTCGCGCTAACGGTTTCCTTCTCACCCTTGTTATCAACCCAGTTCACCGTCACGGTGTCACCGGACTTGGCGCCCTTGACCTTCAGGGCCAGGTACGGGTTCTTGGAAACGCCGCCGCCCCATTGGGCATCCACCACCGTCTTGCCGCCCACAGTGCAGGTGACATTGGTGATGAAATGGGCCGGAACCACCTTACCGGAGGCGGCATCCTTACGCAAACCCGTTTCCATCGGGTGGTTCATCAAACACTTGATATCGGCCGTATCGCCAGACATCGATGCACGCAGTTTCATTGCCATAATAGTGTCCTTTTCTCGTTATCGTCTGAATTAGCCGCCGCAGCCGCCGATGGTGACCTTGACTTCCTTGTGGCCCTTGTAGGCCTTGCCGCCGGCCTTAGCCACGGCGATCACATTGGAGGTCGCGCCCATCTTGATGCGGGTAGCCACATAGGCCACAGCACCGTTGCTGAAGCTGAATTCAGCGATCAGGGGCAGAGAATTCTTCTCAGCCACAATAGCGATAGAGGTCGTGCCAGCAATATTGGAGGTCACATCCACCGGAACAACAGCGCCGTTTTCAGCGATGTCCGGAGCACCAACCACCACGCCTGCGTTAGCTTCTGCACCGCTACCGCCCACCGCCGCCATAACAGCACCGGCATCCGAAGCCGCGAAGGCCTTGGCATCCACAGCAAAAACATCCGTCGGCTTCAGCAAACCGGCAGCGATAGCAACGCTGACCGCACCCGCTGAACCAGCGCCCTTCAGAACTTGTCTACGATCCATAGATTTCTCCTTGTTACAGTTAGGAAACGGGCCGCCGAATAGCAGCCAACTCGTGCTCCGGGTGCGATTTATAGCGCCTTCCGAGCAATATATCAAACAGGGTTTTCTACTATTGACCACGACAAAAAAAACGGCACCGCAGTGCCGTTTCTTCGCCGCCCCGAGACTTGCGCTTAGCGCAGTCCGGAAATGTATTCCGCAACCGCACGCATCTCCTGATCGGTCATCTTGCGGGCGATAACCTGCATCATCTTGCCGCCATCATTGACCCGATCCCCACTCCGGAATCCAACCAGTTGCGATTGCACATACTTGGCCTGCTGACCGGCCAGACGCGGAAACTGCACCGGGATGCCTTCGCCCGCCGGGCCGTGACAGGAAGCGCAGGCCGGCACACCGCTAGCCGCATTGCCACCCATATAAAGGCGCTTGCCTTCGGCCACCAGATTCGCGTCCTTGGCCAATCGGGACTTGGGCGTTTGCGCCGCAAAATAAGCCGCCAGGTTAAGCATATCGGCCGCGCTCAGTTGGGTCACATTCGGCGCCATGATGGCGTTCTTACGCGCCCCAGACTTGAAATCGTGGAGCTGCTTGTTGATATATTCCGGCGTTTGGCCAGCCAGATTCGGATAGTTGGACGCCGTGCTATTGCCATCCGCGCCGTGGCACGCGCCACACACATTGTTCACAATAGACTGCGCCTTGGCCGCATCGCCCTTGGCCGCAGCCGGTGCAGCAACCGGGCTAGCCAGCGCAACAGACACCGGCAGCGCAGCCAGAATAAAGGTTGTTAGCAGGTTCATCGCAATTCTTCCTCTTTTTTTGTAAAATCCCGAGGATTCTATCGGCAAGCCGTCCTATTGCCAAGCACCGGATCCGCCTTGCCATGCTCAATGCCCGTTTCTTTTCCACCATCGCCCACATCCGTGACCTGCCAGAGGGCAGTCAGCGCGAAGTCGCCTTTGCCGGCCGCTCCAACGCAGGAAAATCCAGCGCGATCAATAGCATTGCCAATCAGAAACGGCTTGCTTTTGCCAGCAAAACCCCGGGCCGCACCCAACACCTGAATTTTTTTGAGGCTCAGGTTGGCCGCTTCCTGGTAGACCTGCCCGGCTATGGTTTTGCCAAGGCCCCATTCACCCAGCAACGCGCCTGGCAGCAGCTCATTGGCGGCTATCTGGCTGACCGCCGACAACTGGTGGGACTCGTCCTCATCATGGACATTCGCCACCCCCTGACCGATCTGGATCGGCATTTGCTGGACTGGTTCCGGCCCACCGGCAAACCAATCCATATCCTGCTCTCCAAGGCCGACAAGCTGTCTCGCAGTCAGGCCATGCAGGTTATTCGCACCGTACAGACCGAGCTGAGCGAGGCCGGTTTTAGCGCCCGCGTACAACTCTTCTCGAGCACGCACCGGATTGGGCTGGAAGAAGCCGAAACAGTCATTCGACTCTGGCTCGACATGGTCAAGCCAGCCAAGGCAACGCTGCCTCCCGCGCTGGACGCGGATTCGGCTACCATGCAACCGTCCGCCCCTGACTCGCAGGCCACACCATGACCGACTTCAACGCTACCCTTTCCGCCTTTCCCCGCAAACGCATGCGGCGCATGCGTCGTGACGATTTTTCGCGCCGCCTGATGCGCGAAAACGCACTGACGGCAAACGACCTGATCCTGCCGGTGTTCGTGCTCGACGGCCACAACCGCGTTGAGCAGGTTAGCTCGATGCCCGGCGTTGAACGGCTGTCGCTGGATCATCTGCTGCCGCTGGCCGAGGAATGCCTGCAACTCGGCATCCCCGCCCTGGCCCTGTTTCCGGTTATCGACACCGCGCTCAAGAACGACACTGCCAGCGAGGCCTACAACCCCGACGGACTGGTACCGCGCGTGGTCGCGGCACTGAAACAACGCCTCCCGGAACTGGGCGTCATCACCGATGTCGCGCTCGATCCCTACACCCGCCACGGCCAGGATGGCCTGATCGACGCGAATGGCTATGTACTCAACGACGAGACCATTGCCGTGCTGACCCGCCAGGCCGAGACCCACGCGGCGGCCGGAGCCGACATCGTGGCGCCGTCCGACATGATGGATGGCCGTATCCACGCCGTGCGCGAGGCGCTCGACGCTGCCGGTCACATTCACACCCGCATCCTCGCTTATTCAGCCAAGTATGCGTCGAGCTATTACGGCCCCTTCCGCGATGCGGTTGGCTCTGCCGCCAACCTCGGGGCCGGCAACAAGTACACCTACCAGATGGACCCGGCCAACTCGGACGAGTCGTTGTGGGAGGTCAGCCTGGACTTGCAGGAAGGCGCCGATATGGTGATGGTGAAACCGGGCCTGCCCTACCTCGACATCGTGCGCCGGGTGAAAGATGCGTTCAAGGCGCCGACCTTTGTCTATCAGGTGAGTGGCGAATACGCGATGCTGAAGGCCGCCGGCCAGAATGGCTGGATCAACGAACAGGCCTGCGTCATGGAGGCGCTGCTGTCGTTCAAACGCGCCGGCGCCGACGCCATCCTGACCTATTACGCCCGCGATGCGGCGCGCTGGCTGGCCGAATCCTGATCAGGATCGATCGCCCCATTCAATAGCAGTTCCAGCTGCGTCATCGACAGGCGGCGCAGGGGCTCTTCGCGCCCGGGATTATCGGCGTGCAAGGCGTTCTCCGGGCGAATCCGGATCCAGACATCGGCTGGGTCCGAGTAGAGTTGGTACACGGTGCGCCCGCCCTGTTCAATACTGCGAAACTC
>SXTL01000099.1 GCA_005790965.1 Burkholderiales bacterium | reverse complement strand
GGGCATATGGTCACAGACAGTAGTGCGCTCGGTTTGGCGGCGCTGGCGGCTTGGCTGGCGCGTCGTCCGCCGTCCAGCCGGCACACCTACGGGCTGGTGCGTCTGGAGATCCTGGCGGCCCTGTTTAACGGTCTTTTGATGCTGGCGCTCATCGCCTGGATCGGGCTGGAGGCCCTGCAGCGGCTGGCGGCACCGCCATCGGTGCAGGGCGATACGGTGATGGTGGTGGCGGCGATCGGCCTGCTCGTCAACTTGCTGGTGGCCTGGAAGCTGCATCATGGGGGCTCGGATCTCAACACCCGTGCAGCCTTGCTGCATGTACTGGGCGACCTTTTGGGTTCGGTGGCGGCGCTTGTCTCGGGCGTCCTCATTTACTGGATGGGCTGGGTATGGGTAGATCCTGTCCTGTCTTTGCTGGTGGCTCTGTTGATCCTCGTCTCGGCCTTGCGCTTGTTGCGGGATGCGCTACATGTTTTGCTCGAGGCGGTGCCAGGGCATATTGACCTCGATGAGATCGCCCGTGGTTTGGCGCGAATCCCCGGCGTTCATTCGGTACATGATTTGCATGTCTGGTCCCTGTCGTCCGGACAGGTGGCCCTCTCGGCGCATCTCGATCTGGAAGCGATGGATGATTGGGCGCGCATTCTGGAGGCGGCGCGAACGCAATTGCGTCCATTCGGCATCGGGCACGCGACCTTGCAGCCGGAGCAGATGCAGCCGTGACCGACAGCATGGTTGGGTTTAATCCGGAGTGTCGGGCCTGTCCGCGGCTGGCAGAATTTCTGGACGCCACCAAGGTGCAGTATCCAACCTATTTTTGCCGGCCGGTAGCGCCGTTCGGTGACCCGTCCGCTCGTCTCCTTATTGTCGGTCTGGCCCCGGGCATGCACGGTGCTAATCGCACCGGTCGGCCCTTTACCGGCGACCATGCCGGCATTCTGCTCTATGAGACCTTGCATCGCTTCGGCTTTGCAACTGGCCCGGTGAGTGTGGCGGCTGACGATGGGCTGCGGTTGATCGACTGTCGCATTACGAATGCGGTCAAGTGTCTGCCGCCGGCAAACAAGCCGGAGACGGCGGAGATCGTCCGCTGTAATGCCTTCCTGCGCTCGGAATTACAGGCCCTGGCACCGGGTACGGCCGTGTTGGCGCTGGGCTTGATTGCCCACAATGCCGTGTTGCGGGCCTTGGGCTTGAAGGCCGGAACGCGATCTTTCTTTCATGCCGCACGCCATGATCTGCCTGGCAGCCTGACCCTGTTCGACAGTTACCATTGTTCGCGTTACAACACGCAGACGCGCCGCCTGACGCCGGAGGCATTCGCGGCCGTATTTGTTGCCATCCGTGCTTTTTTGGAGGTTTCGCCATGCCCGTTGTCAGCATCAAGCTTGCCGGAGAATTAAGCCGTGAGCAAAAGAAAAGGATCGCCGCAGAGATCACGGCGACCCTAGAGCGGCACGCCCTGAAGCCGCGCCAGTACACCTACATTGCCTTCGAATCGCTGCCCTTTGAGGACTGGGCGATCGGCGGCCGGTTGCTGGACGAGGACGACTAGGTCCCTGTCCTGCCTGCATGACGGATGCCGCTCCCCAACCCTTTGACCCCGGCCCCATTCTGGCCGGACTGCCGCATCTCCCCGGTGTTTATCGTTATCTGAGTGAGACGGGCGATGTACTTTATGTGGGCAAGGCGCGCGACCTGAAGCGGCGCGTTTCCAGCTATTTCCAGAAGACTGATCAGAGCCCTCGTATTCGTTTGATGCTGAGTCGGTTGCGCGCCATCGAGGTGACGGTGACGCGCTCCGAGTCTGAGGCGCTGTTGCTGGAGAGCAACCTCATCAAGGCGCTCGCGCCGCGCTACAACATCGTCTTTCGCGATGACAAGTCCTATCCCTATCTGGTCTTGTCTGGGCATGCCTTTCCGCGACTCGCCTATCAGCGAGGCGGGATTACGGAAGGTAGTCAGCGCTTTGGACCTTACCCGCACGCATTAGCGGTGCGGGACAGCATTCAGATCTTGCAGAAAGTTTTTCGCTTACGAACCTGTGAGGACAGCGTTTATGCGCACCGCTCACGCCCTTGTTTGCTGCATCAGATCCAGCGCTGTACGGCGCCTTGTGTGGGCCTGATTGCCGCGGCGGATTATGCGCGTGATGTGGCCGATGCGGCCCTGTTTTTATCCGGGCGCGATGGTGAACTGGTCAGTCGCTTGCAGGCGCAGATGCAGGCGGCCGCGACGGCCCTGCAGTTTGAGCACGCAGCCCAGTTACGGGATCAGCTGCTGGCCTTGAATCAGGTGCGCGAAAAACAGTTTGTCGAGAGTCGTCGCCAGCAGGATGCGGATATTTTAGCGGTGGCCATGGCGGGCGGTTTGGCCTGCGTCTATTTGTCGATGGTGCGTGGTGGGCGCAGTTTGGGCGGTCGGGCTTTTTTTCCAGGCCATGTCGAGGGGGCCGAGGCCGCTGGTGTGCTGGATGCCTTTGTCGCGCAGCACTACGCCAGCCAGCCGGTCCCGCCGATCTTGATTCTGGAATTCCCCTGTGAGGCGGCGGATTGGCTGGCCGAGGCGGCGGATCGTTCCGTCAAGGTGTTGACGCGCGTAAACGGCGAACGCCGGGTCTGGCTTCAAACAGCGCGGCAAAACGCAACGCTCGCGCTGGCGGCGCGCGAAGGTCAGCAGGCTGGACAAGAGACGCGTTTGGCCGCCTTAAATGCGGCCCTAGAAGGTGGGGCGAGTGGCATGATTGCCCGCATTGAATGTTTCGATGTCAGTCATACGCAGGGCGAGGCGGCGGTTGTGTCGTGCGTGGTGTACGATCACGGGACCATGCAGAATGCCCAATACCGCCGATTTAATGTCAGCCCTGCGCGTGGGGGCGATGATTATGCCGCGTTGCGCGAGGCCTTGTTGCGCCGCTATGGCGTGCAAGAGGGTGGGATTGAGGCCGAGGTTGATGGCCCAGCCGCACGCCCGGATCTGCTCTTGATCGATGGCGGCCGGGGCCAAGTGAATGTAGCGCAGGCCGTACTGGATGAATTAGGTTTGGGTGACTTGCGGATCTTGGGGGTGGCCAAGGGCGAGGCCCGCAAACCCGGCCTCGAGCAGTTGATCTGGCCGGATGAAGCGGAACCTTTGCGCCTGCCGCCCGATCATCC